>USCX01000001.1 GCA_900553285.1 uncultured Prevotella sp.
GATACGGTTCAGGAACTCCGGTTTGAACATGCGGCGCACCTCTTCCATGACGCTGTTCTTCATGGCCTCATAATTCTGCTTCTCATCATCCTTAGCCGCGAAGCCCAGACGCTTCGGGGAAATGATGGAGAAAATGAAAGAACAGTACGACTATGTGTTCATCGACTGCCCGCCAGTGGAGATTGTCGCTGATACGCAGATCATCGGGCGTTATGCTGACCGTACCTTTTTCGTGGTACGGACCGGACTGCTGGAACGAGACATGCTGCCCGAACTCCAAAAAGCCTACGATGAGAGCCGCTACAAGAACATGGCCGTTGTGCTCAACGGCACGCAAAACGTCGGGGGACGATACGGCTACAAGTACGGTTACGGAAAAGGGGATTACTCCTCCTCCACGGAATGATGTTGAGCCAGGCTTTTCTATCGGTCGGACCGCAGAAATCCGGTAACTGGCAAGGACAACGGGCGTCCTATTTCGAGAGGTAAGTGAAAGTACACGTTGATAGTCAAGGAAAAAGGTACGAAGAACCGTCCCAACCAGTCTTTCTTAGGGTAATAGCACTTAGGTAAAAGCGAAGGATAAATTTTCGGCGAATATGGACAAGAGTATAAAGATAGCCGTAGCCGGGACAGGCTACGTAGGGCTTTCAGTAGCCTCGTTGCTGGCGCAGCACCATCAAGTGACGGCAGTGGATGTGATACCCGAAAAGATAAATCTCATCAACCAGCGCAAGTCGCCCGTCCAGGACGAGTACATAGAGAAATACTTGGCCCAAAAGCAACTGAACCTGACGGCTACGCTTGACGGGACAAAGGCTTACGGCGAGGCGGACTTCGTGGTCATCGCCACTCCGACCAATTATGACCCCGTGAAGAATTATTTTGACACGAGCCACGTGGAGGAGGTTGTCGAACTGGTGATGCAGGTCAATCCGCGCGCCATCATGGTCATCAAGAGCACTGTCCCCGTGGGGTATACAGAAGGCATCCGCCAGAAGATGCGCTCGGACAACATCATCTTCGCCCCGGAGTTCCTGCGCGAGAGCAAGGCCCTCTATGACAACCTATACCCGAGCCGCATTATCGTGGGCCGCCCGGAGGGGAATGAACGCTTGGATAAGGCGGCACACACCTTTGCCGGATTGTTGCAGGAAGGTGCCATCAAAAAGGACGTGCCGACTTTGTTCATGGGGCTGACCGAGGCCGAGGCCGTGAAACTCTTTGCCAATACCTATCTTGCCCTGCGTGTAAGCTATTTCAACGAGTTGGACACCTATGCAGAGATGAAAGGACTTAGCACCCGCGACATCATCGGCGGCGTTTGCCTCGATCCGCGCATAGGCACGTTCTACAATAACCCCAGTTTCGGGTATGGCGGCTACTGCCTCCCCAAGGACACCAAGCAATTACTTGCCAACTATGCAGACGTGCCTGAAAACCTAATCCAAGCCATCGTGGAGAGCAACCGCACCCGTAAGGACTTCATTGCCGACCGGGTGCTGCGCAAGGCCGGTTATTACGGCTATTACAATCGTGGCGACTTCGACCCGGCAGAGGAAAAGAAATGTATCATCGGCGTGTTCCGCTTGACGATGAAATCGAACAGCGACAACTTCCGTCAGAGCAGCATTCAAGGTGTGATGAAGCGCATCAAGGCCAAAGGAGCCGAAATCATCATCTATGAGCCCACCCTCGAAAGCAACAGCACATTCTTTGGCAGCAAAGTGGTCAACGACTTGGATGAGTTCAAAAAGCAAAGCCAAGCCATCATCGCCAACCGCTACGATAGCCACCTCGACGACGTGAAGGACAAAGTCTACACAAGGGATATTTTTAGAAGAGACTGACTTTGGGGGCATAAGATTACTACGTCAGACACTTTGAGTTGAATGAAATCAAAAATAGCAAAAAATGATAGGGGTAAGGGATAGAATACAACTTATTACATCTTCAAGTCTGCTTGTAAGGGCTCTTCCGCTTGAGTTAAAGACAAATCTGCTGAAACAGAATATTCTTCAATCTAAAGAACAAGGTATAACAAACGAGAAGTACCTTGATCGGGATGTCGTTATTTCATTAACTACCTATGGTAAGCGGATTTACACTGTGGCGTTAGCTATTGAATCCTTAATGGAGCAAACCTTGAAAGCTAACGAAATCGTACTGTGGCTTGATTACTCATTTAGGAATCAAACATTGCCAATGTCGATAAGAAAGCTACAAGAACGCGGCTTAACAGTGAAATACTGCGAAGATATAAAATCATATAAAAAACTAATACCCGCGTTGAAAGCATACCCAGATTCCATCATTATTACGGCAGACGACGATCTGCTGTATGAATATGATGTCGTTGAAAAATTGGTTGCCGGGTATAAAACAAACCCTAAAATCATTCAGTGCAACAGGATGCATAAAATGATACTGAACGCGAAAAAAAAATTGCTCCCATATGATGAATGGATATTTGAATGTCAGGAGGTAGATAATCCGGACATTCTAAATTTTGCAACCGGATGCGCTGGCGTTTTATATCCTCCCCATGTTTTTAGTGAGCAAGTCTTTGATGAAAAGACCTTTATGGCAATATGTCCATCCGCAGACGACATTTGGTTCAAGGCCATGACTATGCTTACAGATACACTCGTATCGAAAGTATATACGCACGACAAGGGCGGTCGGGATTACCTTATCATCGAAGAATGCCAAGATATAGCATTATCGTTGGAAAACAACGGTAATAAGAAGAACGATGTCCAGTTACGTGCCGTCTTTGACAAGTATAACTTGTACGAAAAGCTCTGCTAGGGCATTGTCTCTTTATGCAACGAATGATGTCTGTTAAAAAAGAAATGCTTAACGGGATGTTTTGGAATGCTGTTGCCAAGTATTCCGGAATAGTCATTTCTATAATTATCTCAGCTATACTCGCTCGACTAATTTCCCCCGGAGAGTTTGGTATCATAGCCATAGCAACAGTATTCATAAATTTCATTTCGCTTTTTACAGATATGGGAATAGGACCTGCGGTCATTCAAAACAATCAGTTGAATGACGATGATTATGATAACCTATTCACGTTTTCGTTATACATGGGAATTTTATTAACTGTGCTTTCAGTATTACTATCGCCCTATTTTTCCCGACTATATGGAAACGATGAACTGAAAGTAATCGTGTGGATATTGTCCATCTCCTTGTTTTTCAGTTGCCTGAACATTCTTCCGAATTCCTTAATGAATAAATATAAAAGATTTCGACAAATTGCGATAAGAAGTTTGCTATTTCAAATTTCAGGTGGCATAATTGGTGTCGGGATGGCAGTAACGGGCTACGGCGTATATTCTCTCGTCATTCCACCTGTTATCGCAAATGTGGGAATGTTTTGTTATAATTTTTCGTACTATCCACGAAAGTATGTAATGTTACCCCAATTGAGCTCAATTAGGAAGATAGCCTATTTTTCGGTTTACCAATTTCTATTCACTTTCCTCAACTATTTTTCAAGGAATACGGACAAGTTGATAATTGGCCGTTACATGGATATGAAATCATTGGGATACTATGAGAAGTCGTATCGACTAATGCTGTTACCTTTGGAAAATGTAACGAGTATAATAAATCCAGTTATCGTCCCCGTATTATCACATCTGCAAAATCAGAGAGAGGAAGTCGCCAGAAAACAAGAAAAACTAATTCAATATATTTCCATATTCAGCTTCCCTATTGGCATATTCTTACATTTTGCAGCGTTAGAAATAATAGGTATTTACTATGGTGCGAATTGGAAGGCTGCGGCACCTATTTTTGGTATATTGGCACTATCTATTCCACTACAACTAATACTTTCTACGACTGGAAGCTTTTACCAATGTATTGGCAAGACAAAACATCTGTTTTACAATGGAATATGCAATACACTTTGCACTGTAACGGGCTTTTTGTTGGCAGCAAAATTCGTGGGAACGCTTGAAGCCATTGCTTATTCATGGGTGGTAACATTAATCATCAATTTCTTTGTTTCGTACACAATTATGTATAAGCTCTCGCTCAAATGCGATATAAAACATCTGTTCTTTTCTATGGGCAAGTCTATTATGAATTTTGTTATAAGCTATGTTGTTATGTACATCATCTCACGTTATGTGTATACACTCACTGAATCCTTGTGGATATCACTGTTGATAAAGTCCTTTACATGGGCAGTATTGACCTTGTTCCTCATCCAAGTGACTAAACAATATGATATTAAGTTCTTATTCCTCAACTCATATAATAGAATAAGGCGCAGAAAACAATAAACTGGGCTTATATTGTAGCATGAGCTGAAGTATAGAATAAGTATAAAAAGAAAGATAAACGCGTATGACAAGACTGCTATACATAGATGCCCTGAAAGGGCTGGCTATATTGTTTGTTGTAATGAGCCATATCTACAACTTTTGCTTTGGCTATACAGGGATAATATATGATTTCGTCACAATAGTAGATCTGCCGCTGTTCTTTTTCATTTCAGGCTGGTTGTTAAAGGAAATTGGGGGGGGAAATTAACATAGTCAGAAAGTTAAGAACACTCTTAGTCCCATTTTTATTCGCCAATTTGTTTCTTCTTTTTTTAAGAGGTGTTAAGACTCAGATCGAATCTTTCGACAATGCTTACTTCGGCACTTGGTTTTTGCTGGTTTTGTTCGAATGTTTTCTACTCATTTTTCTTGTTAAGCTAGCTCTTGTAAAGCTAAGAGACTGTAAGAACTACGCATGGATTGAAATGAGCATTTACGTTATATTGATAATTGCGATGCTCTTTTTGAGGGATTTCTTAAATAAGAATTATGCGTTGGTTGCAGACTTACTTAGTATTAATCTATTAGTGTCTTACTTCCCTTATTTCCTGTTGGGTTATCTGTTCAAAAAGATGAGATGGGAAAGATTCCTATCAATGACGATGGCAAATACATTGGCTGGATTCTGCATAGTGGTATTTGCAGTCATAAGCAAATATAGTGTTTGCGCCAATTTTTTGACTTTCACACTCATCAAGGTCTGCGCAGTCCTTGCGCTCTGGAAACATTTTGGGCAGTTTTCGAATGAAGCTGTCAACAGAAGTAGATGGATGATGCTATTGACGCACTTGGGAGCCTATTCTTTGGATATTTATCTCATTCATTTCTATTTTCTGTTCAAAGTTCCTCAAGTCAGTGAGTTCATTACAACTACGGGAGTTAATTGGAGCGGGATAAATGTATGTTGTGAGGCGATTTTTGCTGTTGTCATTGCTGTTATCATCAGCAAAACAAGCATTTTTGTCAGCCAGACCATTTTTCATAACACTCTATTAAAATACTGCATCGGCAAATAGTTTTACTTTATTTTTATGGAACAAGACAAACATGTTTGTTGTTCAACAGACGATAACTATGTACAACATTGTGGGGCCATGCTTTGCTCCTTGTTGGAGAATAGTCACAGCAAATTCGTCATACACATTTTGTGTACTAAAAACAAGCTTTCTCCAAACGGACGCAGTATTCTGAAACGTATAATCGAACAAAGAGGCAGCGAATGCGTATTCAATAACATAGATGAAGCCCTGCTGGTTGGCGTAAAGTTTAGGAAAAACCGGCCTCTTACCTATGCGGCTTATTACAGAATACTATTGGCTTCCCTATTTTCCTCAGAGATAGAAAAGATCTTTTATCTTGATAGCGATATCATCGTACTCAAAGACATTTCGTCCATTTTCGACCTTGATATTTCCGATTATGCCGTGGCCGCCGTACAGGACATCACTAATCCGTGCGACTTGCAGCGAATGCAGCTTTCCATTCCCTACGAAGAGTGTTTCTTCTGTTCGGGCGTGATGCTCATTAATCTGAATTATTGGAGGAAGCACGGTTCAGAAGAAAGGCTATTATGTTTCTCAAAAAAAGAACGCCATGTGTTTCTTCACGATCAGGATGCGCTCAATGCTGTTTTCTACGACAAATGGTTCCGTCTCCCCCCAAAGTGGGGGAAATTTAATGAGCAAGTACCTTCGACAATTAAGTTTCTGACTGATGAGGACAGGGTTGAATACATCCATTCGCCAATGCTCATTCATTATATCGTCAAGCCGTGGATTATTAAGAATGCCAGATACCGAGAAGAGTATTGGCATTATGTGGAGGAAGCAGGTTTCACGGCCACAAGAGAAAACAGCAAATTGGAAACGAGCCTGCCGACATTCTTCTCGAACATACAGATAGCATGTGACGAACACAATGTGTTGTGGCTATATGGTATCCTGAACTTTATTGTCAAGCTATTGGTAGAAGTGAAAAGGTTGGTCTTGTGGCCGTTCAAAAACTGATGAATGGAGGTTCTGGTATGTACACATTTTCAATAATAGTCCCTTTATACGATAATGAGGAGTATCTATCAGCATGCCTCAGCAGTGTGCAAGAACAAACCTATACTTCGTGGGAACTGATTGTGGTGGACGATGGTAGTACCGACGGCGGCTTGGACATCGTAAAGCAATTCGCAGCGAAAGATTCCCGAGTAAAGTACATCTCCCAGCCAAATTCAGGTGTATCCGTAGCCCGCAATGTAGGCTTGCACCTTGCTTCCGAAAATTATGTGGTTTTTCTCGATTCCGATGATCTGTTGGCCGTAACTGCATTAGAGGAAGTGAACCGTGTCATCGGACAATATCATCCTGATTTTGTATTCTTGGGAAATGAGACTTTCGGCGACAAACACGTCTCAAATGCACCGAAACGTTCAGCCTTGTATAAATCGCTTCACGAATGGTACAAAAGCGATTCGTTACCAGTAAATATCTCTGGTGGAATCTTCCGACGAGAAATAATCCAACAATTCAATATCAAGTTTACACCGGGCATTACGCATGCCGAGGACAAGGAATTCATCATAAAATTTCTTGTACACAGCTCGTCCTTTTATACGTTGTCTCGTCCACTATATCTTTACAGAGTCCATCGCGGTTCGACAAGCGAGAAGATGAATGCATACAATCATAAAATCTCTGCTTGTCTCCTTAAAGTTTCCCTAAATCTTTTGGATTACATCTGTCACCATGAAACAGACACTAAAAATAAGAAGGATCTGACAAAATACATAAAGTCAATTGTCAAGAGTTACTTTGTATATCTCTTGAATATGCCTGCCGAATTTTACCAGAAAGAACAGCAGCGATTTCGTTCGTTCTTCGGCAAGGTATCCAAACTGTCTCCTTCTTTCAGCTTCGACCTCCAGTTACGTATAGCCCAGATGAGTATAGATATATACGTTTGTATATTACGAAATTACATCATATTAAAGCGTAAATTATGCTACCCACGTTTGTCATAAATCTTGAACGCGATATCCCAAAGCGCATTCGTATGGAGGCTCAATTGAAAGAATACCCCGAACTCCATGTGGAATTTATAAAGGGTGTAGAAGGTTCCACACTTTCAGAAGCGGAGAAAGCGGCTGTCTCGACCACTCATTTCAGAACGCAGATACAATTCACACCGGCCGCCTTAGGATGTTCTCTCAGTCACATAAGCATTTATAGGAAAATTGAGAAAAGGAGCATTCCGTATGCTTTGATTCTGGAAGATGATGCGATTTTGTCAAAACAGATTGACGTGATAAAAGATTTGGTACCACTACTGCAAACTGACTGTCCGATTGTCATCCTATTGACTCCATGTTTCAGATATAAGAAACAACAGTATCAGACAATGGGAAACGACATCAAATTATGCTTCAAGGTTAGGGATGCGATGATGACTTCTGGTTACCTGATTAACAATAGTGCAGCGACATTATTAGTCAAGCGGCTGATTCCTGTCAATTACCTAGCCGATGAATGGGGAACTTTTAGGAAGATGGGGGTGAACTTATACGGAATAGTTCCGCATGTGATAAGTTTTCCCAACAACCTCGGAACCATCGGTAATGCATTTAAGGATAAAATCAAGCGGAATCCGCTGCTATTTTTACGCATATTGGCGGGAAAGTGTAAGGCTAAACTTTATTTAGTCTTCTATATGTTGACGAATTATGAAGAGTCAAAAAAGTTGTGGTAGTTACATTCTCATAACGCCGTTTTTTCCCACAGAAGGTTCTTTCAGAGGATCGTATATATATGACCAAGCTGTCGCCATCAGAAGAGCTGGATTGTATGACAAGGTGTTGATTTATAAGCCAAAATCCATATTTGACAGGCGAAAGACTTATATATACGGTGGTTTCACAGTGCGCTTGTTCCCCCACATCCAAATGCCCTCATATATTCTGAACGGACTGTTGAACAAATTTAATGGCTTTTTGTTCACGCAAACTGTCAGAAAATCAGGTGTCGCAATAGACTCAGTCAGGGTGGCCCATGCACATGTTTCCACTTTCGCCGCTTGCGGACTTGCATTAAAAAAATACAATCACAAAATAAAAGTCCTTGTCCAACACCATGATAGAGACCCATTTACCATACGGAATGGAAAGTGGGCTAATAAAAGATGGAATGCCCGATTCCGGGCAAAGAGGAACATTTCTCTTTTTAATGCGGTGGACTGTCATGTGTCAATAAGCGAAGTCGTCGAAGACAACTTGTTATCGTTTCCACAGCCAGGGAGATATGAACATTACGCTCCCTATCTTAGAGTACTGGAAAAGGTGAAAGAACTTCCTTCTATCTCACCTAAGCATAGCATCATATTAAACAATGGCGTTGATTTATCAAAATTTCATCCTATCCCCCAAAATCATAAAGGTTTTGTCATAGGTTGCATCGGGAATTTTGTAGAACTGAAAGACCAGATAACCCTCATAAAGGCGGTAGAACTATTGGTTAAAGCACGAAAGCAAACTGACATTCAGCTATTGCTAATAGGGACTGGTCCTTTGTTGAGCTCTTGTCAGCAATACGTAGTAGAGCATTCACTATATGCGAACATAGCGTTTAAGCCAGAAGTAGAGCATGGCAAACTCCCCAGATTCTATCATTCGCTTGACTTGTTTGTTCTCACAAGCTGTTATGAAGGCTTCGGATGCGTGTTTACGGAAGCTTACGCCTGCGGTGTTCCATTCATAACGTGCAGACACCAAGGAGCTGCGGAGTGTATTTGCGACCAAGAGGCGGACAAATGGCTCATTGATGAACACGATTTCGTCAAACTGTCTGAGCTGATTATGAAATATCGCGAGAACAGATATGAACAGCATCTTTGCAAGGAATACGATATCGATAAACTGATACCGGAGTTTTTAAGATACATAGAGACACTTTGAGGGTCGTCAGTAATACAATATCAAAAGAGTTATGACTAAGCAGTTGAGCAAAATAGTGGGCCTCGTATTTATACTGAATAATTTATCCTTTATGCCTGGCTTAGGCCCTGTCTTATATGCCATAGTTACCTTGTCGTTAGTCATTCTGACAGCAAATAGTGGAAGGGTTTATGTTTCCGGCACGATGATGTGGCTGTATGCGGCCTGCCTGCTGAGCATACTTGCTAACAATGTTCCCGCCTTTTTCAATCCATATCAGCGTTTCGCGCTGTTCTTTGTGATGACCCTTTTACTGTCACCGGCTTTGAAGTCAGACTCGCTGTCGAGTTTCAGATACAATCTGTTTTATGCCATTCTTTATTTTCTTAAATACGTGGTGCTCATCTCTTTTGTGCTTGGTTTGATGCATATGGGTTATAACCGCCTCTATTTTCAAGGATTGGCGCGCCATTCCATGCTGCTAGGGCCTTTTGCGGCTTTGTGTACGCTGTATTGTGTGTGTAAGTTTTTGGGCGGAGGTCTTGAAAAGAAAGCAAAGATGTTCTATTCGGTACTCATGCTTGCCTCGTTGTATTGCCTCCTTCAAGCCGCTTCGCGAACCGCTTTCATTGCGTGTGCCATTTCCACGGTTGTCTTACTAACCGTTTACTATCGGAACAATCTGGGCCGGTATTTCAAGGTCGTTTTTACATTGGGAATAGTGCTCGCTTTGTCCTTCCCAGTCTGGAACCGATTTATGGACAAACTTGTAGAGAAAAACCAAGGCGATGTGACTTCGCTGTCGGTGGACTCGCGTGAAGCGCTGTGGAAAACTCGTGTAAAGGAGTTTAATTGCAGTCCAATCATTGGCATTGGCTTTTCAACTGTTGATATAGACAATAAGGAAGGAAGTACGTATAGTTCGGATGGAAAAGTAGAAACGGGAAGTTCTTGGTTATGCGTTTTGTCGATGACGGGGATTATGGGTTTTATCCCTATATGCCTTGTTTTTATCATGTCTTTTGTAAAGGTTTGGAAGATGCTTGATTATGTTCCTCTGTTGAGTTGTTTTCTGATCGCTTTGCAGTGTTTCTGGATTCTTCACATGATGACGGAAGGCTACGTTTATGCCGGCGGGAGTTCGTTGTTCTTCTGTCTGTGGCTTCTGCTTGGTGTCATGAGTGGCTTGCCGGACGACGTAGAACTGGCTGACAGCTATCAGGATATATTCTTCAAACGAGATGCGGAATTATGCGCATAGTTTTCTTTTCTGTGGTCCTCAACCACCATCAGGCACCGGTGGCCGATGCACTGTGGAGATTGTGTGACAGGCAATATACTTTTGTTGAGCTGACGCCTCTTGCCGATGCCAAGGGGGCAGTTTCGGACTATTCGCAGCGCCCTTACTTGCTGCGTGCATGGGAGAGCGATAAAGCTTACGCTAAGGCGATGGAACTTGCGAAAACTGCCGCAGTGTGCGTTTTTTCTGGCGTTGCTTCCCTTCCTTTTGAGACGGCGAGAATGAGGCTCGGCCGACTGAGTTTTGATATGGGTGAACGCTGGCTGAAACGCGGATGGAAAAGTCTATTGTCACCGAACCTGCTCAAGTGGCGTCTTGCTTATACGTTGGGCGGTTGGGGGCGAAAACCGCTCTACAAACTTTGTTGCTCGGCTTTCTGTGCAGCGGACCATTATAGACTGCATACGTTCAGAAACAAGTGCTATAAATGGGGCTATTTTACGAGCGTAGCGAAAAATTGTGTTGAAGCATTCCCGGATGTTCCAATACCACTTATGTGGTGTTCAAGATATTTGGTGTTAAAACATCCGGAGTTGCCAGTGCTCATGGCCCACAGGCTCAGACGTCAAGGTTATCGCTTCCGGCTTGATATGTATGGAAGTGGGCCGTATGAGGGCGCTACGCAACAACTTGCTAAGAAACTTGGAGTGGACGACGTCGTTCGTTTTGTAGGTGTAAAGCCTAACGACGAATTGTTGTCGGATATGCGCAGGCATGAGATATTTCTTTTCACGAGCGACCGGAACGAGGGGTGGGGAGTCGTGGCGAATGAGAGTATGGCCAACGGGTGTGTGTTGGTTGCGAGTGACGGTATAGGCAGTTCGCGGTATTTGGTGGAGGACGGACAGACAGGCTTGTTGTTCCGTAGTCCTCTGGTTTCGAGCGGAATTGCTCATCCAGACAGTGCCGCTTTGGATTCGTTGTGTGAGAAAGTCGCGTATTTACTTAGGCACTCCGCTGAACGGCGTGCAATGCGTCAGCGTTCGTTGTCATTGATGCAAAACGTATGGAATCCGCAAGTCGCGGCAGAACGGCTGCTTGTTTTGATTGACCTGTTACAAGCAGATAAGGATACAATTTACGAGAATGGTCCTTGTTCCAAGGCTTAACGATAATATGATTGAGATGAGAATTCTTCAAACCATTGCAGGCTTGTCGACTCATAGCGGTGGCACCTCCACCTGCACTTATGACTTGCTGAAAGCTTTGCATGAAATCGGTTGTGATGTGGACTTGATGACACTTGCGAGCGACGACATGCTCGGAAACGGTGAGAAATGGATAAAAGCCTTATACGACGATGCCATAACTCCCTATGGTTATTCACGCAATATAAATCGTTTTTTGCAGCAGAGCGATTATGATATTTATCATACCAACGGAATGTGGATGCATTGTAACCACGCCACTTGTTCGGTGGCGCGTCGCAAGAGGAGACCTTACGTTCTCACGCCCCACGGAATGCTTTACCCTGATGCTCTGCGCCGTTCTTATTGGAAAAAATGGCCGCTTGTCAAGCTCTTTTTTGAGAACGATGTGCGTCGGGCCTGTTGTCTGCATGTCACGTGCAAGGCCGAGATGGACAATGTGCGTGCGTTTGGTTATCGTGGTCTGGTGGCCGTCATTCCTAATCCGGCCAATCTTCCGGATTATTTGGAAGAGATAGCGTCAGGCAAGCCCCGTTTAATAGGAGGCGGCCTTCCAAGGACGTTTGGCTTTCTCGGGAGGTTACATCCCATAAAGAAAGTTGAGAACCTTCTTTATGGGATAGCTTTGCTGCCTCGCGACGCAGAATTCGAACTCGTGATTATGGGTAAAGGTGACAACGGTTACGAGCACTTTCTGCGTGGAGAAGTTGAAAGGCTAGGGTTGGAGCGTAGAGTGAGATTTCGAGGGTTTGTTTACGGTCGCGATAAGTATGAACAACTTGTGCGTTTGTCGTGTCTTTTCGTGCCAAGTGATTTTGAGAACTTTGGCATGATTGTGACCGAATCTCTTGCTGTGGGAACGCCTGTCATGGCGAGCCTCGGTACCCCGTGGGAAGAACTGAATGAAGCAGGATGCGGATGGTGGACAGAACGTACGCCTGAAAACATCGCTCGTGTGATGAAGCAAGTGCTCGAAATGCCAGCATCGGAATTGCTAGATATGGGCATCGCTGGGCGGACTTTGGTCGCTGAGAAATATGCGGCTTCCAAGGTGGCTCAAATGATGCGCCAGCTTTACGAGTGGATATTGACAGGAGGAACTAAACCAGACTTTGTGTATGAATGAGACAAAGATTGATCTGTCCAAGTATCATAATGCTTTGAGCCGCAAGAACCAAATTATTCGTATGCTGTGGACTGTGGTGTGGAGCATCTTTGCTCGACCGTTGCCTCGCAGTGTGGGTAACGGGTGGAAGCGGTTCTTGCTTCGCCTGTTTGGAGCGAGGATTGCACAGACGGCAATAGTCTATTCTTCGGCTAGGGTGTATTATCCTGCCAATCTTGTGATGGGGGATTATTCGTGTTTAGCCTCTGATGTAGACTGCTATAACGTAGCACAAGTAACCATCGGGGAGAATACTACTGTTTCGCAAGCAGCATTTCTCTGTACGGCAAGTCATGACATAACCAATCCGTTGAACCCGCTTATCACAGCTCCGATCACGATAGGAGACCAAGCATGGATAGCTGCCGGGGCATTCGTCGGCATGGGAGTTACTATCGGCCAAGGAGCCGTAGTCGGTGCGCGGGCTGCTGTGTTTAAGAACGTCGACTCTTGGACGGTGGTAGGAGGGAATCCTGCAAAGTTTATTAAAAAGCGAATACTGAGATAACTATGGCTATTTTCAATCCCGTACAAACGAATACCATGCCAAAGAAGGATAAAATGAAGAACTTGGCATGGAAAGTTGTGAACAATACGATGTTCAGATTTACCCCCCCCCTATTGGGCTTTTTTTAGGAAATGGAGAGTTCTGTTGGTCAGATGCTTTGGTGGAAAAATTGATTGGAAAGCTTCGCTGCATCCGACAGCTGTAATCGATTATCCGTGGAATTTGCGAATGGGTGCGAAGTCTTCCTTGGGCGAAAGGTGTTGGGTATATGCAATGGCCGATATATCCATAGGTGAGTTTTCTTGTATAGGCAAGGATGTGTACTTGCTTACGGGAAGCCATGACATCACACATCACACATTTGACCTGATTACTAAACCCATTACCATCGGTGACGGATGCTGGCTTGCTACTTCGTCTACCATATTACCTGGCGTCTCTATTGGTGATTATAGTGTGGTTGCTGCTGGTTCGGTGGTCGTGAAATCCATAGAAGCCCATAGCGTCGTTGGCGGCAATCCGGCCAAGTTCATCAGAAAGCGCATTATTGAGGAATAATCCTCTTTTCAAAACTTTTAATCGGTTTGTACCGGAATGAGATCCATTATGGGTACAGCTATATCGTTCTTTTCTTATGCTTGACCTTTCTGTCATTATTCTTACCTACAATGAAGAAATTCACATCCGGCGGTGCTTGGAGAATGTCGCATTGTTTGCCAAGGCAATTTATGTAGTGGACTGTTTTTCCACGGACAAGACAGTGGAAATAGCCCAATCTCTCGGCGCGAAGGTAGTAGCACACAAATGGCCAGGCAATCAGGCCGAGCAATTCAATTGGGCGTTGGCCCATCTGCCTATTTCCACTGCGTGGGTGTTGCGCCTCGATGCCGACGAATATCTCCTGCCCGAATTGGTGCAGGAACTGCAAGAGAAGTTGCCCTCGCTGCCCAGCGACGTGACGGGCATCATCTTCAAGCGGCGTCACATCTTCATGGGCCAATGGATGAAACGGGGCATCTATCCCGTGAAACTCCTGCGGGCTTTCCGTTTCGGCAAGGGGATGTGCGAGCAACGGCTGATGGACGAGCACATCCAACTCTCCGAAGGCCGGGCCGTAGAGTTTGAGCACGACTTCTGCGACCACAACCTGAACAATTTGTCGTGGTTTTGCCACAAGCACGTGAACTATGCCATCCGTGAGGCGGTAGAACTGCTCGATATAGAATTTGATTTGACCGGTTCGTCCAAGACGGATTCAGAGTTGAACACCAGTCCGCAAGCTTTGACGAAACGTATGGAGAAGCATAAGTATGCTCAGTTACCGCTGTTCTGGCGGTCGTTCGCCTACTTCTGTTACCGCTATTTTATAAAGTGGGGGATTCTTGACGGGCGTGAGGGCTTCTTATGGCATTTCTTGCAAGGCTGGTGGTACAGGACGCTGGTCGATGCTAAGGTTTTCGAGATAAAGAAACAGTGCGGTCATGACTCCGAAAAGATAAAGACATTGTTGAAGCGTGATTATAATATCACGTTGTAACCTCTGTCTGAATGTTTGCCGGGATCTCCCTTCCTTCTTGTCTGAGGACAAACATGGTGAGGCACGATTGAGATTCTCGCTATTCTTGCTTGTCCACCGAGGGCCGGTCTTGCTACCATTTGCTGATTTCACATCAACTGATTTATGAAAATATCTGTCATCACCGCCACTTACAACAGCGGTGCCACTCTCCGCGATACGTTGGAAAGCGTGTTGAGGCAAAGCTTCCGTGACTTCGAACACATCGTGGTTGATGGAGAGTCCAAAGACAACACGCTCGACATCGTACGGGAATATGAGCCGCGCTATGATGGCCGTTTGCGATGGGTCAGCGAGTCGGACAAGGGCCTTTATGATGCGATGAACAAGGGTATCCGCATGGCTGCGGGCGACGTGATAGGCATCCTCAATTCGGACGACTTTTATACCTCCAACGACGTATTGGAGTGCGTGGCAAAGACGATGGCTACACCAGATGTGGATGCCGTGTACGGCGACATACATTTCGTGCGCGATGGCGACTTGTCGCGGTGTATCCGCTATTACACCTCCCGCCCATTCCGCCGCAGCTGGATGCGTTTCGGCTTCATGCCCGCCCACCCTTCGTTCTATTGCCGCAAAGCGGTCTACGAAAAATACGGCGTCTTCGACCTGTCCTACAAGGTAGCTGCGGACTTCGAGAACCTGCTGCGACTGATATTCGTCCACCGCATCAGTACCCGATATCTACACAAGGACTTCGTGACCATGCGCACGGGCGGGGCTTCCACCTCAGGGCTATGCAGCCATGAGCAAATCATGTACGAACACTTGCGTGCCCTGAAACATAATAGCATCTATTCCAACCTGTTCTTCCTCGGGCTGCGCTACCCTTATAAAATAGGCGAGATTCTTATGACAAGAATCAACAATATATTCAAACGTCACGACCGAGGATAGCTTGAATGTTTGCCGCCACAGAACGAGGATTATCCTGTCAAGTTGTTATAGGAAACATAGGGAAGGGATGTGTGAGTTCGTTCTTTGGTGGAACGTTTCTGTATCATGATTAGGAAAAGCATCAGTCACTCAGCGCATCTGCATGGGGATGAGGCCTTGGCTTCTGTGAGTGTGGCTGGTCTTTCCGTGTAGGTCGGGAAAACGGAAAGAGGCTGTTAGTACCGTGTGAGTATATCAATAAAAGGAGCAGGATTTTTTAGTAGAGTCCGTCGTCTGTCTGTAACTTGTCGAGGTGCAGATGGACGACGGACGTTCGTAATGAATCCGCTTAACCATAGTCGGCGCGTCGTGACTTTACTTGGTCATCGAGGTGGTGAAGCGAATGGAGAGCTTCCCTTTTAAAGGGTACGTGCTCGGGTAAGAGCGTGTGGCAACATGGCCAGGAACGGAGAGCACGCTGGAACGCGCCGTTCGCCCGATGGAGGGAAGGACTGTCACTACTGATAGGATTTCTTGTCACTGCACATAGAAAACTCAGTCACTGCATGCCAGAAAGTCGTCGTAAGGACTTTTTATGATGCCCGTTGTTACGGCGGGGCGTACCCACTTTTGCTAATTTTTGCTCCATCATCCCGTAATGTCGTTTTTAGATGACGTGTACTTTCTGTCGGCGCTTTAGGATTTTCTATTGCGTTGAAAGAAAATTCTATCACGTTGACGGTTTTTGCGCTCCGGGCGTGTGGAGGCGTGATACTCCTGCGTTTAGGCGTTCTCATAGAGGGTGGTTCCCGAAGCGTGATGCTGGTCGAGGGTATGATTGGCATTTTATATCCGCAATTGTATGTTTAAGACGCCTGTTTCCGTATGGCCAATCCAGAGTGGCAAAACGGCAAGAGACGTGCATCACCGTTATCGCTATTTGCCGGACTTTCGCGGTCGTGTGAAAGTATTGAGAAATGGGGCAGTTGTGATTATCTGACAAAAAGCCCTTGCGCCAGACGAGCGTAAGGGTAAATCGTGATTCCGCAGGGGTTCGAACCCTGGACCCACGCCTTAGAAGGGCGTTGCTCTAATCCAACTGAGCTACGGAACCGAACCGATTGCAAAGTTAATTCTTTTTATACTTACAAGCAAACCTTTGGGGCGTTTTCTGCAATTTCTTGCGAGCGCGAAAGGTATAGTTGGTGGATTTGTGCGGCTGCAATCGTGTTTGCTTCTGGCGTAGTGAAGACTTCGAGTAGGGTAGGGCGGGGAAAGGTGGCCTTGGTCCAAAGAGGAAGAACTGTATCTAATTCGTCGAGTGTTGAGGCTGAGAAGTATACTAAATTGTAGGACTCAGCTAAACCTCGCGCCGTCGTATGGTGGCTGGCTGATATATATTTTCGGGCAGCCGGGCTATCGGTTAGCCCCGGGAGACTCTTGAAAATTTGTCCTCCTCCGTTGTTAAACAACAGGATATGGAGATTCCCTCCGAGTTCTGTGTTCCATAAAGCATTCTGGTCGTAAAAGAAACTGAGATCGCCGATGAAGCAGTAGACGGGGCTGTCGCAAACAAGGGCGTGGCCTACGGATGTGGAAAGAGTGCCTTCAATTCCGTTTGTGCCGCGGTTGCAATATATGTGGCCGGTAGGCGACTGGATGAAATGTAGAATGTTGCGTACGGGACTGCTATTGGCCATGTGAATGGCGGTGGCGGATGAAAGTTGTTTAAGGGCCGCTTGGGTGACGGTTAAATCGCTAAATAATGTTGAAGTGTACGCGGAGCCAATGGAGCGGAAGGCCGATAATTTTTGTAACGCTTGGGTGACCTCTCTTTTCGTGTCCAGTTTTGCGATTATCTCATTTAGCATGTGTAAAGCTGTGAGCGAATCGACGGGGATTACGTCCGTGAGGTGGTTAAATGTGTCGACTAAGTGTTTGTCTTTGGCCAAGCGAATGACATCAACTTGCGATTGTCGTAGAAAAAGTTTGAGCTTTTTATTGACAAATGTTCCTCCGACGTGAAGGACGAGGTCCGGAGAAAAGAACTCCCCTGGATTTAATTCTTCAATCACTTTTGTCCGGTACGATTCGGGTAATTGTGAAAGCACTTCCGGGAGAACGAGGATGGTTTGGTTTTCAACTAACGCACGGAATGTTTCACTGTTAAAGTCTTCGTCAATTTGTCCGACGACGAGGATAGGGCAACGGGCATCTTTCAGCCGTTGTACGAGTGCTGTGGACCACGGGTGGGTTACATGCTCCCTGTGTAACCGGACAGGGCGAGCTAAGGGCAGGCAGGAGGTGGTAAAGTTGAATAACGGTTCGCTGATGGGAACGTTGAGGTGGACTGGGCCTTCGTGAAGAGATAATAACGCTTCGCTGAGCAGGCGCTTGGTCCATTTTTCAGTCGCGTCATTGGCAATTTCATGTATTTGCCCTTGAAAGACAGTATATTCGTTAAGTGCATGTTGTTGCGGGATGGTTTGCCCATCTTGTTGACCGATCCATTCAGGCGGGCGGTCTGCCGAAATGATGAGTAGGGGCAGATGTCTGTAAAACGCTTCGGCTGCGGCAGGGAGGGTGTTTAGCAAGGCAGAACCGGAGGTGACACAAACTGCCGCAGGTTTCCCTGTGGCCGCCGTAATGCCTAAGGCTACGAAGGCGGCACTACGCTCGTCAGTGACTGCATGGCAGGTTATTTCCGGGACAAGTGAAAAATTATGGACGAGAATGGCGTTGCGTGATCCTGGACAAACGACGATGTGCCGGATGTCGTACGCCAAGAGGTAGGAGGTCAGAAGATTAACGTTGGGCTTATCGCAATACATTAGTGCGTAATCATGATTTGTTGAAGAGGTTAAGCATCGTACGTAGTTTGCGTTGTGTCTCATTCCATTCATTCTCTTCTATACTGTCGGGCAGAAGTCCGCCACCCGCATAGCAGTGGATGGTTGACCCTCGGGCTTCCATACAGCGCAAAGACACGTAGAATGCACTTTCATCATTCATGCGGAGCGGACCGCTGAACCCAGCGTAATAACGACGATTGTGCGGTTCGGTTTCGCGTAAGAAATGCAGTGCCTCTGAGCGTGGTTGTCCGCATACAGCCGGTGTCGGGTGAAGTCTGTCGAGCAAGCGTTCAAGAGTCCATTCGGACGATGTCGAAAATGTGATGTTCGTACGAAGATGCACTACGTTTGCCGCGCGGGCCGGAAGAGGCCTTCCTATATGTATAGAGGTGCAGATGTTTTCTAATTGATTGCGCAAATATGTCGTGACGACGTCTTGTTCGCGTTTATCTTTTGCGCTCCATGTGTGTAAGTCTGGGTTCGCATTTTCTTCGTTCCATTCCATCGTTCCAGCCAACGACATGGTTTCCCACATGCGGGGAGTACCGGAAAGTAGCTTTTCGGGCGTGGCGGTGAGCCAACTACCTGTGACAGGTGACGACCAAAGGGATATGAATTGATGCGGGTAGGCTTGGCATGCTGTAAGAAAAAGTTGCAGTAGGGGAAGTTCCCGTGAGGCAGTATAATCAGCCCGCCTTGAAAGAACAAGTTTCTCAAATGCCCCATCTTTTAATGCCGCCGAACAGGTTTGAAAACATTGTCGGTACGCTGTGTGCCATTCCGCGAGAGCTCCTTCTTCCGCAAGCGGAATGTCAATCGTGTTTGTCGTTGGCGGGCACGCGATATGCCTTACCTGGTCTGGGCGGATGACGACGATAGGCGTATCGCATTCTGCGTAAAAAGGAACGATTAAATACCCCGACAGTCCTTTGATTTCGGATAGCGACAAAAACGATGACGTAGAGGCATCGTTTTGAGCGATACATGTAAAATAAGTCGTATCAGGAAAACGATAAAGTACAAAGGTGTACTTCATCATGGGCCTGATGAGCTGTGTCACTTTTTCCAGCTCGCTCAGCATAGCTATCTATTTAGTATTTATAGGTGACGGATGCAGGTTTATTTTTGTAGCGGAAGTTGCAGAGCACGATGTTTTTCCCACTGGTGTCGGTCGAGTACTCGTATTCGATAGTGTAGTCTCGCTCAGGGTAAAGGCTGTAATTTATTTCCACTTTCCTGATGAGGTGCGTGTTGGCGCATCCCATTAACCCTGCATAATAAAGGTGCTCGAAACCGAGGCAGCCCATCTCACGGGTGACTCCCTCCGGCAACAAACCGTTGACATTCAGATGATCGTCTGGCGTGAACGTCAGTATCACAGTATTGAGCGGGTTGTTTTCGTTTTCGATGTAAGTTATTTGGTGTATGTCTCCGTTCTCGTAAGTAAGCGAACCGGACGATGTGTATTGGGGAATAGGGGCGAAGCCGTCATCTACTGTGATTTTCCGCCAGTTGGAAAGACTTTTTCCCCAGTAGTTGAATTCGTAGATGTTATTGTCGACTGTGATGCGGCTAATCAGTTTGTCGCCGTTAAGGTCGATGGAATACTTCGATTTGCCGTCACCGGTCATGGATACACTTTGGGGGCCGTAGCCAAGAGTGAATGTAGACTCCAAAGTTGTGTTGTTGATATATGAAGTGCCTACGGCGCGTGTCAGTCGCCCTCCGGCGTAGGTGAGTTCCCAGTCACAGCAGTCGGGCAGGCTGCCATTGTGTATAATCGATTTGACGGCTGAACCTCCGTTTGTGGGTAGGGTCGGAAGTAATGCGGGCGCATCGTCATCGCTACATGCGCATAAGTTGACCATCAGCAATCCGGCAGCGAGAGTAGGTGCTATATGAACGAATTTCATGATTGAATGGGATAATTTGGGACAAAGATACGATTTTTTGCCGGAGCAGCATGGCTATATTTCTCTACATTAGTTTTTTTTAATCTCGAACGATATTTCCCCGTGTCACTACGGAGCAAAAAATAAAAACAGGGCATTGTGCGGATAATTCCTGCGCTTTTGTTTTGTCCGGACAAGATAAAGTCGTACCTTGCGACACAAATATAATACTAACCTATTTATTTTGTCTTTGTATGAAGAAATATAATTTTAGTGCCGGTCCTTCTATTCTGCCGCAGGAAGTGATGAAAGCCACCGCAGCGGCATGTTTGGATTTTGACGGAGTGGGTTTGTCTCTGATGGAAGTCAGCCATCGGTCCAAGGAGTTTCAGGCCGTGATGGATGAAGCGCAAGCTCTCATGAAAGAGCTGCTTGATGTGCCCGCAGGTTATTCTGTGCTCTTTCTCGGAGGTGGTGCCAGCTTGCAGTTCTGCATGGTGCCCTATAATTTGTTGGAGAAGCGCGCGGCGTATCTGAACACTGGCGTATGGGCCAAGAAGGCTATAAAAGAGGCCAAACTGTTCGGTGAAGTGGTCGAGGTCGCTTCGTCCGCAGACCGCAATTATTGCTATTTGCCCAAGGACTTTACTATTCCTGCGGATGTGGATTATTTTCACTTGACGACGAATAACACTATCTATGGAACGGAGATACGCACCGACCTCGACTCGCCTGTTCCCATGGTAGCGGATATGTCGTCCGACATCCTTTCGCGCCCTGTCGATGTGTCTAAGTATGCTATTATATATGGAGGCGCTCAGAAGAATCTGTCAATGGCCGGTGTGACATTTGTCATAGTTAAAGACGACGTGCTGGGTAAAGTCAGTCGGCCTATTCCCACTATGTTGGACTATCGCACGCATATCGATAAAGGCTCTATGTTCAATACGCCTCCTGTCGTGCCCATTTATTGCGCCATGCAGAACCTTCGTTGGGTGAAGGCGCAAGGGGGCGTCGAGGCCATGTCGCAGCGTGCGCAGGAACGTGCCAGTCTGCTCTATGCGGAAATCGATCGCAACCGTCTTTTCCGCGGGACTGTGGAAACGGAAGATCGTTCGCGTATGAACATCTGTTTCGTCATGGCGGACGATTATAAGGATCTCGAGGCCGAATTCCTCGCATTTGCGACAGAACGTGGCATGTCGGGCATTAAGGGGCATCGTTCAGTCGGTGGTTTCCGCGCCTCTTGTTATAATGCTATGCCCCTTGAAGGCGTGCAGGCTCTTGTGGACTGTATGAAAGAGTTTGAAACCAGACATTGAAGTCTAAACAGATAGCGTTCATGAAAATTCTATTAGCCACAGAAAAACCGTTTGCCCAACCCGCTGTCGACGGCATCCGTTCCGTGGTCAGCGAGGCGGGTTATGAATTGGGAATCATTGAGAAGTACGAGCGTTCGGCGCTGCTTGCTGCGGTGGCCACAGCGGATGCGCTCATCGTGCGCAGTGACAAGGTGGATGCCGAGGTCTTTGAAGCCGCAAGGAACTTAAAGATTGTGGTACGGGCCGGTGCCGGCTATGATAATGTGGATTTGGCCGCCGCAACCGACCATCATGTCGTGGTGATGAATACGCCGGGACAGAATTCCAACGCTGTGGCCGAATTGGTGTTCGGGATGTTGTTGTATATGGCCCGTCAGAAATTCAACGGTAAGTCCGGCTTTGAACTGATGGGCAAAACGCTCGGATTGTATTCATACGGCCATGTCGCGGATTGTGTGGCCCGCATCGCGCAGGGGTTCGGTATGCGTGTGGTGACTTACACGCGCCGTCCCGACCGGCCGTTGCGCGGGGGCGTTGTGCGTCTCGACTCACCGGGTGAAGTGTTTGCTCAAAGCGACATTGTCAGCCTTCACATTCCCTTGACCGCCGAAACCAAAGGAATTGTCAACCGGCAGTTGCTCGAACGCATGAAGCTTAACGCTGTTCTTGTCAATACGGCCCGCAAAGAGGTTGTCAACGAGAATGACTTGCTCATCATGATGGCCGAGCGTCTAGGGTTGGTTTACGCCACCGACGTCAAGCCCGATGCCGATGCTGAGTTCGTCAATGGATTTGCCGACCGCTATTTTGCTACGCCAAAAAAAATGGGCGCTCAGACTGCTGAGGCCAACATCAATGCCGGTATTGCAGCTGCCCGTCAGATTGTAGCTTATTTGCGGGACGGTAACGAAGAGTTCCGGGTGAATTGATGAATCCTGTTGCGTTTTTCGGAAGAGGTTTGCGGCCCACATTCGTTCCGGTGCGCGGCAACCTCTTCTTTTTACATCTTTAATCTCATTCTATTATGGTAGTTGTAAAACCTTTCAAAGGTCTGCGCCCGCCGAAGTCAATTGTTGAAGAAGTCGCGTCGCGGCCTTACGACGTGTTGAGTGCGGAAGAGGCCAGAGCCGAAGCCGGCGAAAACCAGAAGTCGCTTTACCATATAATCAAGCCCGAAATTGAGTTTCCTGAGGACTTTGACGAGTATGATCCGCAAGTCTATGAGAGGGCCAAGGAAAATTTCGAAGCATTCCAACATAAAAAATGGCTCGTTCAGGACGACGCTGAGAATTACTATCTGTATGCGCAGGAGATGAACGGAAAGACGCAGTATGGTATTGTGCTTTGTACGCATGTGCAAGACTATATGAATGGTGTCATCAAGAAGCATGAACTGACCCGTCGCGATAAGGAAGAAGACCGTATGAAGCATGTCCGCACAACGAACGCCAATGTCGAACCGGTGTTTCTCGCTTATCGGCATAATGATGTGCTCGACACGATAATCAAGAAATATGCGGCCGAGCCTGCCCAGTATGACTTTGTGGCTCCGGGCGACGGTTTCGGACATAAGTTTTGGGTCATCGGTGACGAAGCCGACAAGAAAACCATTACGGATGCTTTCGCATCGATGGATGCACTTTATATAGCCGACGGGCATCACCGTTCTGCAGCGGCTGCACTTGTCGGTGCCGAGAAGGCCGCTGCGGATGCCCACAGCACGGGAAAGGAAGAGTATAATTATTTTATGGCCGTGTGTTTCCCCGCCGAACAACTGACGATTCTGGATTATAATCGGGTGGTCAAGGACCTCAATGGCATGACCGAGGAAGAGTTTGCCCGGGCGCTTAGTCAGGATTTTGATGTGGAACTCATGGGCGAGACACCGTATAAGCCGGAAAAGTTGCATGAGTTCTCTGTCTACATGGGCGGAAAATGGTATAAACTTACGGCGAAAGCCGGCACGTTCGATTCGCAAGATCCCATAGGTAATCTTGACGTCGATATTTCTTCGCGTCTGATTCTCGATAAATTGTTGGGCATTACCGATCTGCGTTCAGACAAGCGCATTGATTTCGTCGGCGGCTTGCGGGGATTGGACGAGTTGAAACGTCGGGTCGATAGCGGAGAGATGAAAATGGCTCTTGCGCTTTATCCTGTCACGATGGAACAGATTATGACGATAGCAGACAGCGGGAAAATCATGCCCCCCAAGGCAACATGGTTCGAGCCCAAGCTCCGTAGCGGCTTGGTCATTCATAAGCTGGATGAAGACTGAGGCGGACGAATGCAAGGCGCGGTAAGGCGTTCGGGATATGCCCCCGCATGTAAGGGTGGGGCGAGCCCGTTGGCTTATTCGCGCGCATTGTACGATTGATACCAAGCAGAGGGCTTTCACGGTCGCAGTGATCGTGAAAGCCCTCAAAGTGACGGGCAGAACATTCGCAGTTCCAGACGAAATCCGTAAGCCGGAAGTGGGTACGCATCCTGTGTCGGGAAACTTGCCCGCCGGACGAAAAATGGCAGACGGGCAGTGAGATAATGGAAAAGTTCAGAAGGAAAATCCTGCTTTATCCATGAGAACAACGTCATTTGAAGAGGAGAAAACGCCTGTTTTGCACTTTTCTTCAAAAAAAACGGGCAAATGTTTGGTACGTATGGTGGAATGTTGTACCTTTGCACTCGCAAAACAGCGATAAACGATGCGTCCTTAGCTCAGTTGGTAGAGCAATTGACTCTTAATCAATGGGTCCAGGGTTCGAGCCCCTGAGGGCGTACAAAATGTTCCGGAATTGCTTTCACAATTCCGGAACATTCTTTTTATGTCTGTTATGCCTATTGGAGGAGGCAAAGACAAGTCCGTATCTCCTTTTTTCGTAAATTTGCGTTATGTGCGAAGATGTATATTATACTGTGAGCGGATGCTCGGAAGCCGTTTACACAGAAAAACGCAGCAAGTTCCTGGCTTTTGTCTGTCCGGTTGAGACGGAAGACGAAGTGAAAAATCGTCTTGCGGACTATCAGCGAAAGTATTACGATGCCCGTCATGTCTGTTATGCCTATGTCATGGGAGCGGATGGCTCCCGTTTTAGGGCGAACGACAATGGAGAGCCATCGGGGACGGCAGGAAAACCCATTCTCGGTCAGATTCATTCGAAAGGGGTGACCAATGTGCTCGTTGTTGTCGTCCGCTACTTCGGCGGGATAAAGCTGGGGACAGGCGGCTTGACAGTGGCTTATAAAACGGCAGCCCGTGAGGCGCTTGACGCGGCTACGCTCGTCGCTCGTACGGTCGACCGCGTCCTGACGCTTGTTTTCCCTTATTCGGGATTGAATGCGGTAATGCGTGCCGTCAAGGAGTTCTCGACTGTGGTTGTCGATCAGGGCTACTGTGGGATGGACTGCCGGTTGGTGTTGCGCGCGCGGCTTTCAGTTCTGTCACCGTTGCGCGCGCGGCTTGAAAAGATAAATTTCCTTCGCATGGAAGAAGAAACGGAAGTTTGACCTTTTGATATTTTATCCAGATTATGCTTACGTTCAATCGTGTTTGTCTTGGAACGCCTGACTGCGAGCAAATGACGGCGTTGTATCTTTCGGCTTTTCCTGAGGACGAGCGCCGTCCCGTCGACGAGCTTCACGCGTTGTTGGCCGGCGAGCCGTCGTTTGTGGCATGGGCCATAAAGGATGCCGGCGAGTTCGTCGGATTTGTGACCTATTGGGACTTTGACGCTTGTCGCTATGTGGAGCATTTTGCCATTTCGTCCTCATGTCGCGGTCACGGGTATGGGGGAGAAGTGATAGAAGAAGTGAAGCGGACGACAGCGCTTCCCGTTATCCTCGAAGTGGAACCGCCATCCACGGAGCAGGCAAGACGCCGTGTTGCCTTCTATCAGCGTCATGGCTTCGCGCTGAGTGATTATCCCTACGCCCAGCCTTCTTACCGTTCCGACGGAAAGACGTTTCCCATGAGGCTGATGATAAGCGAGAAGAGATTTTTAGGCTGCATCACGGCCCAATGGCTGCAGCCAATCTATCATTTTGTTTATCGAGTGACGGAGGAATGAATAAAAGATGAATATATTGTGAGAATTTGTCGCGGTTTTGCAAATTGTCGACAAAATAATTTGCTTTTTATACATAAAGTTTATTATCTTTGCAGGGGTGATAAAGATTTCTGCCAACCGGCGTAAGGTGGAGTGACGTCTATTGCGGTACATGGTAAGCACTTCCGTGTTTGCCTTACGTTGGGAAGAAAAAGATGAATGATAACAATAAAAAGAGAAACGCATGATTTACGATCTTGACATGATTGCACAATTTTATGGCGACTACGCCCGGCGTGTATCCCATGCCCGTAACGTGGTGGGGCGGCCGTTGACGTTAGCCGAAAAGATATTGTATGCCCATTTATACGACATCCGTTCGGCTGCCCCCTATCGGCGTGGTGAGGATTACGCGGATTTCCGTCCGGACCGGGTAGCGATGCAGGATGCGACGGCTCAGATGGCGCTTTTGCAGTTTATGAATGCAGGTCGTGAGCGTGTGGCTGTTCCTTCTACGGTACATTGTGATCACCTTGTCCGGGCCTGTCAGGGGGCTGCGGCCGATCTGTCAGAAGCAAATAGTGAGAACTCCGAAGTATATGGCTTCCTGCAAAGCGCAGCGGCCCGGTATGGGATAGGATTCTGGCGTCCGGGTTCAGGAATTATCCATCAGGTAGTGTTGGAGAACTATGCGTTTCCCGGAGGAATGATGGTCGGCACCGATTCGCATACCCCCAATGCCGGAGGCTTGGGTATGGTGGCCGTGGGCGTCGGAGGCGCAGATGCCGTTGACGTGATGACCGGTATGGCGTGGGAGTTGAAAGTTCCGCGTATGATTGGCGTCAAGCTGACCGGGAAATTGAACGGTTGGGCCTCACCGAAGGATGTCATTTTGAAGCTGGCAGGCATCCTTACGGTCAAAGGCGGAACGAATGCCATAATCGAATACTTTGGCGAGGGAGTGTCGTCTTTGTCATGTACAGGGAAAGCCACGATTTGCAATATGGGGGCCGAAGTCGGCGCAACGACGTCCGTTTTCCCTTATGACGGGCGGATGAAGGCTTATCTCCATGCCACATGCCGTGCGGAGGTGGCGCAACTGGCCGAAACGGTGGCAGGAGATCTTCGGGCAGATGAAGAGGTGTATGCCGCACCGGAGAAATTTTATGATCAGCTCATCACCATAGACCTGACAACGCTTGAACCTTACGTTAATGGTCCTTTTACGCCCGATGCGGCTTGTCCGGTTTCAGAATTGCGGCAACGTATAGCCCGTGAGGGTTATCCGCAAAAGATGGAGGTCGGCCTGATAGGTTCCTGCACCAATTCGTCGTATGAGGACATGAGCCGTGCCGCCTCGGTGGCACGCCAGGTTCAGTCCAAAGATTTACCCGTGGGAGCCGCACTAATCGTAAATCCCGGTTCGGAGCGTGTGCGTGCGACGGCGGAGCGCGACGGGATTTTAAGCAGTTTTCAGGATGTAGGCGCAACCATTATGGCGAATGCCTGTGGCCCCTGCATAGGACAGTGGAAGCGTCAGACTGATGAACCTATGCGACGCAATTCAATTGTTACTTCGTTCAATCGGAATTTCGCCAAGCGAGCAGATGGAAATCCCAATACGCATGCTTTCATCGCTTCGCCCGAAATGGTAGTCGCATTGACTATTGCCGGTGATTTGGGTTTCAATCCCCTTAAAGATACGTTGAAAAATAAGAAAGGTGAAGATGTCCTGCTTGATCCTCCGACCGGCGACGAACTGCCTGCTGCCGGTTTTGTCAATACGACAGAAGGCTATGTGCCTCCCGTGGCTACTGACGAACCTGTGCGTATCGCGCCGGACAGCGAGCGCCTGCAACGCCTTGATCCCTTCCCCCGGTGGGACGGGAAGGACTTTTCTCATTTGGCGCTCCTTATCAAGACAAAGGGTAAGTGTACCACAGACCACATTTCGATGGCCGGCCCTTGGTTGCGCTACCGCGGACATTTGCAGAACATTTCCAAGAACCTTTTGATGGGCGCTACGAACGCGTTCAACGGTCAGACCAATAGTGTGCTCGACGTGTTGACGAAATCATACGGCGCGGTGTCGTCCGTGGCGGCTGATTATAAGGCGCATGGTGTCGGTAGTATCGTAGTGGCGGAGGAAAACTACGGCGAAGGGTCGAGTCGCGAACATGCAGCGATGGAGCCCCGTTATCTGGGCGTCAAGGTGATTTTAGCGAAGAGCTTTGCCCGCATTCATGAGACGAACTTGAAAAAACAGGGGATACTGGCTCTTACCTTTGTTGATAAAGGCGATTATGACAAAATCCGCGAGGATGATCGTCTGTCGGTGACAGGCGTGACGACGCTGGCTCCCGGAAGTAAATTGGAAGTTACGTTGGAACACGCTGACGGCAGTATGGACGTAATTCCGGCACAACATACGTATAATGTCCAGCAGATAGCTTGGTTTAAAGCCGGCTCTGCACTAAATTCGTTAAGTCATGAGTAAAGTTTACAAAGCGTCGGACGGTACGCTCGTCGTTCCCGACGTAGTTACTATACCGTTTATAATGGGCGACGGCGTAGGCCCGGAAATCACTCCCGCCATGCAACGCGTGGTCGATGCCGCCGTGAGCGCCGTCTATGGCTCTGGGCGCCGCATCGAATGGAAAGAAGTGTGGGCCGGTGAGCGTGCTTTTCATAAAACCGGTTCGTGGCTTCCCGACGAGACGATGGACACATTCAAAGAGTATCTTATCGGTATCAAGGGGCCGCTGACCACGCCGGTAGGCGGAGGTATCCGGTCGTTGAACGTGGCTTTGCGCCAGACTCTCGACCTTTATGTATGCTTGCGTCCTGTGCGCTGGTTCAAAGGTGTGGCCTCGCCCGTAAAAGACCCAGCGAAGGTCGATATGCACATCTTCCGTGAGAACACAGAGGATATCTATGCGGGCATAGAGTGGCCGAGCGGTTCTCCAGAGGCTAAGAAAGTGTATGACTTCCTTCATGAGGAAATGGGCATCAACAAGGTCCGTTTCCCGGAGACGTCTGCTTTCGGTGTCAAGCCTGTTTCGAAAGAAGGTACGGAACGTTTGGTCCGTGCTGCATGCCGTTATGCTCTGGAGCACGGCTTGCCTTCTGTTACGTTGGTGCACAAAGGAAACATAATGAAGTTTACAGAAGGAGGATTCAAAGCGTGGGGATATGAGCTGGCGCAGCGTGAGTTCGGTGAGGCGCTCGAAAGCGGCCGGCTGGTCGTGAACGATTGCATAGCCGACGCTTTTCTGCAAAATGCCTTGCTGATGCCGGAGAATTATTCCGTCATCGCCACGCTGAACCTAAACGGAGATTACATATCCGATATGCTTGCTGCCATGGTGGGCGGAATCGGAATAGCCCCCGGGGCCAACATCAATTACGATACGGGCAGCGCTATTTTCGAGGCGACGCATGGCACAGCGCCCAACATCGCAGGAAAAGATGTCGTCAATCCGTGCTCTATTATCCTTTCGGCCGTCATGATGCTCGAATACATCGGATGGAAAGAAGCAGCCGACCGGATAACGTCCGGTCTGGAACAAATGTTCGCAGCCGGGCGTGCCACAGTTGACCTGGCCCGGTTCATGCCTAACGGTGTGCCTCTTTCCACATCCGTCTTCGCCGACGAGCTAAGTGCGCTTATTCATAAATCTTAATCTGCGATCATGAAAAAGGAATACATTATATATAAACTGTCCGACGAGATGAAGGGATGCATCAAAATTGATGCGGAACTTTTCAGGAAGTTGGATGTAAAGCGCGGGTTGCGCAATGAGGACGGCACGGGTGTGCTTGTCGGACTGACCAACGTGGGAAATGTGGTCGGATATGACCGTAATGCAGATGGCACGCTGACTCCTATTGAAGGCAAACTCTACTATCGCGGTTACGAGATATCCGATCTCGTCAACCCGATCTTGTCCGAATGCCGGTTCGGTTATGAAGAAATAGCTTTCCTTCTCTTGTCTGGCCGGTTGCCTGACTGTGAAGAATTGCAGTCGTTCCGCGAACTGATCACAGACAACATGCCGCTTGACCCGAAGACCATACTCAACATTATAGAGTTGGAAGGGACGAACGTCATGAACATTCTGGCGCGCAGCGTGCTCGAACTCTACACGTTCGACTCCACGCCGGACGATACGTCGCGCGATAATTTGATGCGTCAGAGTGTGGAACTCATTTCCAAGATACCGACGATTATCGCCTACGCTTATAACACGCTCCGGCACAAAACGCTCGGCCGGTCGCTCCATATCCGTCATTCGCAAGAGCATCTTTCTTTGGCGGAGAACTTCTTGTATATGCTGAAAGGCAACTACACACAGCTTGAGGCACGTACGCTTGACTTGATGCTCATTCTGCACGCGGAGCATGGCGGAGGAAACAATTCGACCTTTACGGTGCGCGTTACTTCGTCGACGGGCACGGATACATATTCATCGATAGCAGCCGGCATAGGCTCGCTGAAAGGCCCGCTTCATGGCGGGGCCAATATCAAGGTCGACAATATGGTGCGTCATCTCAAAGAAACAATTAAGAACTGGGAGGACGAAGAAGAGGTGCGTACCTATCTGCGGCGGATGGTCGCCGGGGAAGTGTATGATAAGACCGGTCTCATTTACGGCATCGGACATGCGGTATACACTCTGTCTGACCCGCGTGCCGTCCTGCTGAAAAAACTGGCCCGCGATCTGGCCCGCGAAAAAGGCCGTGACCGCGAATTCGCATTCATGGAGCTGCTCGAAAAGTGTGCCATCGAGACGGTTTATGAAATCAAAGGCCGGAAAAAAATCCTCTGCGCGAATGTGGATTTCTACTCCGGATTCGTGTATGAGCTCATCGGGCTTCCCCCTGCTATCTATACGCCGCTTTTCGCTATGGCCCGCATCGTAGGGTGGTGTGCCCATCGCAATGAAGAGTTGAATTTTGAGGGCAAGCGTATTATCCGTCCTGCTTACCGCAGTGTGGGCGAGGTGTGTGAGTACGTGCCCCTTTCAAAACGGTGATACTTCTGGGGCATAAAATCCCCGACCGTGAAATTCCAGACGCATTACGCCGTATGTGTTTATCGCCATGTATGGGGATGACACATGCGGCGCAGTGCGTTTAAGGAAGCAAGGGGGACCTGTCCGGCTTTTATGGCCGGACAGGTTTCTTTCGCTTGGCCGTGTGACGGTCACTGCGTTTCGTCGCGCGGCCGACCTGTTTGTTTTTTCCGTCGCGGCGACCGTTTCCCGTTTTTCCCCGTATGCATCCAGCGTAACTGCCAGAGCTGTTCCCATGCCCCATGCGCCCGTTTCGTATGGCGCGGTCCCAGCGCATCCCAAGAGGAGCGGAATGAAAAAATGAAGGGCTAAACGTAATTTTTTGTCCAAATAGTTTGTCGGTAATAATAAAAGCACTATCTTTGCACCGCGTTTGAGAGAAAACGCGTTAGGCGGAAATAGCTCAGTTGGTAGAGCACAACCTTGCCAAGGTTGGGGTCGCGAGTTCGAGTCTCGTTTTCCGCTCCACTTGTTGGACATTGAGAAGACGAATAGAGCGCCCAGGTGGCGGAATGGTAGACGCGCTAGTTTCAGGTACTAGTGTTAGCAATGACGTGCAGGTTCGAGTCCTGTTCTGGGCACAACGATTCGTTGGTAAGCATAATTGGAGAGGTGGCGGAATTGGTAGACGCGCTACTTTGAGGGGGTAGTGACAATTGTGTCGTGGGAGTTCGAGTCTCCTCCTCTTCACTTGCTTGCGGAAATAGCTCAGTTGGTAGAGCACAACCTTGCCAAGGTTGGGGTCGCGAGTTCGAGTCTCGTTTTCCGCTCCACTTTTAAGAAATGGGAGGCAGTAAAACAACTTTTTCAGACTGCGTGTGAGTTGCTCCCAAGATTAATTGATTTGTCGTATCGACGATAAATAACTTTATTGACTTCTATGAATTTATATGTCCGTTATTTTGACCAAGAGACCTTAGCGTGCAGTGTTGATGAGGTGATAGATTTTCTTTCTTCCATTCCTGAGATAGTCGTCACGCCTGCGCTGATAACAGACATCCAAGAATATGCGGCCAGTGATATGCCGTATCCCAAACGCTACAAAGTCCGTCCCCGTATTTATTTTATCCTGATAAAGACCATAGCCAAGTCGCTCGCTGAGTTCAAAATGAACAAGAAGTCTGCTGCGTCGCCCGAAGTGAGTGAGGCACAGGCGCGCAAGGAGAACCGGTTGAGCCAGCTCAATTATGTGCAGCCGGGATGGTACGAAGGGGCAATCACGTTTAAGCGCGTCATCCCGATACCCGGCACCACGAAATTCCAGTATCAGGACACCCGTTTCTCGGCTTATGTCAAAGCGGAAAGTGCGCAGCACTGCTACGAGCGTATTGTGAATCACCTGAAAAACCGTCAGGATGTGGACCTCAGAAGTCAGTTCCCCTCTTCCAAGGGAAACAGTTTCACCTATCGTTTCATCGGTGATACGCTTCCTGATGTCCCGTCACGGCCTGAGCCTGTGCAAGTCGAAGATTCCCCGATATTCGACGGGCAGTATTATAATGACTGAATAGCGGGTGATAATATAAACGAGGTTTCCCGCCGCGCGTCGTGCAACAGGACGGACGCGCGGCGGGAAATTCCGTTTTCTTAAAAGGCGTAGTCCACACAGCTGCGGCCTGCCAGATAAGGTTTCAGTGCTCCTGAAACTTTCAGGTGCTCGGGGTGGGTGGAATACAGGCGCACGTCGTCAAGCGAGTCGAAGTCTCCGTTCAGGCAAATGTCCCATTGTTCGTCTTCGTTGAGGTTAAAGCCGACTTCAATGTGGCGGATGCAGGAGATGACAGCCGGAAGGGCTTCGATGCCATTTTTGAATTGCGTCATGGCGGTGCGTTTCTCGTTTTCGGGGAGCTCTTTCTTCAATTGGAAGAGTACAATATGCCTAACCATAGCTTTTATAGTTTATTGAGAAGTTGTAACTTTGCCTGCAAAAGTACTAATAATTGCGACGTAGCCTGTATCTTTTCTTTTTGTTGTTGCTGTGTGCGGCGTGTCAGCATACGCCGGAACAGACAGACAATGCGGCCTTTGCTCCGTCTGGTGAGACGAAGTCTTCGGCCTACGACCTGACGCGCATTCAGGAGGCAGGCGAACTGATAGTCGCCACGTTGAGCGGCCCTGAAAGCTATTATGAATATCACGGTCGCGTCCTTGGTTTGCAGTATTATCTGGCCGAGCATTTTGCCCAGCGTATCGGTGTCCGTTTGCGCGTCGAAATTTACCGCGATTCGGCAGAACTATGCCGGGCCTTGTCTAAGGCCGAAGTGGACATCGTCGCCTATCCCGTGTCTGTCGGTTACATAAAGAAGAACCATCTTGTCCCTGTCGGTGTGACCGGCAGGGGTGGAAATGCGTCGTGGGCCGTGCGCGACGATACACCGGAACTGGCGTGTGCCTTGAAAGAGTGGTATACGCCCGATCTGGCCGGTCGGCTGTTCCGTCAGGAGGAGACGCAGCAGAAAGAGCGCCGCCAAGTGAAGAGGCGTGTCCGTGCCCGCTATTTGTCACGGGCAAAAGGAATTATCTCGGAGTATGATGCCCATTTCAAAGCCGCATCGCGGGTGACGGGATGGGACTGGAAACTGATAGCGGCCCAGTGTTACCAGGAGTCGGGCTTCGATCCGCAAGCAGTTTCCTGGGCGGGGGCGCAGGGGCTCATGCAGATCATGCCCGGCACAGCCCGGCATCTCGGTCTTTCTGCCGAACGGATTTACGACCCGGCGGAGAATGTGGCCGCTGCGGCACGTTATATCCGCGAGTTGTCTGAGAGTTTCCGTGAAATACGCGATCCGAACGAGCGTCTGAAATTTGTGCTTGCCGCTTACAACGGTGGATATTATCACATCCGCGATGCCATGTCGCTCTGCCGGAAATATGGAAAGAACCCCGCCCGTTGGGAAGATGTGAGCGGTTTTGTGCTTTGTTTGAGCCAGCCCCGTTATTATCGTGACCCTGTGGTCAAACATGGTTACATGATCGGGAGCGAGACCCACAATTACGTGGCGTCGGTGTTGGACATTTGGCGTTCCTATGGCGGCGTGCCGGGGATGGGGGCCGGCACAGCCGGTGGCGCATCGTATTCCGAGCCTAAACGGGCGACGAAACGCAATCGCTTCACGAAGAAAATGACAATCATCCGGCCTACGGATGCCGAATTCAACGAGGTGGATGGAGGGTAGTGCGGCGTCTTTTCTTGGCGAATTACAGGCCCTGCGTGATGAGCAGGTGGACCTCGTTTCGCGCTACAAGCAGTTGTACGAACTGCTCCGGCGTGTATGTGTGGCTGAGACGGCCGACGGTCACGTCGAATACTCCGGGCTTTTTTCGAGACTGTATGCGGTTTGCCGTCATCGTCAGATAGACTATCATGCCGTCGACCGCGTAAGGCGTAACGCGCGCCGCGTGTTGAGCGGCGAAGTCCCACCCGATGCTGAAACCTTCCGTAGCGATTGGGCCAGCCTTTGCCGCTGGTTGTCATGCTTGTACGCGTTCGACCTCCCGGCCGGTTGGGCAGAAACGCTCAACGCGATAGAAAATCCGGTCACGTTGACAGGAAAAACGGTCACGTTGACTGATGAGCGTCACCGGCGATTGCGTCTGACCGTGTTGGAAACCGACGAAACGGGCTTTACGGCTGTGGCTTCACAAGGGCCGTCGGATGAGACATTCCGTGTGGAATGTGCGGCCGACGAGACCGTGTTGCGCCAGCTTCGCGGTGCAATGCAGGTCAATGTTCTCGACTATGTCCGTCGCGGGCAGTCGCTTTTTCCGGACATGGTCGTGATCGAACCGGATTTCTTGCTTGACGTCAGCCGTTTGTCCGCCTGCGTAAAACCTTACGGCAGCCATCCTCTGAATTATTTGCTCGACCAGTTTGCGCCCCGCGCCGTGACGCGTTCCATCTTGCTCGGTGAGGCCGCCAACGGCTTTATGGACGACTGTGTGAATAGCCGGACGGCTGTCCCGGCCCCCGAGGCATACCAGCGCGCGATGCGCAAACATTTCCGCGAGCATCTGTTGGAATATGCCACCCTCGCCGATCCTGTCGGCCGGGACTATTTTGACACGGCCTATATGCACTTCCTGCACATTCGGAAAGTGATTGGGGAGAACTTCTCCGTGCCGGACAATATGCTGTCGCCCGATGATTTGGTTCTCGAACCGTCGTTTATTTGTGAGGCAATGGGGTTGCGCGGTCGCTTGGATGTGATGAACATCAACCGCCGCAGCGTGGTGGAGTTGAAAAGCGGCCGGGCCGACGACTATGGCCATGCACCCCGCCCGCAGGCGGCGCATGCGTTGCAGATGGGGCTGTATAAGGCCATTCTGCACTATAACTTCGGATTGCCTTATCACGACATCCGCACTTTCTTGCTCTATTCCCGCTATCCTTTGCTTTACGACGAACGAAGCTCGCACGACGCCATCAAAGGCATCATGCGCCTGCGGAATGCCGTCGTCAGTCTCGAACGGGAGGTGCGTCGTCATGGCGTGACGCGCATCCTTGACCGGATCACGGTGGAGACGCTCAACGAACGAAAGCTGGGCGGTCGGTTTTTCGAAACTTACTTACGCCCTCCCATAGAGCGGATGTGCCGGACCTTGCAGGACCGTGCCCGTGTGACGGACAGAGAGTGCGGATTGGCCGCGCGCTATTTCAATACGTTTCTGGCGTTTTTGAAGCGCGAGCATTATCTTTCGAAGTTGGGCGATAACCGGCCGGATTCCACCCGGGGCTTCGCGAGGGTGTGGACAGCCGGTGCAAGGGACAAACAGCTGACGGGCGACCTCCTGTCGGGGCTCTTTCTGCGCGAGGTGGCTGGCGATGAAGGCATCGAACGGCTTGTTTTCTCGCTTCCGGACTACGGTCCGGATTTCCTGCCGGACTTTTCGGAAGGCGAGATGGTGCAACTTTATGAGTGTGACGGGCCGCATGACAACGTGACGAACCATCAGCTCTTTCGCGGATATATCGAGGAGTTGTCGGACGAAAGGCTCGTGGTGCGCCTAACTTATAAGCAACGCAACGTGAAGGTGCTCCCGCTCAATCGGAGTTATGCCGTGGAGCACGATAGTTCGGATGCCGTGTTCACCCAGGCCTACCGCGGGATATACCAGTTTCTGACGGCGCCCGCCGCCCGCCAGCGTTTGTTGCTCGGGCTTCGTTTGCCCGAGCGGGATGAAGCGGTCAGATTGTCCGGACGCTATCCGAATGCGGACATCGAAGCCATCGTCCTTGCGGCCAAGCAGGCCCGCGATTGCTATCTCCTTGTCGGTCCTCCCGGAACGGGTAAGACAAGCGTGGCACTCCGCGCCATGGTCGAAGAGTTCCTCTGTGAGGTGCGGCTTTCACCCGGTCGGAGTTTGCTGTTGACGGCGTACACCAATAGGGCCGTAGATGAAATCTGTCAGATGTTGGACACGCTTGTGCCTGCCGTAGACTATGTGCGTATAGGCGTGGAGCAAACGTGTGCGCTGGCCTATCGTCCGCACCTTCTTTCGCAGTGGGCGGCTCGTTTTACACGGAGTGAAGAAGTGACGCAGGCTCTGCGTCTCGTTCCCGTCGTAGTCGGAACGGTGGCCACGATGTCGGGCCATCAGGAGCTCTTGGCTTTCAAGCGTTTCGATGCTGTCATCATTGATGAGGCGTCGCAAATTCTCGAACCCCAGTTGCTTCCGCTTTTGGCTGCATCAGCCGACGGGCAGCCGCTGATTGGTAAATTCATAATGATCGGCGACCACAAGCAGCTCCCTGCCGTAGTCATGCAGTCAGAACGTGACACGAGGGTGACCGATGAGCATCTGCTTCGGGTTGGGCTGACTGATCTGGGCAATTCGCTCTTTGAGCGGTTGTATGGGCTATACCGGCGTGCGGGGCGCAGCGACTGTTACGGATGGCTTGACCGCCAGGGCCGGATGCATCCCGCCATCTGTCGTTACGTCAACCACCTTTTTTACGGCGACAGGCTGCGTTCCGTACCTTTGCCGCATCAATTGGGCGACCTTCCGTTCCGGCAGAAAGGCGAGGGACTGTCCCGGCTTATTGCTCATGTGCGGGTCGGTTTCCTTCCGGTGCGCTTGTCCCGGCCGTCGGGCAACCATAAGGCCAATATGGCCGAGGCCGAAGCGGTAGCGTCGTTGGTGGCAGCCATCGGACACCTGTATGAATTAAACGGACTGCCTTTTGATGTGGCTCGCCAGGTGGGGGTTATTGTGCCGTTCCGCAATCAGATAGCGTTAGTGAGGCGTTGTCTGGCCCAGCGCGGCGTGGCATGTGCCGACCGCATCACAGTGGATACGGTGGAGTGCTATCAAGGCAGTCAGCGCGACCACATTATATTTAGTACGACCATCAGCAAACCTTATCAGTTAGGGTTGCTTTCAGCTGTGCAGTATGTAGACGGCCGGCCTGTCGACCGGAAGTTGAATGTCGCAGTGACCCGTGCCCGCATGCAGCTCCTCGTGGTGGGCGACGACCGGTTGCTTTGTCGCAATCCCCTTTATCGGGAATTGATTGCCTCTTCCGTTGTCCTTCCCGAACATATACAAGAATCAAATTCACCTATAACATGATGAAAAAGCTGTTTTCAATTGTGCTGGCGCTGGCCCCATGCGGTTTGTCGGCCGACACCCTGACCGTTTCCCGAGCGACCTTATTGCGTAGCTTCGACCTGCATGAACCCTATCGGACGGATTCGGTCAACATGAGGCGCGATACGTTTAACCTTGATGACTTCATGCGTCGTAACCTGCCTGCGCGTTTCCGTCTGACGGGCGACGAGAAAACGGTGACGCTGGGCAAGAGCCTGCCGGCTACCGGTGCGGGCACATTGCGCGTCATGCAGTTTTCGGTGGACGCTGTGCGCTTCACGAAGGCCACGCTCAAAGTGAGCGGTGTCAAAACGTATAAGGCCTATATCGGTGACGAAGAAATCAAAGGCGAGCAGAAACTTACGCCGGGCACAAAGGATGTCCGTCTGGCCGTGCTGACTACGCCGCAGCATGCCGATACCTTGCGTGTTGAGTGGGTAGGCGATGATCTGGACGCTTTGCGGTTTACGACAGAGGGCAAGCGGATGTATACGATGTCCGAGATGCTTTATGGTCCTCACTATCGCAGCGTCAGCCTTTCGCCATCCGGAAAATACCTGATAACCGGTTATTATACGACCTTGCCCGGCGGGAAAAACCTGTTCCGCACGACAGTGACCGAAACACTTTCCGGGCGCGTCTTGTGGCAGCAGGATGAGGCTGCCGGCCTGCGGTGGATGCCTCGCAAGGACCTGCTCTTCTTCACCCGGCAGTCGGCCGAAGGACGGCAGTTCGTGACGCTCGACCCCGAGTCCGGCATAGAGAAGGTGCGGGCAACGGGACTTCCCGAGGGCAGTTTCACCGTGTCCCCTGACGGCACGTACCTTGTGTTTACAGTGGTCGACGAGGGACCGAAGGACGCCGGGGCCATGAAGCGCATCTACATGCCCGACGACCGGATGCCGGGATGGCGGAACCGTACGGCACTTTATCGTTTTGACCTCGCCTCCGGGTTTATGCAGCGTCTGACATTCGGCTCGTGCAGTGCCTGGCTGAATGACATCTCGCCCGATAGCCGCCGTCTGCTCGTTGCTTACAGTCGTCAGGACTTGACGCGCAGCCCGTTCGACCGTATGACCTTTGTCGAGATCGATGTGAACACGATGAAGGTCGATACGTTGCTGGCCGACACCGCATTCCTTGCCAGTGCCATTTACGCGCCAGACGGAAGCCGGATAGTGGTAAAGGGCTCTCCTGCCTGTTTCGGCGGCATCGGCAGCGAGGTGAAGGAGGGGCAAACGCCTAATGCGTTCGATTATCGCCTTTATCTCTATGACCCCAAGCGCCGTGAGGCTACGCCCTTGTTGCGCCACTTTGCTCCATCGGTGGAACATGTGGAATGGCCGGAAGGTGCGGACCGTCTCGTCTTTACGGCGACAAATGGGGACGGCCTTGACCTTTATACGCTTGTTCCCGACGGATCGGCCCCCGTCCGGTATGAATTGCCTGTCAGCTATGTCCAAGGTTATAGCGTAGACAGTAAGGCGGACCACGTCGTCTTTTATGGGCAGACCGCTGTGCGGGCCCGCGATCTCTATGCGGCGGAACTGAGCCGTCGGCGTCCTGAAACGCAGCGTATCGGTGAGATAGACTTTGACCAGGTAGTGAAAGGCGTGGCCATCGGCGAATGTAAGGATTGGGACTTCACGACTGCCGACGGCGACACAATCCGAGGCTTTTATTTCCTGCCCCCGGATTTTGAGGCCAGTCGGAAATATCCTTTGCTCGTTTATTATTATGGCGGGTGTACTCCCACGTCGCGCATGTTGGAGTTCCAATATCCCTTCCAGGTCTTTGCGTCGCAGGGCTACGTCGTCTATGTGGTCGAGCCAAGCGGCGCCATAGGGTACGGGCAGGAGTTCGCGGCCCGTCACGTAAATGCGTGGGGACGGCGCACTGCGGATGAAATCATTGAAGGAACGAAGCGTTTTTTGAAGGCACATCCGTTCATTGACAGCACGAAGGTCGGATGTATGGGGGCTTCGTACGGAGGTTTTATGACGCAGTATCTTCAAACGCAGACACAGTTGTTTGCAGCAGCTGTGTCGCATGCGGGCATTAGCAACCTGACCAGCTATTGGGGTGGCGGCTATTGGGGCTATTCTTATGGCGAGGCTGCACAATATGGCAGTTTCCCGTGGAATCGTCCAGACCTCTATGTCGGTCAGTCGCCTCTGTTCCATGCCGACAAGATACGTACGCCGCTTCTCCTGCTCCATGGCACAGCTGATACGAACGTTCCGACGAACGAGAGTGTACAGCTCTTTACCGCGTTGCGTATCCTGGGCCGTCCGGTCGCCCTTGTCGAGGTGGACGGCGAAAATCACGTTATTGTCGACCAGCAGAAGCGTCTGGAGTGGCAGAACGTCATTTTTGCCTGGTTCGCCAAATGGCTTAAAGGCGACAGCGCGTGGTGGGATGACCTCTATCCGGCCGACGCGGAGGAAAAGGACTGAAATCTTCGGAAATGTAGTTAAAATAGCTGTAAGTTTGTCCTGATTTGCTGACAGTGCCTATCTTTGTGACCGAGACAACGTCTCAAATGCTCACCTAACTAATTAAACACTATGTGGAACTACAAGAATTGGATATCAGTGTTGGCCGTCGGTGCTGTGGTAGCGACGGGATGCAGTAACGATGATGACGGACGTCTGCCCGGGAGCAATCAGATTTCGCCTGAGGTGAAGGCCGCTTTTGCCGAGCGTTATCCGAATGCGCGCGGCGTCGAGTGGGAGGTGCGCGGAGGCTATGCCGTGGCCGACTTCTCCTATGAGCCGACGGCCGGCGGCCAGTGGGTGTCGAGCTCGGCCTGGTTTGATCAGACGAACGGGACTTGGTTGATGAGTGAGGACGATTTGCCGTATTCCCGGTTGCCGCAGGCTGTGACGGATGCCTTTAAGGCCAGCGAGTATGCCAGTTGGCAGGTGGATGATGTCGATGTCATCCGCCGGCAAGGCGTGACCCTGCTTTATGTCATAGAGGTTGAAAGCGGACGGCAGGAGATGAGTCTTTATTTCACGGAAGACGGCACCCTCGTCAAGGCTTTGACTGATGGCGGGCAGGGGAACGATTATACGGGTCTTATTCCTTCGTCGCCCGCCGCCAGCGTGACGGACTATATCCAGGCACATTACCCGGACGCCCGTATCGTTGAAATCGACAGCGACAACGGTCTGACGGAGGTGGAGCTGGTTGACGCAGGCCGAGTGGTACGTGAGATTGTTTTTGACCGCCAAGGCGCATGGCTGTATACCCAGACCAGTTTGCGTCGCAGTGACCTTCCCGCTGTGGTGATGGCCGCGTGGTCTTCTTCTGAGTATGCCGAGGAAAACGGCTACCGTTTGGACGATGCGGACTATTTTGAAACAGCCGATGGAGAGGCATACTATCGGTTGGAACTGGACTCACGTTACGGCGATGTCAAGTTAAGGATAACGCCCGAGGGCCAGTTGTCCGATTATACGCCGGAGGGAGGTTTTGCGGTCTTGAACGGTGAGATCGAAGCGGCAGTCCAACGCCTTTATCCCGGTGCAACCATTATGGAGAAAGACTATGAACACGGCTATCTTGAAGTCGACATCCGCCATGATGGCCGTGAGAAAGAAGTCCTTTTCGACGGCCAGAACAACTGGGTGCTCACTCGATGGGACGTTTCCTACCGTAATCTGCCCGAGGCCGTTGTGCAGGCCTTCCGCCAGAGCGATTATGCGAATGGAGAGGTAGATGATATTTACTATGCAGAAACGAATACAGGCGCGTGGTACGTGTTTGAAGTGGAGGACAGACGTACGGACCGCGATTACATCGTTCGCATTACGCCGCAGGGAGAAGTAGTGAACAGTTGAAGTACCGGCCGGAACATCCCGGCTGAATGAAAAGAGGGAACGTCTTGCCGACAGAGCGTCGGAGGCGTTCCCTCTTTTTTTCACGTAGGATACCGCGGGGAACGCCGCCATCGGGGAAAAGGCACGCAGTGTCCGTTTTTCCGGTCGCCGCCATCAGGAAAACGCCCGCTGCGGTAGAATGATGAAGTGGGGCAGTGGGAAACGGAATACGGGAAAGCCGGCCCGGAAGAAGGCTACTCCTGATGGCTTGCGCTGCATGGGGAGTGTGTTGAAATGTGATAAATTCGAGGTATGGCGCGTAAAAAACGAATGGTCATGTGTGATAATTATGGAGAAATGCGTAAGTTTGTCCTAATTAATTCTGAATAAAATCTATATACCATGATGATTATCGGCATTGCGGGCGGAACCGGATCGGGGAAAACGACTGTCGCCCGGAAGATACGGGGCTTTTTCCCGGAGGAAGAGGTGGCTCTCATTTCCCAAGACTCATATTATAAGCGTGCACCGGAAGGAATGAGCATAGAGCAGCTGCGGAAGTTGAACTACGACCATCCGGACGCTTTCGATTGGACTTTGTTGTGTAGTCACCTGAATGATTTGCGTGCAGGCCGTGCCGTAGATGTCCCGACCTATTCCGTGCTGACGTGCGACCGCTTGGACGAGACGATACACGTCGGGCCGTGCGACGTGGTGATAGTAGAGGGAATCATGGTGCTCTACAAAGAAGAGTTGCGCCGCCTGTTTGATTTGAAACTCTACGTAGATGCAGACCCGGACGAGCGGTTAATTCGTGTCATTGAGCGTGACATTGCGGAGCGTGGCCGGACGGCGCGCGTGGTGATGGACCGCTATCGTCGGGTGCTTAAACCCATGCATCAGGAGTTCATCGAGCCGACCCGCGAACAGGCCGACCTGATTATTCCTCAAGGAGGCGAGAACCAGAAAGCCATCGAAATCCTTCGCGCTTTCATCGAGCGCAGAATCGGACGGCCCTGAAAGGAACATAATCGCTTGGAAAGAATGAAGCTGGCGTCAGAATACAAAGAAGGCTACACCGGTGATGTGATGAAACTCCGAGCTAAAATAAGATTTGAGGGCTCTCCGTTCTCTGTAATCCGACTCCATGAAATGTGTCGGCCCGCCATTGAAGCGGAGTAGCTTACTCGGTATTTCTGTAATTATTGATGAGTATCCCGATCTAACCGATGCAGCCTCTTTGTACAGGCAAATATACGCTTTAATTTATTAGTAAACAAATCTGTCGGGCTTTTTTGCTGAATTTTTTTTGCCATCGGTCCGGAAAAGGTAGTTTTTAACAGTAGAATAATGGCGACACTAAATTTTAAGGTAGATTATCATACACGTTGGGGCGAGGTGGTTTGTGTGAAATGCACTTTTGCACCGTGGGGCCAACCTGCGCTTACGCGAACTTGCAGGTTGGAGACCACGGATGGTGCGACGTGGCGTGGCGCGACGTCATTCGATGCGGCGGGACGGCTCAGCTATATGTATAATGTGTACCGCGGAACAACGCAAGTGGCGGCGGAGCGAGGTAACGCCCGTATGTTGAACATTGAGGGCGGGGCTGAACGATACGAATTGACCGACACTTGGAGCGACGGGCATATACCGGGAGTCTTATCGCGCCTTCCGGGGCGTATGATGCCTGCGGTTATGCAAGTGGAGGCAGGCGTTCTGTTTTGCCTGACAGCCCCGGATTTGCCTGTTGGTGAAACCTGGGGCATGTTGGGCTCTGTTCCGGCTTTGGGGGAGTGGCAGGTGAGTCAGGTCCGCTTGCTTCAACCCGCAGGAGGCAACCGGTGGATTTCTTTCCTGCCCGAGACAGAAATCTCGTCCGCTTTCGAATATAAGTATGTGCGGGTGAAAAAAAACGGTACGGTGGAGTGGGAGGAAGGCAATAACCGCTTGGCCGATGCCACACGGTGCCGTTGTCGGCGGGACGACATTTGGAACGGGAGAGGCGGACTGCTGCCACGGTTGGCGGGAGTAGTAGTTCCTGTTTTCTCACTGCGCAGCGAACATAGTTGCGGTATCGGTGATTTCGGAGACTTGCGGCGATTTATCGGTTGGGCGGCTGAAACGGGAATGAAGGCCGTGCAGTTGCTTCCTGTCAACGATACGACGAGCAGTCATACGTGGCGGGATTCTTATCCATACAGCTCGGTGTCTGTTTTCGCCCTTCATCCTATCTATATGGACCTGGAAGATCTGGCTGGCGACGATTTGCGTGAGGAATATGCCGGACTTGCAAGCGAGAGGCTGGCCCTCGAACAACTGGAGGCCGTGGACTACGAGGCCGTCATGGCCGTGAAGTTGGCTTTCGTGCGTGTTTGTTTCGAGCGGCGGGGCGAAGCGGAAATGCGTGGGCAGGCTTTCCGCAATTTTTACTTTGCCAATGTGAACTGGCTGAAAGCGTATGCTGCGTTTTGCTGTCTCCGCGATGAGAGGGGCACTGCCGATTTCCGCCTTTGGGACGAGTGGAGCGGTTATGACGTTGTGAAGGTCGATGAGCGCCGGGTGCGCGACCGCTCGTTCAGCCATGAGTTTGACTTTTACTTATATATTCAGTTCAAGCTCTACGAGCAGATGACGAAAGCGCATGAGACGGCGCAGCAGTTCGGCGTCATGTTGAAGGGGGATATTCCAATCGGGATCTGCCGCAACAGCGTACCGGCCTGGGTCGACGGACGGCTGTTCCGTTTCGACGGTCAGGCGGGGGCCCCGCCCGATGATTTTGCGGTCGACGGCCAGAATTGGGGCTTCCCTACTTATGATTGGGATGCAATGGCGGCTGAGCATTACGCATGGTGGAAGGCGCGTTTGCGTCACATGGCCTTGTATTTTGATGCCTACCGTATAGATCACGTGTTGGGCTTTTTCCGCATTTGGGAGATACCGTATGAGCAGGTGTATGGCCTGCTGGGACATTTCCGTCCGGCTCTGCCGCTCAGCGTGGATGAGATAGAAAAAGCAGGTTTCCAGTTTTCGCCTTTGCAGGCTGTTCCCCATTTTCCGGATAGTGAGCTTGTACGCCTTATCGGTCCGGAGGCCACGGCCAAGTATTTCATGCGAGAAGGCGACGCCTGGTTTCCCCGTCCGGCCTATGCGACGCAACGTCGCCTGATTGAGTCTGTCGAAGCCGGTACGCTGCGCGACAAACTGATGAACCTGCTGTCGGATGTGCTTTTCGTTGAAGACGGTGAGCGGCAGGGGAGATATCATCCGCGCGTGGCTGCCCAGAAGACTTTGGCCTTTGCTGCGTTGAGCGGGGAGCAACAGGCAGCGTTCAATCGGCTGTATGACGACTTCTACTATGTGCGCCACAACGCCTTCTGGCGCGACGAGGCCATGAAGAAACTGCCGACCGTGGTGAACTGCACGACGATGTTACCCTGTGCGGAGGACTTGGGTATGGTGCCTGCCTCGGTGAAAGGAGTGCTGGAAGAACTTGAAATTCTTTCGTTGGAAATTGAGCGTATGCCCAAAGAGCCGTGGGTGCGTTTCGGGCGTTTATCGGACAATCCCTATCTGTCGGTGGCCACGATAGCCACGCACGACATGCCTCCTTTGCGCAAGTGGTGGCACGAACAGGCTGACGCCGTGCAGGACTACTGGAACCAAGTGTTGGGACGCTCCGGGCGTGCGCCTGAATGGCCAGACGCGGAAACGTGTCAGTGTGTCGTGGAGCGTCACCTTGCCTGTCCGTCGATGCTATGTCTGCTGGCCATACAAGATTGGCTGGCCATTGATGCGCATTTGCGTAGTCCGCATCCGGAGCAGGAGCAAATCAATAATCCGGCGAATGCCGCCCATTATTGGCGTTACCGCCTTCATCTCACTGTGGAGCAGCTTGAAGCGGCGGAGGATTTCAACCGACGGGTGCGCGGGTTGATTACGAAAAACGGGAGGTGACAGGCTTTTATGTGGGCCTTCGGCGGTTTTATTTACTGCGGGTGGCGTAACCTCAAAAATGCGACAAAGAGGTTACGCCACCCGCAGTGATTTTTTCAAAGGGTCAGGGACGTTTCTTGACCATTTTATGAAAAATTCTCCGGTCGAATTTCTCTTTGGCGGAGATTACCTTAATCGCTTTCTCCGGGCCTAAGATCTGCTCGGCCTCCTCGTAGTATTTGTTTTCCAGTTTGGCCCGCTGCATGTTGAGCGATTTGAGTTCGTCAATCAGTTTCTTCGCCTCTTTTTCCGTGACTTCTTTCTTTTGTATGGTGCGGATGCAGCGGCGGGCCCGTCCGTTTATTTCACGCAACTGGCTTTGCGCATTTTGGAACACCGGGAAGAACTTGGCTGCCTCCAAGGGCGTGATGCCGGTCTCTTTGATGATAAAGCTTTCCTGTTCGCGTTGGAATTGTTGGGGGGAGAATATCTTGCTGAAAGGGACGCGCGGCGGGCGGTCTTCCTTCTGTGCCGCAGCTGGCGTCAGGGAAAGGCAAAGCAAGAGGGTGAGAAAAAGGCGAAACGTGGGCATAGGATTGAATCAATAGTCGTTCGAAAGATACGCGTAAAGGTCGTAGTCGCCCAGCATGGCGTAGTTGTAGAGGTCGTCGATGTACTTGTCGTTGGCGTCATATTGTGTGGCGACGGTGTGGGCGTTTTCCGTGTTTGTCGCGCCGGTTCCGGGTGAGGAAGATGACGGCCAAACCAATGCGACAGCCACGCACGCAGCGGCCACAGCGGCACTCGTGATGATTCTCAAGGCGAAGTGCGTGCGTCTGGCCGTTTGTACCGGAACTTGCGGTTCGGGCATCGCCGTCACCGGCGGAAGTTGTGCGAGCACTTCTTTCTTCACTGCGTCGATGTATCCTTCGGGCGGGTTGAAGGATGCGCTGACGAAAGCCTTGTCCAAGTCATGTATGTCAAATGCTTTTTTCATAATGTTTGTCGCGCTGTCAGCTATACGTTTATCTGACCCTGAATGTTCGGATAGGTTTAATCGTGTGTGTTGAAAAAGTCTTCAATTTTTTTAACAGCGAAGTGATAAGATGCTTTCAGCGCGCCGACGCTGGTGTGCAGGAGCTCGCTCATGTCCTCATACTTCATTTCGTCGAAGTATTTGAGGTTGAAAACAAGCCGTTGCTTCTCGGGAAGAGTGGCGAGGGCTGCCTGGAAAAGGTGGGCGCCCCGTTCGCCGTCGGCTGCCGTCAGGCCCTCGTCCGGGGCGGAGGCAGGCGGCGTGGCGAGGTCGTCGAGAGGGACGATTGCCTTGCCTTTTTGAAGAAATTTCAGGCACTCGTTAATAGCAATCCGGTAGAGCCACGTGGAAATCTTGGCCTCGCCGCGGAAGGCATCCAACCCCGTCCATGCTTTCAGAAAGGTGTTTTGAAGTACGTCGTTGGCATCATCGTGCGAGAGCACCATACGACGGATTTGCAGGTAGAGCGGTTCTGTATACCGTTCCACTATTTCGCTGAAAGCCTGCCGGCGTGAGGCTATGTCTTGCAGCCGTTTGATGAGTTGGGCGTCGTCGGTGGAGAGCATGGAGGCCGGAATTGACCGTCGGCGAATAAAGTGCGAAATGCAGGAATGTCAGGCCTGCATTTCGCACTTATGACTTAATTGTCCGCCGGATTAGAGGATAGATATCTTGCGGGCAATTTTTCCTAATTTGAGGATGTAACATCCTTTCCCACAGTTCAGGCCGATGGTCGTGTCGTTGTTGTCAATTTTATACGCAGCGATGCGTACGCCCGTAATGTTATACACTTCAAGGGTCATGCCGGCCGCGTTTTGCACCCTTACGTTGGCGCCCTTGCATGTGATGCGGATCTCGTTCCATGACGAAGCCGCTGCGGCCTCTTCGGTTTCGGGCATTCCCGTCCCCGCAGCGTAGGCCGATGTGGCTGCCGTCAGCGACAGGGCCAACAGGAGAAAGAATCTGGAGTATATTTTTATCATGCGTCGAACCGTTTTATGATTACCGCAAAGTTAGAAAATTATCAGCGACCGTCCAAGTGTCAAGGGACGAAAGTCTGATTATTTTCAGTTTTTTTGAAAAGTTTTTCCGGCACTGCGATAAGAAAACCGGTCGCTGCGCCGGGCTTTTCTGTCGCGGCGACTGGATGCCGTGGCGCCGGGACTCGCAGAAGCGGCGATAATTTGATGATTATTAAGATTTTGAGCCTTCGTCTTTTCGCGCAATTTGATTAAGTTTGCGGTGTCTTTGGCGAATACGAGTAAATTGATGAGAATTACACCTGAACACACCATATTACTGTTGTTGGCGGCTGCGATGGCCTGGCCGCTTCATGTAGAAGCCCGCAAACGTCACAGAAACGACAAGCGTTTTGACATCGTGGAACTCTCACAGCGTGAACCGGATCAGATGGCGGCAAAGCCCGTGCGCCATGTGGCCGTGGCTTCGGTAAAGGCTCATCCGGGCGTGGCGGGCGATTATACCCGCGTGAGCAAGGAGGGGATTGATGTTTCGCACTACCAGGGAACCATCAATTGGGACGCCGTGGCGAGCGACGGAAAGATCTCCTATGCTTATTTGAAAGCCACCGAGGGCGCCACGTTGGTTGACGATACGTACGAACACAATCTCAGGGAGGCCAAACGGGTCGGATTGAAAGTCGGAAGCTATCATTTTTATCGTCCGAATACCGATTGGCGCAAACAGCTGGATAATCTTTCATCCGTGGTGAAGCCCGGCGAACAGGATCTGCTTCCCATTATCGACATCGAACACCGCGGGACGGGGTCGGAAGAAACGTTTCTTAAAAACCTCAGAGACTTTATAGCCGAGGTGACGGAGGTGTATGGAAAGAAGCCTCTGTTATATACTTTCCATAACTTCTATAACAAACACCTGGTGGGCGAGTTTAAGGACTATAAGTGGATGATTGCGCGCTATCGCGATGACGAGCCGACGCTCAACGACGGAAAAGATTATGTCATCTGGCAGTATACGGCCAAAGGCCGCATCACCGGTGTCAAAGGTAACGTCGACCGCAGCCGCATCATGGGCGAGTATGATTTGGGCGACATCCTGTTGAATTATTGACCGCCGTGACCGCGAGGGCTGCGGCGGTGGGACATAAAGAAAAGGAGCGGTTTCAGAATCGCTCCTTTTCTTGTATCCGTGAGGACTGCGCGGCTGGTTCGTGCTGTCGCAGTCTGTTTCGGGTTTACTGCAAGGTGCCGGCCTCGGCTGCTTTAATCATTTCCTGGCTGGCGTAAAGGTAAACCTCTACGCGGCGGTTTTGTTGCTGGCCTTCCTTCGTGTCGTTAGAAGCGACGGGATTGGCCTCCCCCAGACCTTCGACAGACGTGATCTGTGAGGCCTGTACACCGCAGCTCAGCAGGTAGCTTTGCACACTTTGTGCCCGAACCTGCGAAAGGTCGAGGTTCTTCTTCTGGCTTTCGGCGGCTGTTGAGTTCTTCCATCCCTGGTTGTCCGTATAGCCTTTGATGGAGACATCCATGTCGGTGTTTTGGTTGAGCACGTTGGTGGCGAATTTGCTCAGCGAGGCTTTGGCGGAATTGCTCAGCGTGGCGTCGCCGGTCGCGAAGAGAATGCCGGAGTCGAAGGTCACCTTGACGGCTTGCAGGCCGTTGTTGTCCGTCACGGTCTCGACTTGTGCGTTCTCTACGGCCTCGGCGGCAGCCTTGGCTTTGTCCATGCGGCGGCCGATGAGCGCGCCGGCGCCTGCACCTACGGCAGCGCCTATGCCTGCTCCTTTGCCCTTACCTACCAGACCGCCTACCAATGCGCCTACGCCTGTTCCTGCACCGGCACCGATAAGGCTGCCTTTTCCTGTGTTGCTCATACCGCAACCGCTCAGTAGCAATGCGCCGCAGAGCGTGTAAATGGAGAGATTGAGTTTTTTCATAATCAATAGTGTTGATAAAAATGGCGGGGCAAATGTACGATTTAATGTTCAGACAGACGATTTTTTTTGACAAACTTCTTACAAAAACTAACGTAGATTAAATAAAACTATATGGAAGTATAAAGTTTTTTGTAACTTTGCCGCTACATTTAATAATTAACTTTGCATATGGAGCAGCAGCGGCAGGATTTATTAGGTATGACTCCGTCGGAATTGCGTGTAGTGACAGACCGGTTGGGTTTGCCGAAATTCACTGCCGGGCAGATAGCGCGTTGGCTTTATGTCAACCACGCGGGTTCGATTGAGGAAATGACCAATCTTTCGAAGAGCGCCCGCGAACGTCTCGCCCAGGAATATGCCATAGGCAACAGCGCGCCCGTCGATGCGCAACGTTCTGTCGACGGGACCGTCAAGTATCTTTTCCGTACGAACAAGGGCGATTATGTGGAGAGTGTCTATATCCCGGATGGGGACAGGGCCACTCTGTGTGTCTCGTCGCAGGTGGGGTGTAAGATGGGCTGTACGTTCTGCATGACCGGGCGGCAGGGCTTTTCGGCCCAGCTCACCGTGGCCGACATCCTGAACCAAATTTATTCCCTTCCGGAACGAGAGACGCTGACCAATGTCGTTTTCATGGGGCAGGGGGAGCCTTTTGACAACGTGGACAATGTACTGGCGTGTCTTGGCGTGCTGACTGCCGATTGGGGATTCGGGTGGAGCCCGAAACGCATCACGGTCTCGACGGTGGGTGTCGTAGGAGGCTTGAAGCGCTTTCTTGACGAAAGCCGTTGCCATCTGGCCGTCAGTCTTCATTCGCCCGACCCGCGGCAACGTGCAGGGCTGATGCCCATTGAACGGGCGTATCCGATAGAAAAGACGATAGCCTTGCTGCGTGCTTACGACTTCTGTCGGCGCACGGCGGAAAAACCGGCCGAGGGAACTCGCCAGCGGCGTCTGTCCTTCGAGTATATAGTGTTCGGCGGGGTGAACGATACGAGGCAGCATGCCGATGCGCTCATACGCCTTCTGCACGGGCTCGACTGCCGCGTGAACCTTATCCGCTTTCATTCAATCCCCGACACCCCGCTTCATGGCGCTTCTGAGGAAACGATGAGGCGTTTTCGCGATTATCTGACCGGCCATGGTCTTTTTACCACCATACGCGCCTCACGCGGTCAAGACATTTATGCAGCCTGTGGCTTGCTCTCCACGGCCAAACAGCAAGAGCAATTATCGAAACAGTAAGTAATAGCATCATATTGCACACTATGGAAAAATATAAAGTACGTGTGGGCATTACCCACGGGGACATCAACGGAATCGGTTACGAAGTCATTTTCAAAACCTTTGCCGAGCCGGGCATGTTGGACGTTTGTACGCCGGTGATTTACGGTTCGCCCAAAGTGGCGGCCTACCATCGGAAAACCATAGAAAGTCCGGTGACATTCAACACCGTGCCGACGGCCGGTGAGATTGCCGACGGCCAATTGAATATGGTCGAGTGCTTTCCGGAGGAAGTAAAGATTGATTTTGGGCAAGCCACGTCGGAAAGCGGGCGCGCTGCGTTTCTGGCGCTCGAACGGGCGGTGGCAGATTACAAGGCAGGGCTCATCGACGTTATCGTGACGGCCCCGATCAACAAACAGAGTATTCAAAGTCCCGAATTCCACTTTGCTGGTCATACGGAGTACTTTGAAAATCGCGTAGGAGACGGGGCGAAGGCTTTGATGATATTGGCCAATAGACAGATGCGCGTGGCGTTGGTCACCGCGCACATGCCCGTCAGCCAAGTGGCCCAAACCATTACGCAGGAACTGATAGTCGAGAAATTACGGCAGTTCAAGCAGGCCCTGCGGGTGGATTTCCGCATTTCCATACCCCGTATAGCCGTTTTGTCGCTTAATCCGCATGCCGGCGATGGCGGTCTGTTAGGTTCGGAAGAGGCGGAAAAAATCATTCCCGCTATCCGGCAGGCCACCGAAGAGGGTATTCATTGTTTCGGGCCGTATGCGGCTGACGGCTTTTTCGGTGCCGGCAACTATGCCCGCTTCGATGGAATTCTGGCCATGTACCACGATCAGGGATTAGCGCCTTTCAAAGCTCTCTCCATGGACGACGGCGTGAATGTCACAGCCGGCCTGCCTTTGGTACGCACTTCGCCGGATCATGGCACGGCCTATGATGTGGCAGGGAAAGGAGTGGCCGAGCCCGGCTCTTTCCGTCAGGCCGTTTATGCGGCCGTCGACATATGGAAGGCACGGCGTTTTGATGCAGAGGCTCACGCAAACCCTTTGCAGAAACAGCATAATAGCGAACGTCGCGACGACAACGAACATAAAAAACGCAGTCAGGAGAGCCAGGAATGAAGTTTGCCATCATAGCTGCGGGCGAAGGCTCGCGTTTGGGTCAGGAAGGCGTCGCCTTGCCGAAGCCGTTGGTGCTCCTGAACGGCGAACCGATGATAGACCGCCTGCTGCGTATCTTTGCAGAGAATGGGGCCGAAGAGGTTGACGTCGTGGTTAATGACCTGCATCCGGAGGTTGCCCAACATCTCACGGCGTTGAAGCGGAACGGGTGGAATGAACGTTTGCAGGTCGTCGTGAGGACTACTCCCAGTTCTCTCCACAGTTTCTATGCCTTGGCGCCCTATTTGAAGGAGGCTCCTTTTTGTCTGACTACGGTCGACACGATATTCCGTGAGGACGAGTTTGCCGATTATCTCCGCCTGTTTCGTTCGTCTCAGGCCCAGGGGCTAATGGCCGTCACGGACTATATTGATGACGAGAAGCCCTTATATGTAGGCACGGACAGCGACATGAACATCACGGGGTTCTTTGATGAGCCTTCGGGGTGTCGTTATATCTCAGGTGGCATTTATTGTCTTCATCCCGAGGCACTCGATGTCCTTCAACGTTGTATGGAGCAAAAGATTCACAGAATGCGTAATTTCCAGCGTCAGCTTGTGGAAAGCGGGCTTCGTTTGCAGGCACATGCTTTCTCCAAAATTTTGGACGTGGACCATGCCGGAGACATCATCAAGGCTGAAACATTCCTTAATCATGCCGGATAAACAGATGATCGTAGGTGTACAACGTGCCCCGCGCTTCTCTCCCAATTCGATGGACCGGGATATGGCCATCCTGCAAGGGGTTGCGCAAAATCTCTCGGCGGACGGATACGCCGTGAAACTGGTCGCAGAGGAGGCATTCGCTTTGTCTTGCATATCAGATGCCGTGGCGGTGTTCAGCATGGCCCGGAGTGAAGCGGCGTTGGCTGATTTGGAAAGAGTTGACCGTCCGGTGCTTAATCCTCCAAGCGGCTTGCGTAATTCCCGTCGGAGTGTATTGACCCGTTTGTTTGCCGAACGAGGCCTGCCGATGCCCCCTACATGGATTGTCCGGACGGATGGCCCCCTTCCGCGTACTGACGGACCTTGCTGGTTGAAGCGGTCGGATGAATGTGCACAAGCCAGCGGCGATGTGGTCTATGCAGCCAATCGTCAGGAGTTGGCGGTAGCTATGCGTCGGTTTGCCGGTCGTGGACTTGCCGAGGCCGTCGTGTGTGAGCATGTCGCCGGCGACTTGATTAAGTTCTACGGGGTTGAAGGCACTGGCTTTTTTGAGTATTATTATCCCACCGTCGAGGGTGGGTTCAGCAAGTTCGGGTTGGAGCGTCACAACGGTGTGGCTCATGGCTATTCTTTCGATGTGCAGGCCCTCACCGCCGTGGCAGAGGAAGCCGCTCGCCTGCTCAACTTGCCCGTGTATGGGGGAGACTGCATCGTTGATGCCCGGGGGCGTTTCTTCCTTATTGATTTCAACGACTGGCCCAGCTTTTCCCGATGCCGCGACAGAGCGGCCGAGGCCATCGCCCGTAGAGTGATTCAAGCCATAGAAAACAACTGAAATAGTCATGAGTCAAAACAAGACCACACTCGAGTCTACCTTTAAGTCACAGGATACGGAAGAGTGGCTCGACATTCATTTCACCCGCCCCCTTGGATTATGGTGGGCAAAGTTCTTTAATTATTTCGGAGTGCATCCCAACGTGGTCACCGTCCTGTCCATCATATTGGGCATGGCCGCAGGCGTGATGTTTTACTATCCCGATATGACGCATACGGTGTTTGGCATAATCCTGTTGGTGTGGGCCAATCTGTACGACAGTGCGGACGGGCAATTGGCCCGTATGACCGGCAAGAAAACCCTCTTGGGCCGCGTGCTTGACGGCTTTGCCGGTGATGCCTGGTTCTTTACCATTTATTTTTTCATTTGTCTTCGCCTTACGCCCGAGTGGGGCGTGGCCATCTGGGTGGTAGCCGCACTTTCCGGTTTCGTCTTTCATGCCTCGCAGTGCCAGTTGGCAGACTACTATCGCAACATTCATCTCTATTTCCTCAAAGGTCGTGCAGGCAGTGAGCTTGACAGCTATGCAAAGGTACGTGCAGATTTCGAGGCACTGAGCTGGCGGAAGGACTGGTTCCATAAGCTTTATCTTTATTTCTACGGTAATTATACCCATGCCCAAGAGCGCCAGACGCCTGCGTTCCAACGCTTTTATGCAGCAGTGCGGAAACGATTCGGCGATCGCGTACCCCAACGTCTGCGCGACGATTTCCGCCGGGGCAGCCTGCCGTTGATGAAGTATGCCAACATCCTGACTTTCAACACACGGGCTATTGTGCTTTACGTGGTGCTGCTCATCGGGCAGCCTTGGCTGTATTTCGTGTTTGAGATAACGGTCATGACGATCATCTATTTGTATATGCGTTCGCGTCACGAACGCCTGTGTTTTCAGCTCTATAAGCGTTTGAACAGATATGAGCCCGAAACTGCGTAACCTATTCCTTGCGTTCGGCATAGTGGCCATTGTCGTTATGCTGTGTACGTTTGATGTCAATTACGACGAACTTGTCACGAAGCTCAAAAGGGCCGGAGCTTGGTTTCCTGCGATAGTGGGCATTTGGGCCGTCGTGTATTTCTTCAACGCATGGGCTTTTCAGATTATTGTCAACAACGGCGCACGCGACGGCCGCCGGTTGTCGTTTCTCCGTGCTTATAAACTGACGGTCTCAGGCTTTGCGTTCAGCTATACGACCCCTTTCGGTTTCGGGGGAGGGCCGTATCGCGTGTTGGAACTCAATTCGCTTGTCGGCACGAGCCGGGCCACGTCGTCGGTGGTGCTTTATTCCATGATGCACATCATGTCGCACATTTGCCTGTGGGCGTCGTCCGTGGTCCTCTTTATCTGCCTTCATGAAGTCGATGCGGGCCTTTGGGTGTTGTTTGCCTTGTTTGCCGTGGTCTGTGCGGTTCTCGTTTATTTCTTTTACGCAGGTTATCGGAACGGCATGGTCGTCAAGTTGTTCACCCTTTTGATGCATGTCCCTTTGCTCAAACGATGGTCGAAGGCTTTTTACGAGAAGAACGCCGAAACGTTTGAACAAATAGATGTCCAGATTGCCGATCTGCATAACCGGGGGCGTCGGTTTTATAGCGCCTTGTTTCTCGAATATGTGGCCCGGGTGGTCAACGCGTTGGAGTATTATTTTATTCTGAATGCCATGTCGCTCAACGTGGGCTTCTTCGACAGTATTCTGGTGCTGGCCTTTTCCTCGTTGTTCAGCAACCTGTTGTTTTTCCTGCCTATGCAGCTCGGGGCTCGCGAAGGAGGTCTTGCCATCATCGTCGACCGTCTGGCCATTCCCGGCGTGTTCGGTCTTTACGCCAGCTTCTTCACCCGTATCCGTGAACTTGTATGGATTGTGATCGGTGTCTCGCTGGTCAAGGTGGGCAATAAGAAATATAGCAAAGAGATATGCAGTTCGAAAGAATAAAGTCGCTTATTTTTGATTATGGCGGCACGCTCGACACGAACGCCCGCCATTGGGCACGTGTGCTTTGGGAGGGGTATGTGCGGGCCGGGATACCGGTCGACGAGGCGGCTTTCCGCAAGGCGTACGTGCATGGCGAACGGACGCTCGCCCGACTTCCAATTATCGTCCCTGCGGACAATTTCCATGCCGTCCTTTTGAAGAAAGTGGATGTGGAAACCCGTTACCTGGTTGACGAGGGGCTGTGGAACGCGACCGCCGGTGAGCGACGCCGGCTGTCGGCTGCCGTGGCGGAGTACGGATATGCTTATGCGCGCCGGACGACGGAGCAGTCGCGGGAGGTGCTTATGCGATTGCAGCCGCACTATAAGATGGTGTTGGTCTCTAACTTTTACGGGAACATCGGCACGATACTCGACGATTTCGGACTGACCTTCTTTTCCCACGTTGTCGAGTCGGCCGTGGTCGGCGTGCGCAAGCCCGCCCCCGCCATTTTCCGCTTGGGTGTTGAAGCCACGGGGAACAGTCCCGAGGAGGTGCTGGTCGTCGGCGATTCGTATGACAAGGACATCGTGCCGGCACGTGCTGCCGGGTGTGCGACGGCGTGGTTAAAAGGAGAGGGGTGGACAGACGACCAGCCCGATGGAATCGAGGCTGACGTCGTGATTAGCCGATTGTCAGACCTCATGAAATTCCTGCGACATGACTGAGAAACGGACAGTGCCTTTGGTCGGCCGCCGTTTCCGCTGGCCGTTTGTGCTCATCACTTCATTGTTCTTCATGTGGGGCATGGCGCGTGCCATTCTCGACGTGCTCAACAAGCACGTGCAGGAGACGCTTTCTGTCGACAAGGGCGAGTCGGCTTTGTTACAGGTGACGGTCTACGGCGCATACTTCCTGATGGCCTTGCCCGCAGGATGGCTTGTCCGGCGTTGCGGCACGCGGACGGGAGTCATCCTGGGCCTTCTGCTTTTCGCCCTGGGTGCCTTCCTGTTCGTTCCGTCCGGATGGAGCGGTACGTTTTACGGTTTGCTTTTCCCGCTGTTTGTAATAGGGTGCGGGCTGGTGATGCTCGAAGTGGCCGCCAATCCCTATGCCACGG
>USCX01000002.1 GCA_900553285.1 uncultured Prevotella sp.
GGTCCGTCGTCGCCGGGCCGACGCTGCGGACGCGTCTCCGCGAAATCGGCGTCCGACTCGATGTACCGGGGGTCGATCTCGCGCAGGAAACAGCTCGGACGCGAAAACTCCATATTGCCCCACTTGAAACGCATCTCGGCATAGGAGAGCGTAGCCAACTCCTTGGCCCGGGTCAGCGCCACGTAAAAGAGCCGCCGCTCCTCCTCGAAACCGTCGGGCGACTCCACGGCCCGCTGCGACGGGAAGAGGTTCTCTTCCAATCCGACGATATACACGAATTTGTATTCCAGCCCTTTGGCCGAATGTACGGTCATCAACGTCACCTTGTTGCGGTCCTGGGGATCATCCTTGTCCATATCGGTCATCAGCATCACCCCCTGCAGCCACTCCTCGATCGTAGCCCGCTCCTCTTGCTGACGTTCCCCGGCCCGGATCTCGGCCTCGCGCTGCTCGTTGAAGAGCTGCATCGAGTTGAGCAGCTCCTCGATATTGTCCAGCGCACTGGTCGCCTCAGGGGTGTTCTCGGCCCGGTAAGCGCCGATGATACCCGAACGGGTCGCAATTTCGAGTCCCAGGTCGTACAGCCCCTTTTCGGCCCGGGCCAACGACAGCCCCCGGACGAGGGCCACGAACTCGGCCACTTTGCGGACGATGGTCTTCTGCACGGGATCCGTCACCGGCTCGGCCGTCAGCGCATCCACCGCTTCCCACATCGACAGATTACGAGCTTTGGCCAGCAAAGCGATCCGCTCTACGGTCGTATCGCCGATACCCCGCGCAGGGTAATTGACGATCCGCTTGAAGGCCTCGTCGTCGCGGGGGTTGATAACCAGCCGGATATAGGCCAGCAGATCCTTGATCTCCTTGTGGTCGTAGAACGAATTGCCCTTGTAAATACGATAGGGTATTCCTTTGCGGCGCAGCGCGTCTTCGAGCGCCTGGGACTGGTTGTTGGTGCGGTACAGAATCGCTGCCTCGGCCCACTCATCGCCCGCAGCCCGCACCTTGTCGCGCAGGTCGCTGACCACCATTTCGGCCTCCTCGCGGTCGGTATAGGCTCGGAGCACGCGGATCTTTTCGCCCATATCCCCTTCCGAAAAGCACTTCTTCTCCATGCGTTTCGAATTACGTTCGATCACCGAATTGGCCGCCTCGACGATCGTACGCGTCGAGCGGTAATTCTGCTCCAGCTTGAAGATCATCGCATCCGGAAAATCCTTCTTGAACGAGAGGATGTTCTCGATCTTGGCCCCCCGGAACGAATAGATCGACTGGGCGTCGTCACCCACCACGCAGACCTTCGAATGGAGCTGCGACAGGCGCCGGATGATGACGTACTGCGCATAATTGGTATCCTGATACTCATCGACCAGGATGTATTTGAACTGCTCCTGGTAGCGGGCCGTCACATCGGGACAATCCCGCAGCAGAATATTGGTCTGCAACAACAGGTCGTCGAAATCCATCGCCCCGTTCCGCTTGCAGCGGGCGCAATAGATGTTATAGATATTGCCAAACTCGGGAATCTGCATCCGCCGGTCTTCGGCTCCGAAGCTGGCATTGGCCAAATAAGCGCCCGGCGTCACCAGGCAGTTTTTGGCGTAGGAGATGCGCGAAGCCAGCATCGCAGGCTTGTATTTGGTATCGTCCAGGTTCAGTTCCCTGACGATGGTTTTCAGGAGGTTTTTGCAGTCCGACGGCTCGTAAATCGTAAAACTCTGGGGAAAGCCGATCCGGTCGGCGTTGTCGCGCAGAATGCGCGAGAAAACCGAGTGGAAGGTTCCCATGCGGATATAGCGGTGGCGTCCGTCCGGCAGCATTTGGGCGATACGTTCGCGCATCTGCTCGGCGGCCTTGTTGGTGAAGGTGAGGGCGAGGATATTGTACGGAGCCACCCCCTGCTCGATCATATAGGCGATGCGCGAAGTGAGTACGCGCGTCTTGCCTGACCCGGCGCCCGCAATGATGAGCGACGGCGAATCGTAGTTCACCACCGCCTCCCGCTGGGCCTGATTCAGGCCTTTCAATATTTGAGATTCCATAACGTGCAAATATAGCGATTTCCCCGCAACGACGGAGCGTCCGCAGCCGAATAATACGGCGGAGCGCCGCAACCGAAGGCGAACCTGCAGGACATCCTCCGCCCGATCTTTGCCCCGAAGCGGCGCCCGGGTGCGGTTTTTCAACCGGGGCACCGCCCCGCATCAGGGCGAAAAGAGCGGTCGGGATTTTCGATTTCTCGAAAAAAATATGTATTTTGCAATAATTTTGCAGGGCATGCGTTGCATAAATACCGAAAACAACGAAAAACCGAAAATACACACCGAAAATGAGTGAAGTCATCAACATCAAGGAACTCAACGAACGGATCGAACGCGAAAGCGTCTTCGTCGATACGCTGCGCAGCGAAATGGGTAAGGTGATTATCGGACAGAATCACCTGATCGACACCCTTTTGATCGGCCTGCTCTCCAACGGGCACATCCTGCTGGAAGGCGTGCCGGGGCTGGCCAAAACGCTGGCCATCACCACGCTGGCCAAAGCCGTCGATGCCGATTTCTCGCGCATTCAGTTCACCCCCGACCTGCTGCCGGCAGACCTGATCGGTACACTGATCTACTCGCAGAAGAAGGAGGAGTTCCTCGTCCGCAAAGGCCCCGTATTCGCCAACTTCGTCCTCGCGGACGAGATCAACCGCTCGCCGGCCAAGGTGCAGTCGGCTCTGCTCGAAGCCATGCAGGAGCGGCAGGTGACCATCGGCGACGAAACGTTTGCCCTGCCCAATCCCTTCCTCGTCCTGGCCACGCAAAACCCCATCGAACAAGAGGGCACCTACCAGCTGCCCGAAGCACAGGTGGACCGCTTCATGCTGAAAGTCGTCATCAGCTATCCCTCACTCGAAGAGGAAAAGAAAATCATGCGCCAGCAACTCGCCGGCAACCGGCGTGAAGTGCGCCCCGTGGTCTCGACGTCCGACATCATACGCGCCCGCGGCGTGGTGAAAGAGGTCTATCTCGACGAACGTATCGAACAGTATGTGGCCGACATCGTTTTTGCGACCCGCTATCCGGAGCAATACAAACTGAACGACCTGACAGGCTACATCAACTTCGGCGGTTCGCCGCGCGCCTCCATCAGCCTGGCCACAGCCGCCCGCTCGTCAGCCTTCCTTTCGCGCCGCGGCTACGTCATCCCCGAGGACGTCCGCGCGGTGGCCCACGACGTGCTGCGCCACCGCATCGGCCTGACCTATGAGGCTGAAGCCAACAACGTGACATCGGACGACATCATCAACGAAATCCTCAACAAGGTCGAAGTACCCTAAAACGAAGGCTGACCGTGGATACGACTGAGCTGCTGAAACGCGTCCGGCAAATTGAAATCAAGACACGCGCCCTGACGAACAACATCTTTGCGGGCGAATACCATTCGGCCTTCAAAGGGCGCGGCATGTCGTTTGCCGAAGTGCGTGAATACCAACCGGGCGACGACGTACGCGACATCGACTGGAACGTGACGGCGCGCCTGGGCCGCCCCTACGTGAAAGTATTCGAGGAGGAGCGCGAACTGACCGTCATGCTGCTCATCGACGTGTCGGGCAGTCTGGAATTCGGTTCCGTAAGCCGTTTCCAACGCGACCTGGTGGCCGAAATCGCCGCCACACTGGCCTTTTCCGCCATTCAGAACAACGACAAAATCGGCGTCATCTTTTTCTCAGACCGCATTGAGAAGTTCATCCCCCCCAAGAAGGGACGCAAGCACATTCTCTACATCATACGCGAACTGCTGACGCTCCGTCCGGAAGGGCGGCACACAGACATCGGAACCGCGCTCGAATATCTTGTTTCGGCCCTTCGGCGCCGGAGCATCGCCTTCGTCCTGAGTGACTTCATCGACGGGCACGATTATTCGAAAGCCCTCACCATCGCCAACCGCAAGCATGACGTGGCTGCGGTCCGCGTCTACGACCGGCGCATGGCCGAACTGCCGGACGTAGGCCTGCTGAAAGTGACCGACGCCGAAACCGGCCACGAACAATACATCGACACATCGAGCCGGCGCATACGCGAGGCTCACCGGGAATGGTGGGCCGACAGTTGCCTGCGCGTAGACAAGACGATGGGGGCAAGCATGGTGGACCACGTTTCCGTAGCCACGGACGAGGACTACGTAAAGGCGCTGATGAACCTATTTGCCAAACGAAGATGAAACTTTTTATACGCCACATATTCCCCTTGCTGCTCCTCGCCGCAACAGCCGGACAGCTGCGGGCGCAGGTGACCGTGGGACAGGCCATCGAACCCGCCACCCTGCGTGTGGGCGAACAGGCCGTGCTCACGGTCACGGTCACGCTCAACGCCGGCGAACGGGCCGACTTCCCCGCGTTCCGTGACAATGTCATCGTGCCGGGTGTCGAAGTGGTCGACGAGAGCCCGGTAGACACCACATGGCTCAACGACCGCAAACGCATGAAGCTGACGCGACGCTACATCCTGACCTCGTTCGACAAGGCGCTCTACACCCTTCCGCCTTTCCAGGTGAAAGTAGGCCAGAAAGTCTATACGGCCAAAGACGAATTGGGGCTCAAAGTCGACACCGCAGGCATCCACGTCGACACACTTCACGTCGACCAGTTCTACGGCCCGCACGACACGGTTGAAAGCGTGTTTGAATGGAACAGCCTCTACTTCTGGCTGTCGCTCCTGGCGTGGGCGTGCTTTGTCGGGGCGGCGGTTCTCGCCGTGCGCTACTTCAACAAGCGCCCCATCACGCGCCGCGTGGTCATCAAACCGGCCGAACAGCCGCACAAATGGGCCATCCGCGAAATCGAAAAGATAAAGGGCGACAAGACATGGAACGCCGAAAACGCCAAAGACTACTACGTCCGGCTGACCGATGTGCTCCGCAGTTACATCGAACGCCGCTTCCAGTTCAACGCCAAGGAGATGACCACGGCCGAAATCCTCGACCGCCTGCTCAAAGCCAAAGACGAAAACACCCTGCGCGAACTGCGCCAGATTCTGGAAACGGCCGATTTGGTCAAGTTCGCCAAATACGCCACCTCGGTGAACGAAAACGACGCCAACCTCATGCGGGCCATGGAGTTCATCAACGAAACGAAATCGGATGTAGAACTGCCGCCCGAACCCGTCGTGAAGGAAATCGTACTCAAAGAGAACAAGCAAATGGCCCTTCGCGTAGCTATGGCTGTCGGATGCCTCATCCTTACGCTTGCCGCAGCCGGGCTCATAGGCTACGTGGCGGTCGAACTCTACCACTCATTCCTATAACCTTGCCAAAATGACTTTCGCAAACGCCGGATACCTCTACTTACTCATCCTGCTCATACCGCTCATTCTCTGGCACTTCCTGTCGCGCCGAAAACGTGAGCCAGCCGTCAAGGTAGCGTCGACCGAGGCTTACCGCTACATCCGCAAGACGCCCCGCATGGCCTTGGTCCACCTGCCGTTCTGCCTGCGCATGCTTACGCTTGCCTTGGTCATCATCATTCTGGCCCGCCCCCAAACCAGCAATTCGTGGCGCAATGCCCAGACCGAAGGCATCGACATCATGATGGTGATGGACATATCGACCAGCATGCTGGCACAGGACCTGAAACCCAACCGCATAGAAGCCGCCAAAGCCGTGGCACAGGAATTCATCGCCAGTCGCCCGTCGGACAACATCGGACTGACCATCTTTTCAGGCGAAGCCTTTACGCAGTGTCCCATGACCATCGACCACAACGTGCTGCTAAGCATGTTCCGCAACGTGTCGTGCGACCTCCCGGCCAGTGGCATGATAGAAGACGGAACAGCCATCGGCATGGGATTGGCCAACGCCATCTCGCGCCTGAAAGACAGCAAAGCCAAAAGTAAAGTCATCATCCTGCTGACCGACGGGGCCAACAACCGGGGCGACATTTCGCCACTCACGGCAGCCGAAATCGCCCGGCAGTTCGGCGTGCGCATCTACACGGTCGCAGTCGGCACGGAGGGCACAGCCCCATATCCCTATCCGCTGCCGGGCGGCGGGGTACACATCGTCAACATTCCTGTCGACATCGACCCCGAAACCCTACAACAGATCGCCTCCACGACCGGCGGCCTCTACTACCGCGCCGGAAGCAGCCAGAAACTCAAAGAAATCTATAACGATATTGACAAACTGGAAAAGACGAAGCTCGAAGTGAAGCGCTACGACAAACGCTACGAAGCATACATGCCCTTCGCCATAGCGGCTCTCCTTTCACTGCTGTTGGAGTTCACACTCCGCACGACATGGCTGCGCCGCATTCCGTAACCCATCCAGAACGCCACAAACATGTTCAGATTTGCCGAACCCGAATATCTCTACGGTCTCCTGCTGGTGCCGCTGCTGCTGGCCCTCGCCGTGTGGTCTGAAATCCAAGCCCGGAAACGGATGAAGAAATACGGAGAATGGAAACTCCTCTCCCGGCTGACCGAAGGATTGTCGCTTACCCGTAGGCGGGTGAAAAACCTGCTGCTCATCCTCTCCGTGGCTCTCGTCGTAATCATCCTGGCCCGTCCGCAGTTCGGCACACACATCGACACCACCGAACGCAGAGGAATCGAAGCCGTCATCGCCCTCGACGTGTCGAACTCCATGATGGCCACGGACGTTTCGCCAAACCGCCTTGAACGGGCCAAAATGCTCGTGTCCAACCTTGTCGACAAGATGAAAGACGACAAAGTCGGCCTGAACGTCTTTGCCGGCGATGCCTACATTCAAATTCCCATCACAAACGATTACGTCTCTGCCAAAATGTTTCTCGACGCCATAAGTCCGGGCATGGTGGGCACGCAAGGCACGAATCTGGCCGAAGCCATCCGTCTCGCGTCGAAAAGTTTCACCCCGACCGAAGGTGTCGGCAAAGCCATCATCATCATCACCGACGGTGAGAACCACGAGCCCGGAGCGGAAGAAGCCGCAAAAGAAGCCGCAAAAGAAGGATTCAACGTGTTTGTGCTTGGCGTAGGTACGGCGGAAGGGTCGCCCATCCCCGTGGCCGGAGGCTATCTGCAAGACCGCAACGGGCAGACCGTCGTCACGAAACTGAATGAAGCAATGTGCCGCGACTTAGCCGCTGCGGGAAAAGGTATCTACATCCACGTCGACAATACGGCTTCGGCTCAGGATCGGCTGAACGCCGCCCTCGACCATCTGGCCAAGAAAGACATGGAAACACCCGTTTATTCCGCCTTCGACGAGCAGTTCCAAGCCGTAGCGCTCATCCTGCTCGCTCTCCTGCTGGCTGAACTTTTCACCCTCGAATGTGAAAACCCGATATTCAAGAAACTCAAACTTTTCCGTAAATGAGACCTTCTTTGAAACTCCTCTTCATCATCCTGCTATGGTGCGGTGCCGGCACGCTCATGGCACAAAGCAAAAGCTACCAATATGTTCACCAAGGCAACCGCAGCCTGACCGAGAACAATCCGTCCGAGGCCGAAAAGTTTTACCAACGCGCCCTGACACTTTCGCCCAACGACGGACGGGCCCACTACAACCTGGGGAACGCTTTCCTTCTTCAACAGCGCGATTCAGCCGCAGTCAACGCCTACCTCAAAGGAGCAAGCATGGAGAAAAACAAATTGGTCAAATCAATGGCTTACTATAACGTAGGTGTGGTCTATCAGACAAAGAAAAAGCTGAAAGAAGCCATCGACTGCTACAAAGAGGCGTTGCGCAACAATCCCGCCGACGAGGAAGCGCGTTACAATCTCGTGCTCTGTCAACATCAGCTGAAAAAACAAGGAGGCGGGAACGGCGGTCCCAAACCACAACAAAACAAGGACGACAAGAAGGGGGAGGACAAGCAGAAACAGGACAACCAATCCCAACAAAACCAACAGCCTGACAAACAGCAACCGCCTCAGAACCAAATGTCGAAAGACAATGCCGAACAGTTGCTCGACCTTTCAAAGCAAGAAGAACAGCAGACGCGCGAAAAGATACGCAACGTGCAACCGCGAACGCGCAGCTTAGAAAAGAACTGGTAGGAAAAAGCCATGAACAAGACCCTTTTCATTCTACTCATAGGCTGGTGGACAGCACTTCATGCGTTCGCCACCATCCGGGTGACAGCCGAAGCCTCCCCGTCGACCGTTGCGGTGGGTGAGGCCTTCCGGCTTGAATATAAAGTAAACTCGTCCGACGCCGGACAAATCCGCCCCGGGACATTCAATCACTTCGACGTACTCAACGGCCCGGCCATTTCCACGTTTTCCAGCTACCAGATCACCAACGGGCAGGCACGCAGCGAAAACTCCACGACCTTCACTTACATCCTTTCGCCCAAAAGCGAAGGCACGTTCACGCTTCCGTCGGCCTCAGTCAACGTAAACGGCCGCAATTACAAATCGAACACAGTGCGCGTGAAAGTAGTCAAAGGCACTGGCAAGCCGGCTCAAGGGGGAACTATCGCCACCGACGAGGGACCGGCCATGCGCACACAAGGCAACGTGACCAACAAAGACCTTTTCATTACCGTCACGGCCAACAAGACACAGGCTTACGAGCAGGAGCCCATCGTGCTGACTTACAAAGTCTATACACTCGTCAACCTGAACCAGCTGAGTGGGAAAATGCCCGACCTGAAAGGCTTCCTCAGCCAAGAAGTGCCCCTGCCCGCGCAAAAGACCTTCAACATCGAGCGCCATAACGGGATGCTCTACCGTACCACCACGTGGAGCCAATATGTTCTCTTCCCACAGCAAACGGGCAAACTGACGGTGCCCAGCATCCGGTTCGAGGGTCTCGTCACAATGGAAAACCCGAACATCGACCCTATTGATGCCTTTTTCAACGGGTACGACTATACGGTCAAGGTCGTGCGCCAGACACCGACAATCGACATTCAGGTTTCCCCACTCCCTCAACCGAAACCCGCCAATTTCTCAGGAGCAGTGGGCGACCTGAACATTCAGGCCGAAGTGGTCACGCAAGCGCCCAAAACGAACGAAGCCCTTACCCTCCGGCTGACCGTGACGGGGGTGGGCAACATGAAACTCATCAAAGCGCCGAAACTCCAATTCCCCACGAGCTTTGAGAGTTATGCCCCCAAGATAACGGACCAGACCAAACTGACGGCTGAGGGAATCGCCGGAAAGATGATGTACGACTACCTCGTCATACCTAGGCAAAAGGGCCATTACGAAATTCCCCCCGTCGAATTTTCCTACTTTGACATCACGACGGGGCAATACAAGACCTTAAAAACCGAACCGCTCGCTGTCAACGTGGCCCAAGGAACCAAATCGGCAGCCGATGCCGACCGCGAAATGGAACTGCGCAACAGCGATATCCGTCCGATACACGCAGACGACGGTCTCACGGACTACGCATCGTTCATGGGAACGGCTGCCTATGGCTTGCTCTACGCGGCCATACTCGTAGCCTTTGCGTTGAGCGTATGGCTGATGCGCCGCCATATCAAGGCCAACGCAGACCTTGTGGGACGGAAAGGCCGTGCTGCCGGAAAGAAAGCCCGCCTCCGTCTGGCCACGGCCAAGTCCATGCTCGACGCACAGAAGCACAACGCCTTTTACGAAGAGACTGAAAAAGCGCTGCAAGGTTACGTGGCCGACAAGTTCAACCTGCCGACATCACAGCTGAACCGCGAAACCATAACCACCACGTTACGACAGGCCGGATTGAGCGAAGAGACGACCGCCCGTTTCGTCAAAGCGCTCGAACGCTGCGAATTTGCCCGCTTTTCCCCCATCGACGACAACGACCAGCTCTTCGCCTTCTACGAGGAGGCCGTCAATGTGCTCAGCCTATCAGAACAAGAGATTAAAGCCACCAGGAAAAGATGAAACGCTGCATACTGTTTTTATTGGCCGTGTGGGCTGCGACTTTCACATATGGAGTCCGGCCGGAGGCACAAAATGAAGTCACCGTCACAAAGACAGAGGCCGACAATGCCTACCAGCAAAAAGACTATCCCCGTGCTGTCGCGCTCTATTCGCAGTTTTTGAAAGCGCACCCGAACAGCGCCTCAGCCCATTATAACTTAGGCAACAGTTACTATCGGTTGCAAAATTATCCGCAGGCCGTCCTACATTACGAACGCGCGCTGAAATTCAATCCGGCCGACAGCGACGCCCGCTTCAACCTATCGCTCACACAAATGAAGATAGAAGACCAGTTCGGCGAAGAAAGCGAAATGTTTTTTATCCGTTGGTTCAAGCAACTGCGTGACCAAGCCACGGCCGACACTTGGGGCGTCTGGGCTTTGGTCCTGACGTTTCTGGCGCTATGTGCTTTGCTGACCTACCTCTTCACGCGGCCGGTCATCCTGCGCAAGAGCTGCTTTTTCGGGGCTATTGCCCTGTTTGTCATGGCTGCGGTCTCTCATACATTCGGTGTGCTGCAACATAAGCGGAGCACAGAGCCTCAGCGGGCCGTAGTCATGCGCACCAGCCCGCTGCGCACAGGTCCTTCGGACACGAACAAAGCCAGTTTCGACCTGCACTCCGGAACGGCGGTCGACCTCATCGACACGACCATAAAAGGGTGGATAGAGGTAGAACTCTCTGACGGACGGACGGGATGGCTCGAAACGAAGCAAGTAGAAATTGTCTAACCTAAAAAGCAACATGCCATGTGGACACAAATTCTTCAATGGGACCAGGCCGTTACACTGTGGTTGAACGGCAGTCATTCACTCTTCCTCGACGGCTTCTTCATGACGGTAACGTCCACGCTCACATGGCTGCCGCTTATTCTCGTCCTGCTCTACGTCCTTATCCGCAACAACGATTTCCGTCATCTCAGTCTCATCGTCCTCTTCATCGGGCTTTGCATCTTGTTGGCCGACCAAATGGCATCCGGCGTCTGCAAACCATACTTCAAGCGTTTCCGGCCGACGCAAGACCCACAGATTATGTATATGCTCGACGTGGTAAACAACTACCGGGGCGGCCTATACGGTTTCTTTTCCAGCCATGCAGCCAACACGTTCGCTGTGGCGATGTTTGTTTCCCTCCTCATCCGCAGGCGCAGTTTGAGCCTGATGCTTTTCTCGTGGGCACTGCTCAACGGGTGGTCACGCATTTATCTGGGCGTCCACTATTTCGGCGACGTCATTGTAGGCACCCTTTGGGGCTGTCTCGTCGGCGCATCGGTTTACTGGGCATATACACGCTGCTGCAAGCGTTCTCTACAAACAGCCAGCTGGAACCGGTCGACCTTTACGCTCACGAACTATCGCGTGAGCGACGCAGATTTGCTGACATGTTGTTTCGCACTAACCTACCTGTTCATTACGTTCAGTGCGGTATTCTTCAAATGAAGTGCTCCACTCCGTGCTCAACTGTCTGGGAGGCCCGTCATCCGTATGACATGAATTGGATGGGCAGAACGGGTCTGCACACGTTCTCTATATTTCAGTGCCGATACAAATATCTCTTCCGTAAGGTGCTGAAATCCGGATGAGCGAGAACGTTACCAGTGTCGAAGAACACGGATGCACCGTCTTCGCTTACTTATGAAAAATCCCCCGACGTGCCTTTGGGCATGCCGGGGGATAATTTATTCCTACCGCTGACATCAAATGAAGACAAGGTTGTCTCCTTCCGGATTTTTGTCAAGCGTCCAGTTGTGTGTCGTCCCGTCAGCATCAAGCAATTGCTCACACAGCGGGTCCTCCACGTAAGTCTGAATGGCCCGTTTCAGCGGCCGGGCGCCAAACTGCACGTCATAGCCACGCGAGACAAGGAAATCCATCGCAGCATCAGTCAGCCGCAACGTGCTGTCCAGTTTTTCAAGGCGGCGACTGAGAGCGTTCAGCTCAATTTCAGCAATATGACGAATGGCATCGTGCGAGAGCGAGTCAAACATGATTATTTCGTCCAGACGATTAATGAACTCCGGAGCGAATTGCTTGTTTAGTGCTTTCTGGATGACGTTATTGGCCAACGTGGCATTACCTTCGCCAGCCTGCGGACGATCGAAGCCTATGCCGCGACCATATTCCTTCAACTGCCTTGTGCCACAATTGGATGTCATGATGATAATCGTGTTGCGGAAATCGACAGTCACACCGTTACTATCGGTCAGCCGTCCTTCGTCCATCACCTGTAACAGCAGGTTGAACACATCACCATGAGCCTTCTCTATTTCGTCGAGCAAGACGATGGAGTAGGGATGACGCCGCACTTTTTCTGTCAGCTGCCCTCCTTCCTCATATCCCACATAGCCCGGGGGGGCTCCCACCAGGCGACTCACGCTATATTTTTCCATATACTCGCTCATGTCAATGCGAATGAGCGCATCGCTCGAACCGAACATAAATTCAGCCAGACATTTGGCCAGATGCGTTTTTCCGACGCCGGTAGGCCCCAAGAACATGAACGTACCGATAGGGCGGTTGGGATCTTTCAGCCCGATGCGGCTACGTGTGATGGCACGGACAAGTTTGTCTATCGCCTTGTCCTGCGCAATCACCTTGGAGGCAAGTTCAGCCTTCATGCCTTTCAGCCGAATGCTTTCCTCGCCTGCCATACGTTGCACGGGCACGCCACTCATCATCGAAACCACATTTTCGATCTGATCGCGGTCGACGGTTTCGCGGTTTTCAGTAAGCGTTTCCTGCCAGGCCCTGTTCAACGCATCAAGTTTATCTTCCTCCTGACGCACTTGGTCACGCAACTCGGCCGCTTTTTCATACTGCTGATTTCGGGCGGCCTCCACTTTCTGCGAGGTCAACTGGTCGATAAGTTTTTCCTGCTCCTCGATCTCTTTCGGCACAGAGACATTGACCAGATGCACGCGGCTGCCGGCCTCATCAAGCACGTCTATGGCCTTGTCCGGGAAAGCACGGTCTGTAATATAGCGTTCCGTCAAACTGACGCACGCTTTCAGCGCCTCATCCGTATAGGTGACGTTATGGTGGTCTTCATACTTCTCTTTGATGTTCTGCAAAATCTGCAGTGTCTCCTCCGGCGTAGTCGGCTCCACCATGATTTTCTGAAAGCGGCGTTCGAGCGCGCCATCTTTCTCAATGCTCTTCGTATACTCATCGACTGTGGTGGCCCCGATGCACTGCAACTCACCGCGCGCCAGCGCAGGCTTTAACATGTTCGCCGCATCCATAGTCCCGGGAGCGGAACCTGCACCGACTATCGTATGGATTTCGTCGATGAAAAGCACCACCTCGGGATGTTTCTGCAATTCAAGAATTATGTTTTGGATACGCTCCTCAAACTGGCCGCGATATTTCGTACCGGCTATGACGGACGCCATGTCCAGCGCCACGATACGCTTGTTGTGAAGCGAACGGGGCACTTTCTTCTGCGCGATGAGCAGGGCCAACCCCTCGACGATGGAGCTTTTTCCGACACCGGGCTCACCTATCAGCACCGGATTGTTCTTCTTACGCCGGCTCAGAATCTGCGCGATACGCTCGATTTCTTTTTCGCGCCCAATCACCGGATCGAGTTTCCCTTCTTCGGCCGCCATCGTCACGTCGACGCCAAAATTGTCCAAAGCGGGTGTATCGCTCATCGGTTTGTGCGAAGTGGCAGAAGCCGTCTTTGGGGCATCCTGTGACGACCGGCCGTTTGCATAACCATCGTCCTCGTCGTCCTCCACACCAAAACTTGACTGCACGTCCGGCTTCAAATTGAGCAGGGCGGCCACGTTGGCATAGTTGATCGAATTATCGTTTAGTGAACGGCACGCGATATTGTTCTCATCGCGCAACATGGCTAACAACAGATGTTCTGTATCTATCGTATGGCTCTTGAAGAGACGTGCCTCAAGGAAGCTGAGTTTCAGAATGCGCGAGGCGTCCGCATCAATAACGATTGTCTGGGGAGAATCAGTCGCTACCATGCTGTTTGCTTCTTCCGACAAGTAGCCTTCGACTGTCGCCTTCAAACGACCGGGCTGCAAAGGAAAATGGTGGATGACCTCGATGGCTTTCCCCTCATTGCCTTTGAGCAGACCAAGCAGCAAATGGCCGGGCCCTACAGCGCCATTATGAAGGCGGTAGGCCTCTTCCTTGCTGTACAAGAGAGCCTTTGAAAGGTTTGTCGATAGTTGATAATCCATAAATTATACTCCTCAATTATTTTACACTCCTAAAAACACATGAATAGGTCTAACACGACTTGCAAATTACGTGCCAGACAGCCTGTCAGCGTCTTACTTTCAGCATGCTGGCCCCGTAGGCCGGCAGCAGGAGAGAAACCACCGAGTCCGGCCGCAGATTGACGGTGACGGCCTCGCCAGACAGCAAATCATTGGCCCAATACATGCCTTCGCGCAAACTGAGCGTGTCAAACGCATGCTGGGGCAAGCGCACACCTACCTGCGCGCCCTGACTGCTGAAATTGCATGCCACAAGCACGAGCTCGTGCGCCACGTGACGGAGAAAGGCGTAATGGCAATTCGGGTTGAAACCCGTGCAGCCATCGTTGTTGACATACATCAAGTCAAAGAAGGCTCCATCGCGAAGCGAATCCTCGGTATTGCACAAATTCAGGATACGCGCATACGTGCGGTGAAGTTGCCGCTCCTCAGGAGTCAGCTTCGATGTAAGTGCCCTTCTCAGGCTTGCCACGCTCCAATAGTCGAAAATAGTGGTTCGTCCGTCACGACCGCTGAAACCCTCTTCGTCCATGCCACGTTCGCCATATTCCTGTCCGGCATAAACCATGAAAGGATTTTTCCCCATACAAGCACTGACGATAAGAGCCGGGATGGCCTTGCGTGCATCGGCCGCAAAAAAGTCGGAAGCGATACGCTGCTCGTCGTGATTTTCAAGAAAATTGAGCATGCGGTCGCGGATATCGTCCACGCTCTGCCAACAGTGGGTGATTTCGGCCGCCGAACGATACCCGCACATCACGCCCCGCAAGGTGTCATAAAGTCCGACTTTATCATAGAGGTAATCGAAATGCCCGGTGTACAGGTAATTCCGATACTCTGACGGGTTGTATACCTCTGCGATGAAAACGACATCAGGATACCGGTTTTTCACCTGCGGGATGCACCATGCCCAAAACTCCACAGGCACCATCTCGGCCATGTCACAACGAAAACCGTCGACATGCTTACCGGCCCAGAAAAGCAGTATGTCGCGCATTTTCGTCCATGTGTCCGGCGTGGGTTCAAAGTGCTTTCTCCTACCTCCGCAATAGTCCACACCGTAATTCAACTTTACGGTCTCATACCAATCCGTGTCGGCCGGCGTGGCAGAGAAGCAATCGTTTCCAGTGGCTTTGGCCGGATATTCGCGGTAGGGTGACGGGGCCGCACGGTCATGGTCGAAATAAGTACGGAGAGGCTGCCCTGAAATATAGTAAAAGTTGTTCTGTGGAGAGAATGCCAGGTTCGTGTTGTCGTTTTCCCCCAAGTCACTCACGCCCTCCGGCTTTGCATCCGATTGATACTGACGCGCCACGTGATTGGGGACGAAGTCCATGATAAAGCCCAAACCGGCATCATGCGTGCGTCGGACGAGCTGCTCGAACTCACGCATGCGATTCGGCACATCGACAGCCAAATCGGGGTCGACATCATAATAGTCCTTAATGGCATAGGGCGAACCGGCCTTGCCTTTGACTACGGCCGGATGGTCAGCCCTTATGCCGAACCGGGTATAATCGGTCTGCGTGGCGTGCTCGATAAGCCCTGTGAACCATACATGCGTATAACCATCCTCACGAATGCTTTTGAGCACCTCGGGCGTGAAGTCGTTCATCTTTCCACTTCCGTTTTGGGACAGGGTGCCGTTTTTCACGCAGTGGTCGTTGATGTTGCCAAATAAACGTGTGAACACCTGATAGATGATTATTTTCCGTTTCATGTCGTCAGCTTGTTTCGTAATGGGAAAGGAGTCACGGCAGGCTCCAGCCCGTCGGGGCCGAAACGCCTGCCGTGTAATATGACATTTCAATCTGAAAAGGACAGCGTTTTCAATCCACGACCGATACACCGTGGATGCTGACAGCTGAATTCCCTTTGCAGATTTTGGCAATCATTCCTTGCAGCGCTTTGCCCGGTCCGCACTCGATGAATTCCGTCGCACCGGCTGCCACCATGTTGTTTACCTCTTTTGTCCACAACACAGACGAAGTCAGCTGGGCGATCAGATTGTTTTTGATTTCGCCCGGATCGCTGTGTGCGGCCCCGTCCACGTTCTGGTAAACCGGACAAATGGGCTTGTGGAACTCGGTCACGGCAATAGCGGCTTCGAGTTCTTCTTTCGCCGGCTGCATGAGGGGCGAGTGGAATCCGCCGCTCACCGGGAGCACCAGCGCGCGCTTGGCACCGGCTTCTTTCAATTTCTGACAAGCTTCTTCGACGGCGGGCACGTTACCGCTGATAACCAGTTGCCCCGGACAATTATAGTTGGCCGGAACGACAACATGCCCCTCGCGACTGACTTCCTTGCAGATGTTCTCTATGACCTCGTCCGACAGGCCGATGATGGCCGCCATTGTCGACGGCGTGGCCTCGCAAGCCTTCTGCATCGCCATCGCACGGGCATACACCAACTTCAAACCGTCTTCGAAACTCAGCGAGCGGGCTGCCGTCAGCGCAGACAACTCACCCAGCGAGTGACCGGCTACCATGTCGGGCTGGAAATCATCGCCCAGACAAAGCGAACTAATTACACTGTGAAGGAACACGGCCGGCTGCGTAACTTTTGTCTGTTTCAGCTCCTCATCCGTCCCTTCGAATATGATATCGGAAATGCGGAAACCAAGAATATCGTTGGCTTTCTCAAAGAATTGCTTGGCAACGGGATGCTTTTCGTAAAGGTCCTTGCCCATCCCAACGAACTGGGCTCCTTGCCCGGGAAATACGAATGCTTTCATGTAAGCGGTCATTTAGTCGTTTTAATCGTTCTTTTTGGTTGGGCAAAGATACAACAAAAAAGCGAGAAACGGAAGTTAACCCCGGATAATACGTATCAAATGCGATAATGTCCTGCGGGGCGCTGCCGCTTCTTTTTCATTCTTAAAAACACTTTCGTTCTTCTTATAAATTCGTACCTTTGCCTCACAAAAAAACTTAATCATGCAAGTTGCTAAATGCCTGTCGCTTCTTTCCGCACACCGTGGTGCCCTCATGGGAGTGGCCATACTTTGGGTCATGGCTTTCCACCTTCCGTCCCACACAGGTAATCCGATATTGGGCAGTATTCTCGATGCCGGATATGGAGGAGTGGATATTTTCCTGTTCCTGTCCGGTTTCGGACTGTACTTCTCCATGAGCAAGAAGAACGTCACCGTCCGACAATTCTACAAGAAAAGATTCTGCCGGATTTTGCCTGAATTCTGGTTGTTTCTGCTCGGATTATTTATCGTATCCATGAATTTTGACTTCCACAGTTTCTGCTGGTTGATCTACCGTGCGACCACCATAGGATACTGGATTCCGGGTACGCCTTACACGCTATGGTACATTTCGTGCATCCTCTTCTTCTACCTCATCTTCCCGCCTTATTTCAGGCTCTTTAAGAAAAAGGGCATCGTCGTGCCTGGACTCGCCGTGCTCATCGGGATTATTTTAATAATAATTTACGGATTAGTATCCGTATTTTGCTTTGATAACGAAAATCGGGGGGCTGATAGTACTTACGGTCGCGCGCATTCCCATTTTCTTTATCGGAACACTCTTTGGATACCTGACGAAAAACAAGGTTGACCTTAAAATGACAAAAGGCTGTTTCGCCTTTATTCTCGTCTTGTTCGCAATCTCCGTCGCCTCCCTTGGCTTGTTCGGAACATACCTCAGCAGCTATCTTTGGACTTGCAGTCTCTTCTTCATACCGTTCATTTTTATCACACCGGTGCTATGCGTAACGATGGCGCTCATCCTGGAAAAAATGCCGCACGCCGTTTCCGCACTGCTCACCCGCATAGGAGGCATTTCCCTCGAACTCTATATCGTCCACGAACATCTCTATTCGATGATTGACGACCTCGCCAAAACCTGCGGGACATACGTTTCTTACTTACTTGCCGTCACCTCTTCGTTTGTTGCGGCCATTATACTTTATCAGATCAATAAAAAGTACTTGCAACGGATTTTCAACCCCGGTCCACCCTCTTCCGTCACTCGCTGACGCCATCCCCCCTGTTTCACGCGACGGCACAATCCCCGTCCGGGTGAAACGGGGAAAGGGACATCCGGCAAGCCGCTCCTTCTCCATAAAAGGGGAACAGGGCAGGGCGTGACGGACGAACGCCCCGACCACAGAACGGGCGACCTAACCACTCATTATTCGCACACAAAGGGGGAACACCGCAATTACGGACATAATGGCAAAACCCTGAAAAACTGCACGTTAACCATCCATCCGCAGCGTTCACATACTAACAGGCGGCACACTCTGAAACAGCCGGAAACCAACATACGTGACACTCAGCACGCTGAGAAACAGCGACTTACTCCAACTCCCGTGACACGGCAAACACCCCATCGGGCACACTGAGCCACACAACCTTTACGATTAAACTACTGATAATCATTCAGTTCACAAACGGCGTCACCGCTCAGGTTCTCATGCCGTTGTCTGCGCGTACACCTCCCTTGTACCCTCCGGCATCCCCTCTTGTCCGGAACGACACACGAAAGATATATTATAAAGAATAATACAAGGATATTATATAGTTATTGTGAGAGGAAAGAACTCACACTTAATGAAAAAAAATAATCAATTACAAACGATAAATACAACAAAAGGACGAGAAACAACGTGCAGGACCATACTACCCGACCGGACTTGCGTGGCATCGTATAGCCACCATTTACGGGGAAACGACAGAAGGGGCCAGGCGCGTTTGAAGGACTGCGCGCGCCTCATCGGACAGCATGCGCCGCTAAACGGTCAGTACGTCCTCACGGCCATCGTTTTCGCAAAGCGGAAGCGGATGGAAAAAGTGATTGACCGAACCATGTCCGTGTCCCCACCGGCATCCGCGCCCGGCTTTGAGGGCGGCAGTCAGATACTGCTTAGCCCTTCTGACCGCATCCGGCAAGACATGGCCCGAGGCTAAAAAAGCCGTAACGGCCGAAGAGAGCGTGCAACCAGTCCCGTGCGTATTTCTTGTCTCCACAAGAGGACCGGAATACGGGTGTACCCCTTCGGGCGTGACCAGCAAGTCCGTAACGACCGCGTCCCGACCGACCGACAGGTGCCCCCCTTTCAACAGATAGCTTTCGCCTGCGACGGGCCGGCACCGGGGAACGAGCCAACGAATGACGTCAAACGGTGTACGGATTTCTTCCCTGCAACCCCACAAGCGGCAGGCCTCGGGTATATTGGGAGTCACCAGTGTACAGCGGGGGAACAGCTCCTCACGCAGGAGTGACAAACTCGACGGAACCATCAGACAAGTCCCGTCCGTCGAAGCCATTACGGGGTCATACACCACAGACGGGACGTGACTGGCGTGTCGTTCCAGCACCCGTAAAACGACCTGCACATTTTCCGGCGTGGCGACCATTCCGATTTTCACATGTACCACCTCGAAATCTGAAAAAACAGCTTCGAGCTGTGCTTCGAGCACATCGGATGCCACCGGGTGCACAGCCTGCACTCCCATCGTGTTCTGCACGGTGAGAGCCGTCGCCACACTTGCGCCATAACATCCCAGGGCCGAGAAGGTTTTCACATCGGCCAAAATGCCCGCCCCGCCGGAGGGATCGAGCCCGGCAACCGACAGACATATAGGAACTGAACGGAAGGACACGCGCGGCATTAACTTTGCGAACCACGAATGAGCTGTAAAAACTCTTCGCGCGTCTTAGCCTGGTTGAATGCCCCGCAAAAATCGCTCGTGGTCGTCGTGGAGTTCTGCTTCTCGACACCGCGCATCTGCATGCACATGTGTTGCGCCTCGATGACCACCATGACCCCCAAAGGATTCAGTGCATGCTGAATGCATTCCTTAATCTGCATCGTCATGCGTTCCTGCACCTGCAGCCGGTGGGAGAACACATCGACCACGCGGGCAATCTTCGACAAGCCCGTGATGAAGCCGTTCGGAATGTAGGCCACGTGTGCACGACCATAAAAAGGAAGCATATGGTGCTCGCAAAGCGAATAAAAGTTGATGTCCTTGACGATGACCATCTGGCTGTATTCCTCCTTGAATTTGGCGGAATTGAGAATGGCTTCCGGGTCCATGCGGTATCCACGGGTAAGGGTGAGCATGGCTTTTGCCACACGCTCCGGCGTTTTGAGCAATCCCTCACGCTGCGGATTCTCGCCGAGCAGCGAAAGAATTTCGCGATAATGCAGTTTCAGTGCGTCTATATTTTCTTCCATCTTCTGTATGTATTATGGCAACCACACCGTGCTCTTCACGATGCGTACCTCACGGAATGCCCCTTCCTTCCGCAGTTTTCTGGCATATTCCGCAGCCTCCTCATAGCTTGCGAAATCACCGACCCGACACACCCATCGCGGCGAAAGGAAATGAGAGTAAGCGGCCAGTTCGGGGAAACTTTGCCGACAGACACGACCGGCGCGTTCGGCGGCGATACGGTCATTGCGCGAGTTGCCGCCTGTGAATATCTGGATGCGATAGCCTGATGCCTTATGCCGACGCCGGGCAACGGATTTCGCCGGATGCAGACTGTCGTCAGACTCTGTGTTCCTGGCGACAGTTGTGACACTGTGATGTTTTGTCGAGTCCCTGCCGTCTTTCTGCCCGCCAGACAGCCCGACCGCCCTTCCCGCGGCCCGCGGTGCTGCCCCATTGACAAGAGCCGTGATGTCCTCTGCCTGATAGACTCTGACCCGGCCCTGTTCGGGCCTGTCGGTCGTCAGATATTCGGTAAAAGTCTGTTGGGCTCCGACGTGCAAGCCATACCAAGCAAACGACAGAAATATGAGAGCATGTTTTACCATTGGCTATCCGAATAAAAAAAGAAGCGGGCCATCCGACACGTCCGGCTGGACGGCGGATGCCCGCAACCCGATCACGGTTTATTTCCAAGCGTCGATAATGCCTTTGAAATCGGCAGCCTTCAAAGCGGCACCACCGATGAGACCACCGTCGACGTCAGGCTTTGCAAAGAGTTCCTTGGCATTGCCGGGCTTGCAGCTTCCGCCGTAGAGGATAGACACGTTTTCGGCAGCTTCGGCACCGAACTTTCCGGCGATGACACTGCGGATATAAGCGTGCATTTCCTCTGCCTGTTCGGCCGTAGCCGTCTTGCCCGTGCCGATGGCCCACACCGGTTCGTAAGCCAGAATAACCTGCGAGAACTGTTCGGCGGTCAGATCGAACAGCGAGCCTTCGAGCTGGGCTTTCACCACTTCGTTCTGCTTGCCGGCCTCGCGTTCTTCGAGCACTTCACCGATACAGAAAATCACCTTCAAGCCATTGGCGAGAGACAAGTTGATTTTCTCTTTTAGGATTTCAGGCGTTTCATGGTAATAGGAACGGCGTTCGGAATGACCGAGAATGACGTACTGCGCACCTGTCGATTTCACCATTTCGGCTGAAACCTCACCCGTATAGGCGCCGCTGGCCTTGTCGGCACAGTTCTCTGCGCCCAAACCGATGACATCGGCATTGAGCAGCGGAGCCACGGAAGCCAAGTGGATGAACGGGGTGCAGATAACTACGTCACAGTTCGGACGGTCGGCGGCCAACATAGTGTTCAACTCCTTAGCCAATTCAATTCCTTCTTGCAGGTTTTTGTTCATTTTCCAATTACCTGCCACGATTTTCTTTCTCATTTTGTGAACAGAATTAAGTTTACGTTTGAAAATATAGCGTTTATAGAATTTGCAGCTGACCCAGATGCGATCGGCTAGGATGACAAGGAAAAGCGGTACGGCAAACCACAAGATGACAGCCAGCACCCGCACGGGGAGACGGCCCGGCGCCACCTCATTGATCGGTAGCGTATGGAGCGGGCGGTCTGCCTCACAAACACTGGCAGGCGCGGCAAAATCATTATGTCCCCACTTTCCGACAATCGTTCCGTTCTTCACCAGAAGCAAGCCCGGATTTGAACGCACCATGGCTTCCAGCGTTTCGACATCTGCCCCCAGAAAAGGATAGGAGGCTCCTGTCAGGTCGATCCACCGGCTCTGCGCCGCAGAGTCGGGTGGGGCGAGAGCATAAAAGGCATAGCCGTAATCCACACAATAATCATACAGGTCGTTCAAATAGTCTGAACACCCGGCGTCAGCCTTGTCCAAATCGGGCGAAACAAGAAGGCAGACATAGCTCGTGTCGCACAACACACTGTCCGTTACGTCGCGCGCGTCTTTATAGAGAACGAAATTCGCTATTTCCGGCTGTTTGACGACACGTGTGTCCGCACGGACAAAGCGCCAACCGGGCGTTGTAGGCAAATTGTCAATGCCGAACGTCCGCTGCTCACCCTCCTTTTCATACTCGAAAACGGTTTCATAATCGGCCTGAGTCGCCGCTTTGAGGTCTGTCCCCACCTTGTAGGGGGTGAAATCAAGGATGGGTATATAATAGAGCGTATAGACAGAAAGCACGAAAATGTAGAAAACGGAATAGAGCGCGATGATCCACTGGTTGCGCTCGGTGATAATGCGCGTCATGCGTCGCGGTGCCCACAACAGGCTCGCCGCAAACAACAACAGCACGACGTTTTTCAAGAAGGTATCGCGGTTCGAGAGGACTATGGCGTCACCGAAACATCCACAGTCCGGAATGGTCGAGAAAAAATAAAGATAGGCTGTCAAAGCGGTCATAAAAGTCATAACCACCAACGTACACCATGCTGTGAAGCGACGGTGGATGCCTGCCAGCAGATAAATGCCCAACAAAAATTCGAAGGCTGCCAGCACGACGGCTATCACGACCGAAAGGTGAATATCACCGAATACGGGGACGGGCAGATTGAACTGAGAAAAATAGGCCTCGACTTTGTACGACATGCCGACCGGGTCACACGCCTTGACAAAACCGGAGAAGATGAAAACGACTGCCAGGACGAAACGGCAGAGGTTGAGCCATCCCAGAAACGCTATATGTTTCAGCTTAAGCTTCAACGTCGAGTTTGATTAATCCGAAAACGGCATAATTCGCCATGTCCATATAGTTCGCGTCGATGCCTTCCGAAACCATAGTCCGCCCCGCATGGTCTTCTATCTGCTTCGTGCGGAATATCTTCATGAGTATCAAATCGACATACGAGCTGACACGCATTCCCCGCCATGCCTCTCCGTAATCATGATTTTTGCGAAGCATGAGCGACAGCGTCTTTCGGGCGTAATCATCATAGAGAGCAAGCGCCTTTTCCGGAACGAGATCCGCCTCTTCGGCTGCTCCCAAATCGAGTTGGATGAGCCCGACCAGGCTATAATTGACAATAGCCATAAATTCTGGAACGATACCTTCGTCCACCTCGGCATGCCCTTTTTCTTGAAGTGTACGTATTCGATTTGCTTTTATGAAAAGCTGGTCCGTCACCGAAGCGGGTCGCATGATGCGCCACGAGCTTCCGTAGTCTTGCAGTTTTTTCTGAAACAGGTCGCGACATTGTCGGAGGACTTGTTGAAACTCTTGCTCTGTGGTCTGTGGCTCCATATCGTGCGTGCTGTTGTCTTTTGACGCAAAATTACACAATTCGTCCGAACCGACAAAACAAACGGCTTCATAGCTGTCGGCAGATATCATTCCGAACGGAAAACGCCAACATAACAGAGCGGGACGCAAGGAGCCATGCTCCTGTCGTCCCGCTCTGGCAGCAAAATCAAAATGCGTTTAGTACCGCAAGACTTGCCCCGGACGGATTTTCGACCGCGTCGTGAGGCGGTTGGCCTTACATAACATGTCGATCGACACGCCAAGTTTGTCCGAGATTGAGGTGAGGGTTTCTCCGGACTTCACCTTGTAGAAATGTCCGGAAAGTTGCAGCGCCTGGGTTTCGCTGAGAGGCTGCGAGGCACTACCAGACTTGGCTGACGCCATCTGTTCGTCATAGTCGCCGTCCTTACGGAAGACGAAAAAGTCGCCCGTCACGTCTTGATTGGGAAAATCAAACATCAGCACAGGGTCGATGGCCTGACCGAGAAATCGCGTTTCAAAATGAAGATGTGAACCGGTGGAGAGACCGGTATTGCCCCCTAAGCCGATAGGTTCGCCTGCCTTAACCACTTGGTCTTCTTCCACAAGTTGTTTCGACAAGTGCCCGTAGATGGTTTCCAGACCGTTTTTGTGACGGATGACTACGTAGTTGCCATATCCGCCTCGCTCGTAGCGCACGATTCGTACTCTACCATCGAAAGCCGAACGGATGGTATCTCCGATATAAACTTTGATGTCCAATCCCTTATGCTGACGCCGATATGCCCGGCGATAGCCGAAGTTACTCGTAATTCGGCGGCTGTCGGTAGGCATACAAAAACCCCGCAGGTCTACACGGAAACTGTCAGGCATTTCGACATCATAGCTGTTGGCAAACCTATTGTTCCACTCCGGATATAGCTCACGGGCATAGTTGACGTCAAACTTGCTTTCTCGTTCAAAAAGACGTTGCAGGGCTACGGAATCTACACTTTTCAATTTTCGGTCGATAGGCGCCTGTCGCGCTATCAGGTCTTGCGCTTGCAACGGTACGGCTGCAAAGACGAGCAGTCCCAACAAGCAAGTTCTTATCTTCTTTCTTATCATTTCTTCGGGGCAAATCTTTTTAGCTGCCGCAAATATAAGAAATAATTTTCTACCTGACTGACACGGCATACACTATTTTGTCATCTTTCTGTTAAAGAACGTATAACGAGAAGGGCTACGAATGGCGGCCGGGCGTCCCATGCGCGGATATGGATATAAAGGTGACATCACCTGCAAAGGAGCACGGAATTGAGGCCTTTGTCAATATGATGAATGCAAACATTATGAATTAATTCGTTAATTTTGCCCGCAAAACGTACGAAACTTTCTTCATGACATCACACAGGCATCCATTAAACGGGAAAGTGCCGGCCAGACAAAGAGGCAGGCTACTCGTGCTTGTCGTCTCCATAGGACTGCTTTATGCCGTTGACCAGATAGAGAACGGATTGTATGCCATATTCTACATCACCGCTTTTGTGTGCCTCGCCACGCTCTTGCGCAAATGGCACGTCGCACAGAAAATACAGCGTTCTCCCTCTTTTTCTTGGTTACGGCGTGGTGTTGCCTATTCACGCGCTCTTCACGTTCGGCAAATACGAGGGATGGAGCCTCTGCCGCTGTCGACCGAACCTTGCGTCTGCATAAATTGCGGGCATACGTTCGTGGGCAATTTCTGTACACGCTGCGGGCAGAGTAGGGAGGTGCCCCGATTCGAACTTCGACATGCCGCCGGCAACCTATTCCGCACGTTGTTCCGGGTCGATGGAAAGTTCGTACGCACTTTATTCGAACTGATTTACCGGCCGGGATACCTTATCAACGATTTTTTGCTCGGACATCGCGTCCCGTACACCCAACCGCTGGCCACGCTATTCCTTATGACCGCTTTTTCCTTGCTCACACTGCAATTCGTCTCCCCACACCATACGGTCACTCCGCCAGCCTCCGGCACGATAGTACGTTCGGCCGAAGCGGCCCAGCCCCACACGGTGACAACAGGCCCGCACACTGATGATAATCCACACTCACAGTCCATAAATATCGGACAAATGGGAAATAAAATCGGTGAGCAAATAGACAACGCGGTTGCGGATACCCCGTTTCTGGACACGACATGGACGATGCTGAAAGAGTGGAGCAGGGGAAACCGCCTTCTTAAAATTTTGCTCGTGTTGCCACTATTCTCGCTGTCGTCGTGGCTGACCTTCCGCCAAGTTAAAACGGTTTATCGGCTGAACGTGATGGAACATTTGCTGGCGCAATCTTACATTTTCGCCCAATTCATGATGTGCGGCATCATTATAGCCGTGACCTCACAGTCCGCCAACGCGACTTCACTTTTCCACATCCCTATATGGTTCGCCATGGCACTGTACATGTGGGACTTCCGCCAGCTTTTCCGACTGACATGGTGGCAAAGCTTCGGGTGCACCATACTGTTATACGTCAACTTGCTTCTTTTGGTCCTCCTTCTTTCAACGGTTTTCATTTCCCTCAGTTATATTGCATACGGTCCCGATTGAAACAGAAAGCGGAACCGCGAAAAAGACAGGAATTTAATATCAGGCGAGAGGCCAGGCTGACATTGTGCCCATTTCTTCCACCGGGCATGATTCTACGGCACAAATTCAAATGTATCCGCAAGGAGTAGAGGATGAAATCAATAAATAACAGGAGAGACAAACAAGGACGCTGAGGCGTACGCCCTTCGCGCATAAGGGCTCAGTTCTTTTTGAGCTTCGTGGCGCTCATTTCGTCTTCTTCCCTCATATCGATTTCCTCATTCTGCGCATTGAGAAAGCGATATTCGAGAAAGGCTAATTTCTGGTCTGCTATAATTTTCACCCCCCGGCCATACTTCATCTGCCACCGATACTTCATCGAGAGGAGGCCCTGGTTGATGTATGCGGCCACATAAGGGTGCACGTGAAGACGGATTTTCCGGATAGCAAGCTGATTGACTAATGTATCTATCTTGCTTTCCAAGATGTCAGTAAAGAGAATGCTCGATTTGATCTTGCCGGTCCCACAACACGTGGGGCAGGTCTCTTCCACATTCACATCCATCGCCGGACGTACTCGCTGGCGCGTGATCTGCATCAGGCCGAACTTACTCAACGGAAGGATGTTGTGACGCGCACGGTCCTTCTGCATGTTCTGACACATACGCTCATATAGTTTCTGGCGGTTTTCGGCCTTGTCCATGTCGATAAAATCGACCACGATAATGCCCCCCATGTCACGCAGACGCAACTGGCGGGCAAGCTCGTCGGCGGCACCGAGATTCACGTCGAGCGCATTCATCTCTTGTGTTTCTTGGGCCTTCGAACGATTTCCGCTGTTCACATCGACAACATGCAGCGCCTCCGTATGCTCAATAATCAAGTATGCTCCATGTTTATAGGTAACTGTCTTGCCGAAAGACGACTTTATTTGCTTCGTTATGGAGAAGTTATCGAAAATAGGCACAGAACCCTTATAGAGCTTGACAATGTGGTGACGATCGGGAGCGATTAGAGCCACGTAGTCACGAACTTCCTCATATACGGCCTTGTCGTTGATGTAGATATTCTCGTAAGACGGATTAAACAAATCGCGGAGCAAAGCTACGGTGCGGCTGGTCTCCTCATACACACATTGTGGCGTTTTTGTACTTTGCTGGACTGCGGCCATCATGTCCTCAAAGCGCTTTACGAGGATTTTGAGTTCGGCATCAAGCTCCGCCACTCGCTTATTTTCTGCTACCGTTCGGATTATGACCCCGAAATTACGAGGTTTTATGCTAAGAATGAGCTGTTTGAGGCGCGTACGTTCCTCTTCGTTCTTTATCTTTGACGAAACCGAGACCTTATCATTAAACGGAATGAGGACCAGGTAACGTCCTGCAAACGACAATTCGCATGTAAGGCGCGGCCCTTTTGTCGAAATCGGTTCTTTTGTGATTTGCACAAGAACGTCCTGACCGACTTTGAGGGTGTTTTGGATACTTCCCTCCCGCGACAGTTCCGGCTGCATATTCGCCTTGCCTATCGGGTAGAGGTGTTTGCGGTCGCTCCTTACCTGCTTGATATACTTTTCAAAGGCATTGAACTGCCCACCCAAATCCAGATAATGCAAGAATGCGTCGCGCTCGTAACCTACATTGACAAAACATGCATTCAGCCCGGTCATGATCTTTTTGACTTTGGCCAAATAGATATTGCCCACGGCATAAGACTCCGTGCGTCCTTCTTGCTGAAACTCCACAAGTTTTTTATCTTCCAGCAAGGCAATGGAAATCTTGTCCTTCTGTACGTCTACGACTACTTCACTTACCATTCTTTATCAATTGGAGAAGGGTCTTTTAAATTAAGAACAAACCTGAACGCCATGTTGAGACCACCCAAGTTTGTTCCTAATCCGTCACGACACAAATAAAGTTACTTACTCTTGTGTCTGTTTTTTCTCAATCTTTTTTTACGCTTATGCGTCGACATCTTGTGTCTTTTTTTCTTCTTTCCGCTTGGCATTGTGCTTAATTTTTTAGTTAGTATGTTTCTTGACTGACTCAATAAATGTTTTTGCCGGTTTGAACGCAGGAACGAGATGTTCGGGAATAATGATGGTCGTATTCCGGGAGATATTGCGTGCCGTTTTTTGAGCGCGCTTTTTCAGTATGAAACTTCCGAATCCACGGAGATACACGTTTTCTTCATTAGCTAGGTTCTCTTTCACCGAATCCATAAACGCCTCAACCGTGACCAGCACCGTCGACTTGTCAATTCCTGTTTTCTGTGAAATCTGCGCTACAATTTCCGCCTTTGTCATAAATAATACAGTAAAGGTTGTTACACTTTTTGCACTGATTAAATCGATGCAAAGATACAACTTTTCACTCATTTACAGCAGTAAACGTAGTGAAAAGTTGCACCTCGGCACCAGAAATTCTCAGCAAATCGGGATTTTCTTCACCCGTTCGATGTGCCGGCCTCCTTCAAAAGCCGTATCAAAGAATTGCTTCATGATTTCCTGAGCCGTTGACACATCAATATACCTTCCAGGCATGACAAGAACATTTGCATCATTATGCAAACGGGACATCTTCGCCAACTCTGGTGCCCAACAGAGTGCGGCACGGACGTGAGGATGCTTGTTCAGGGTCATGCTGATACCTTCCCCGGAACCGCAAATGGCAATCCCATAGTCACATTCACCACTTTCCATTCCGCGCGCCAACGCATGTCCGAAATCCGGATAGTCACATCGCTCAGCAGAAAAACAGCCGTAGTCATGAAAAGTGTATCCCATGGATTGAAGAATGTCCTTCACGGCACATTTTAATTCATATCCTGCATGGTCGCTGGCAAGACCGATGGCTTTTTTATTATCTATAACCATTATACTTCTCCTAAAAAGCTGAGTATGTCGTTATATACGAACTCAGGAGTGAAACCTAACTTTTCATCAAGAACAGGGAACGGCGCAGAATAACCAAAGCTATCGAATGAATGGATACGCCCGTTTTCTCCGACCAATCCTTTCAACGTGACAGCCAATCCTGCGGTTAATCCATATTTTTTCACGCCTGATGGCAGGATTTTCTCTTGATATTCTTTGCTCTGCCGACGGAACAGACCTTCGGACGGGCAGCTCACCACACGTATGGCGTGGCCTGCCTGCCGCAACATAGCCGCAGCATCGACCAAAGTGGACACTTCCGACCCGGAGCCGATGAGAATGACTTCCGGATTCGGGTCATCCATTACGCAATATGCACCCCTTTCGGCTTGTGAATAATCCGTGCCTGCGGGGAGGTCCTTAACCGCCTGACGGCTGAAAATCAAGGCAGTGGGTGTACTCATATTCTCCATCGCCATCTTCCAGCATGTTGTAACGGCATGCACATCCGCCGGACGAAGGACACGAACCGAATCCTTACCGCTATGATTTTGCAGTTTTTCCATCAAACGTATTTGGGCTTCATGCTCGACCGGCTCGTGTGTAGGCCCATCCTCACCTACGCGAAACGCATCATGCGTCCAGATGAATTTCACGGGAAGTTCCATAAGAGCCGCCATGCGGATGGCGGGCTTCATATAATCGGAGAATACAAAGAATGTCCCCATGGCCGTAATAACTCCTCCATGGAGGGCCATGCCGATACAGAGACATGCCATCGTCAATTCCGACACACCTGCTTGGAGGAAGCGTCCGGTAAAGTCACCTCGCTGTATGACATGTGTGTGTGCCAGAAAGCCGTCTGTCTTGTCCGAATTGCAAAGGTCGGCCGACGAACAAATCATGTTCTCTACGTAGCCAGAAAGCATCGACAAGCAGACAGAAGATCCGTTACGCGTGGGGCTGTTTGCTTTCTGTTTGATCTCATCCCACGGCAATTCGGGCAATTCTCCTTTCCACCAGTTTTCGAGTTTTTCAGCTTTTTCGGGATGACTTACAGCCCATTCATTTTCACGCTCACGACGAGTGGCCACCTGCGTACGAAGGTCCGCCATACGTTCGCGGTACATCTCCTTTACGTCATCATAAATCACGAAAGGATTTTCAGGGTCGCCACCCAGATTCTTAATGGTATTGACATAAGCCTGACCGCCCAAAGGAGCGCCATGAGTGCCACAGTCGTGCTCATAGCTCGTTCCGTCAGCCCGGCGGCACCCTTTGCCCATTACGCAATGACCAATAATAAGCGTAGGGCGCTCTTTTTCGTTTTTTGCGGCTTTTAGCGCTTCGCGGATAGCCTCGCAATCATTTCCGTCAATCTCGATGACGCGCCAATTCCACGCCTTGTATTTCAAGGCTGTATCTTCACTGTAAACTGTTGCTGTGTCCGTGCTGAGCTGAATTTCATTGGCATCATAAAACATCACCAGATTGTCCAGTCCAAGATGCCCGGCCATGCGTCCTGCTCCTTGGGATATTTCTTCCTGAACCCCGCCATCGCTGATATAGGCATATATCGTTTCTTCTGCAAAAGAAGAATTACCCGTCGTGGCGGCCATAAATTTAGCCGCGATAGCCGCCCCCACGGCATAAGCATGCCCTTGTCCCAAGGGACCGGATGTATTTTCTATTCCGCGCTCCACATTAAGCTCAGGATGCCCGGGGGTAGGAGAACCCCACTGCCGGAACTGCTTCAACTCATCAATCGAGAATTTGCCAATCAAAGCCAACTGCGCATACAGCATCGGCGACATATGACCGGGATCCAGAAAAAAGCGGTCTCGGCATTTCCATCGCGGATCATCCGGATCAAAAGTAAGGAATTCAGAGTATAGGACGTTGATAAAATCAGCTCCACCCATCGCGCCGCCGGGATGACCAGACTTGGCTCGTTCAACCATTGACGCAGCTAATATGCGGATATTATCAGCTGCACGGTTCATCAGTTCTATTGATTTCCCCATTAGGATGTCAAGTTATTGTCACAAACGGACAAAGTGAATTGTTTGTATGCAGTTATAAGTATTTCCTTCTTCAAACGATTAACACGCGTTTTCTCAAATTGTGCAAAGCTCACTGTCACGCTTCTTGACAATCACACTAAGCCCGCACATTCAAACACTTCAAGAGCATTTATTGTCCGCAAATTTACGAAAACTCATACACAAACGCGATATTTTGTCTGTTTTTTTCGTTATTCACTTAGTAAGGGCGTTCTTTTACCGTCTTGGGCGGAAACCCACACATATATAATATATGCGTCAGTTTCCGACACTAACGCATAGTCCCACCTTATAGAAATCATACGACGCTATCACCTGTATGCCGCCTCGTACGTTACTCTTCAATCTACTTGTTGTAACATAAACCGTATTATGTTTAATATGTAGTGTTGAAAGTATTTATGGCGACGATTAGGCTACTTATAAATAATTTTGTAGAAATTAAAGGACACATATACGGATGTACCAGACCTTAGATAACGACGAGTTTCTGATTCATTTTGCAGAACATACTGACCAACGCGGCACATTGACGTTGACTGGAAATACTCAACTCCCTTTCGACATTCAGCGGGTATTTTGGATACATCACACGCCCCAAGGCATATCCCGGGGCGCTCATGCCCATCGCACGTGCGCAGAAGTCATTGTGCCAGTTGCCGGTTCTTTTGACGTGGATCTGATATTTCAAAATGGTCAAAGACGAACGTATAATCTCCGTTCGCCCCACACAGGATTACTCATTCCCCCTATGTGTTGGTGCGAATTACATCATTTCACGGCACAAACCGTATGCCTATGTCTTGCCTCGGAATCATACGACCCCGACGGATATATCAACGACTTAAAAGCCTTTCTTGCTGAATGCGCGCACTAAGGTATTCCTCCACATGGACAGAAGAATGGAACGAATCTGTTGCCCATTCTCGAAATGGGACGTTCCTGTTTCTACGTTCATATATGGACTATCATCAAGACAGGTTCAGCGACTGTTCGCTGGGTTTTATCGACGCGCACGACAGATTATCAGCCGTTTTTCCCGCTAATTTTGATCAATCCACCCAGACTGTCTGGTCTCATCAAGGCCTCACCTACGGTGGCCTATTAACCCTACCCTCCGTCCGCTACGACGCCATCGAGAACATATTCAGCCTATTAATTGACTACTACAAGCAGGCCGGTGCCGCACGCATCGTATACAAGAGAATCCCATATATATATAATGTGTATCCCTCTGATGAAGATTTGTATATTTTCAGCAGGCTGAAAGCTCAATTATACACACGCGCCATTTCATCTGCAATCGACTTGCGCTGCCCTTTACCGATGTCGGCCAGACGAATCCGAGGATATAAAAAAGCCAAACGGGCCGGTTTCATCGTGAAAACGGCCTCCGGGGACATCTCACAAACTCTCCCTTTTTTCTGGGACGTCCTGACCGAAACGCTTGTCACGCGCCACCATACACGTCCCGTGCACACACTCAGTGAAATGCAGCTACTCATTTCCAGACACCCACAGCATATCAAGCTGGTCACCGTTGAGGATGTAAACGGCCAAGTTGTCGGCGGCACCCTACTTTTCGTAACCGCAAGAGTCATTCATGCACAATACATAGCAGCCAACGAATACGGCCGGAAAAACGGCGCACTCGACCTGCTCTTCACCGAACTTGTCCCCCAAAGCCATGACGAGGCCTGCTACTTCGATTTCGGCATCTCAACAGAACAAGGCGGTACCATACTCAACGAGGGGCTCATCACTCAAAAACAAGAATTCGGCGGACGCGCTGTCTGTTACGATTCATACATCATCCCACTTTAACCACAAGCCCATGCGCATTCCATACATCGACATGCAAAAAGTAACCGCTCTATACGAGCCGGAAATCAGCCGGGCCGCCATGCGCACCATTGCCTCCGGCTGCTATATTAACGGCCCGGAAAGAGCACGATTTGAGCGGGACTTCGCGCAATTTTGCGGCACAGACTACTGCATTGGAGTCGGGAACGGCTTGGAGGCGTTGACACTCATTCTGAAAGCGATGAAACAACTCTATGGCTGGGACAGCAGGGCTGAGATTGTCGTTCCGGCATTCACTTTCATTGCTTCTGCCCAAGCCGTTACGGCCGCCGGGCTGACGCTCACAATGGCTGACGTCTGTCATGACGCCCCGACTCTTGACCCTGCATCCACCATACGCGCGCTCACTCCCCACAGTAAGGCCATCCTCGCTGTACACCTTTACGGATATGCCTGCGACATGGATGCCATGCGGACCATCGCAGACACTCATGGGCTGAAACTGATTGAGGACGCCGCACAAGCACACGGGGCGTTCTTCAACGGGAAAAGGGCCGGCGCCTTAGGCGATGCGGCGGGCTTCAGCTTCTATCCGGGCAAGAACTTGGGCGCGCTGGGCGACGGCGGGGCGATAACAACAAACGACGCCACGTTGGCCCGACGCATACGTGCCTTGGCAAATTATGGGGCAGAAAAAAAATACGAACATCTCTGGTTGGGCATGAACAGCCGTCTCGACGAAATACAGGCCAGCATGCTCTCCGTCAAACTTCCGCGTCTGGATGCAGACAACGCTCTCCGCAGGAAAGTGGCAGACTATTATACCACGCATATCCGCACCACTGATGAGGTACAGACCATGCACAGTTTCTCACCTGAACGCTGCGTCCACCACATCTATCCCATACGATGCAAACATCGGGACCACATGCAACGGTACCTGTCAGCACGGGGCATACAGACCCTCATCCACTATCCGCTTCCCATACATAAGCAGCCGGCTTACGAGGCCTATGCCGACCAGACCTACCCCCATGCAGAAAGCTGGGCAACCCAGGAACTCAGCCTCCCCATCAGCCCCATACAGCCGCTTGAGCATACGCAATATATTGTCGAACAAATAAATCAATATAAGTATGAAAACTATTGACATACTGATATGTACGCTAAACAAGGGTATCGTTCGCATAAGCGATATCCTGATGCCACCCCGTGAGGAAATACACTACATCGTCTCTTTCCAATACACCGACGAGCGTTATTTGGATCTCATCCCGACCGTCCTGGAAACACGCGACGACGTTTCTTTTTACAAAATGAACGGGCAAGGGCTCTCATGCAACCGTAACAACGCATTGGAAAAAGCCACACACGATCTGGTCATGTTTGCCGATGACGACACACGCCTGCTGCCCGACGCTTATGAGCAAATCATCAAGGTTTTCAACGAAAACGATATCGATGTGGCTTTCTTCCAAGCTGCAACCTATACGGGGAAACCGCTGAAAGACTATCCCGACACGCCTTTCGCTTACGACCGGCGCACAACACCCCCCTATTCTATTTCTGCCATCGAGATGGTCTGCCGCCGGATGGCCATCCAAGGCGTCATCCGCTTCGACGAGCGGTTCGGCCTGGGCACGCAATTTCTGACTTGCGGTGAAGAAGAAATCTGGTTGGAAGACGCATTGCGCGCCGGATTGAAAATGAAATACTTCCCAGTGCGCACCGTGGAGACATCCACCATGCTAAAAAAGAAAATGGTCTATGTCGACGCCGGCGTACAACGCAGCCGGGGCGCCATGACCTACTACCGCATGGGGCACAAGGCATGGGCAGCCTGCGCCAAGTTTGCGCTACGCTCCTCCCTGTCCGGCATGTGCCATTTCTGGCCAATGATGCACCACTTGGCAGAAGGCATCCGATATATGCAGCGCACGAAATAGCCCCCTTTTATCGCAAAACAACCGTATAAGCCTTAGGAAAACGTCGTGCGCAGTTTGCCTGGCAACAGAATTTACCTTGCGAGCCATGAAATTCATCTTACAGGCCATGACATCCCTTTACCCCCCTTCGGCGCCGACTATCGAAGCCCTGAAAGAAAAGGTCGGACTGTGCCTGTTCCGCAAGAAGACCCTTCTTGTGCAGGCCCACTGTCACGCTCCCATGGCCTATTTTATCGAAAAAGGAATAACACGTTCATTCTGGGTGGTCGACGGAGAAGAAATCACTACGTCGTTTTCCACAGAAGGCAGCATCGTGTTCAGCATGGACGCCTTATACTACAACCAAACAAGCGAAGAATACGTAGAGGCGCTGGAAGATGTGACGGCGTACCGTATCAGCCTCACCGCACTGCGCGAGCTATTCCGAACCAACATTGAGCTGGCCAATTGGGGACGCATCATCCATCAAAACGAATACAGAAGACTACATCGTTCACACAAAGAGCGACTTACGCTTCCAGCAAGAGAGCGTTACTTAAACTTCACCAAGCAGTTTCCGGACGTGAGTCGTCGCGTCAATCTGGGCTACATCGCGTCTTATCTCGGCATCACGCCATCCACACTCAGCCGCCTACGCGCCGAACTCGTTGCGGGAAATCACCCCAAAGCCCCTTCCGGGAAATAATCAGCACGCAGGTGTCACCCGTAAGAAACGACCGCAGCAAATCCATGGGCAAAAACGCCATTTTTTGATGCAGGACAACTTTTTTCTACGGCGGGCTGCCTAACTTTGCCCCGTATCCAAGACATGAGACTCACTTTACCCTCATTTAATACCCATGCAAGAAAAGTTATCTGCCACTTTTGCTGACAGCAAGCCCCACTATGAACTCCTCGACGGCCTGAGAGGCGTGGCCGCACTCATCGTGATCTGGTTTCATATTTTCGAAGCGTTTGCCACAAGTCCGCTCGACCAAAAAGTCAACCACGGCTATCTGGCGGTCGACTTCTTCTTCATTCTTTCCGGCTTTGTCATCGGCTACGCCTACGACGACCGCTGGAAAACCACGCTGACCACCAAGAACTTCTTTCGACGCCGGCTCATCCGCCTTCACCCGATGGTCATACTGGGCGTCGTCTTGGGCACAGTGACCTACTGCATACAAGGCTGTGTGAAATGGGACGGCACGCATGTGACCATCTCCCTGCTCATGCTCGCTGTTCTTTTCAATCTGTTCATGCTTCCGGTCTTGCCCGGTGCCGGAGCCGACGTGCGCGGGAACAACGAGATGTTTCCCCTGAATGGCCCTAACTGGTCGCTATTCTTCGAATACATCGGCAACATCCTTTACGCATTATTCCTACGCCGCCTACGGACCCGAACTCTCACTGCGCTTGTCGTGTTCTTCGGCATCTGCCTTGCGTCGTTCGCCGTGCTCAACCTGTCCGGGTACGGCCATTTGGGTGTGGGCTGGTCTCTCGTCGACCATAATCTGGCAGGCGGCCTATTACGGATGCTTTTCTCATTCTCTGCCGGATTGCTTCTTTCACGCAAATTCAAGCCACGCCCCATCCGTGGCGCATTCTGGATTTGCAGTTTCTCGTTGGCCATACTGCTCTCACTGCCTCATATGGCGACGGACAGCAATCTTTGGCTCAACGGGCTCTATGACACCGTTTGCGTCCTCATTGTCTTTCCGATTCTCGTCTACATAGGAGCGGCAGGCCGGGCGACAGATAAAAAGACAGCATGGCTGTGCAACTTTTTAGGCGACATATCCTATCCCGTCTATGTCGTCCACTATCCCTTTGCCTATCTGTTTTACGCATGGACATGGAGCGGTCCGCATAAATTGACCTTCGCCCAAGCGTGGCCATTGGCACTCACGCTATTCTTCGGGAGCATAATTTTGGCTTATGCCTGCCTGAAAATTTACGACGAACCTGTCCGCCGCTGGCTTAGCCACAAATTCATGTCTTCAAAATAGCCCTCCCGCACGACTTCACCTTTTTGGCTTTTTTATGAACGGTCAGCGATAATTATTTCGGCCGGGTCGTTGCGCAAACGACTAATTATTCATAACTTTGCACGAAAATCTGAGTGATGAAAAAAGCGACTCTTCTTTTCCTCGTGGCTGGAATGCTTTTTACGCTGACCGGGTGTGGGAGCTATACCAAGGTCTTAAAAACCAACGACTACGATTATAAATACGAAGAAGCCAAGCAATATCTCGCAGAAGGTCAGTACAACCGCGCCGCACAGATCTTTCAGGAAGTCATCGCCATGCTCAAAGGAACAAGCCGGGGCGAAGAGTCTCTTTTCCTGTTAGGCATGAGCCATTACAAAGCCCAGAATTACAGCGCGGCATCCTCTGTCTTCCGTAAATTCTATGAAACATACCCCAAGGGATACCTCGTTGAGCAGGCCCATTTCTATTGCGGAAAATCCCTCTACGAATGCACGCCTGAGCCCAAGCTCGATCAAACCGCGACTTACGAGGCCATCTCTGAGTTCCAGAACTTTTTAGATGAATTTCCTGATAGCAAATTGCGTGAAAATGCGCAACAGATGATTTTCGCCTTGCAAGACAAACTGGTCGAGAAAGAATATATGTCAGCCAAGCTGTATTATGACCTGGGGTCCTATTTCGGCAATTGCACCAACGGCGGAAGCAACTATCAAGCCTGTATCGTCACGGCTGAAAACGCCCTCAACGATTACCCCTTTTCTACCCGGCGTGAAGACTTCGCCATTCTTGTCCTGAAAGCCAAATTCGAACTGGCACGCCAAAGCGTAAGCGAGAAGAAAGAAGAACGCTATCACAATGCCATAGACGAATATTATGGCTTTACCAACGAATATCCCGAGTCGAAATATATGAATGAAGCCCAAAAGCTCTTCAAGCAGGCCGCCCCATACGTCAACACAAACGAAGAATAAACATTTATCGCTATATATGGACTACAAAAAAAGCAAAGCGCCCACAAACACTGTGACGCACAACCTGATGGATTTCTGCGAAGGAACCGGAAACATTTACGAAAGCGTTGTCATCATGTCAAAACGCGCCAATCAGATTGCCATGCAGATGAAGGAAGATCTGTCGAAAAAGCTGAAAGAGTTTGCGTCCAGCAACGACAATCTCGAAGAGACCTTCGAAAACCGTGAGCAGATCGAGATTTCACGCTACTACGAAAAGCTTCCGAAACCCACGCTCATCGCTGCTGACGAATTCTTACATGGTCGGATTTACTACCGCAATCCGGCGAAAGACAAGGAAAAAATCGGACAGTCCTCATTATGATACAGCGAATCCAAAGCGTATACCTCTTGTTGGCTGGCATTCTGTCAGCCATTGCCTTCTTTGTCCCTTTGGCCTACTTCTCGGGGGGCACAGGCACTTGGGTCATGTACACCACAGCCATCTCTGATCTCAGCCCAGCACAGGCTGGAGTTGACATTCCCTCACTGCCTTGGGGCATCCTGATATTCGCACTGGCCAGTTTCATCGTGCCGGTATTCTGCATTTTCAAGTATCATAACCGGAAGTTGCAAGTACGTCTCTGCACGACATCTATCGCGGCTTACATTCTTTATTACGCCGCCTATATCGCCTATGGCTTCACTATTTCGCGCAGCTTGGCCTCTGGATTTACGCCGACGATATATGTCGCTCTTCCTCTCTTCGCCATGCTGGCCGTCATCCTTGCCCGAAAAGCTATAAAAAGCGACGAAGAAAAAGTCCGTGCGGCCGACCGCATCCGCTAACCGCCCAATCATCTTTTATTGCTTACTGTCATGTCACTCAACAAAGTATTGCTCATCGGCAACGTCGGACGCGATCCCGACGTGAGGTACATAGACAATGGGGTTGCCGTCGCACAAGTCCGCTTGGCAACGACAGAAAGAGGTTACAAGTTACCTAACGGGACACAAGTCCCTGACCGTACCGAGTGGCATACGGTGATATTGTGGCGCGGCTTGGCCCAAACCGTCGAACAGTTCGTCAGGAAAGGAGACAAGATATTCATCGAAGGCCAAATCCGCACACGTAGCTACGTAGACAAAAACGGCAAACAACGTGATGCACTTGAAATATGGGCAGACAAACTGGAACTAATGTCCAAGACTACTCAAACCTCCCAGCCCGCGGTTTCTCCCCACGGCCCAGGTCCGGCCAATCCATCCAACACACCCAAGGATTATCCCTTCTGAACGCAACCGTATGGCCCCAAGCGGTCCACATACAATTAGGTCTGTGATGCATCAACGAATGGCAAAACCCGGACGCCCATTGTGCCTGTTTCATGAATTTGAGATAGGCACAACCCGTATTATATGGGGAGAGACTGCCGACCTGTGCCCCCACATCAGCACGTATCTTCCCGACAACATCATCAAGGAAGGCGAACAGAAATTTGCCAGCCAAACTCGCCGGGACGAATGGCTTTCCACGCGCCTGCTGCTACATCTTGCCTACAAAGGCCATGCGGCTCCGCCCGCCATCTGCTACCAGCCCAACGGCCGCCCCTTCCTACAAGGTTCAAAAAAATCGTTTAGCATCACGCACAGCAAAGGCCGCGTATGCATCGCCCTTTCTGATAAGGAAGCCGTTGGAATAGACATCGAACGCCTGTCGGAGCGTCCCTACACACTACGCGACATGTTCGTTTCCCCCGCTGACTTGTCAGCGGACGCAAACTTGCCGCCGGAAGCCTACACCATATTGTGGAGCGCCAAGGAGAGTCTGTTCAAAATCAGCGAAGTCCCCCGGCTTACACTCAAAGACATCCACATCATGCCCTTCTCCCCTATGCTTTCGGGCGGGAACATACGTGCTTACATCGGACGTACTCCTTATACGGTTTTCTACCGGTTTCTTTCTTCCTTTGTTTTCACTTGTGTGGAAGAATGACATCACGCGAAAAGACAATCACCACATAAAGCACGCGACCGGAACAGACTTTTCATCAGTTCCGGTCGCGTGAGGCTGACTAATCAACCTTTTATTAGCTAATATACCAACCGGACGTTATCTACCCAAAGTGTATTTCCCACACTGCCGACATATGCTCCGCCGTGCGAGGAGTCAAACTGTAATACAAGGTGCGTCGGAGTTTCATTGGCAGCGCCCCAGCCCACCTCTTTGATAGGCACAATCTTGCCCTTGCTGTTGCGCGCATACTTTACGACGTCACCACTTGTCAGCCCCATATACGAACGATAATACTTCTGCTTCGTTATATCACCATAGTTGATGGTGAAAGTTGCATTGTTCACCCAATTCGTCGATTTGTTAAAACGGACGACCATCGTGCCGACGCGATGTGCATAAATGTTTCCGTCTTTATCTTCCCAGCGCTTCTGCAAATATAAAATACAATCGGCCATGTCCATTCCGTCGACCTTCTTGGCCTTTCCGAAGCCCGTCTGACGAACACGATTGGGCTGACCCGAAAGTTTCACTTTATAGTCGAAGCGGATGGCTTTGGGCCGACGGTTGAAACGGATTCCAGCGTCCAACTTGCTCATAGGGTTCGAGGTACTCGTGATGGGCTCTTGCGTCCGTCCGAGATATATGGAACCGGCTGCCAAGACCTTGATATTGACGATACCGAGCACAACACATTTCTCCTCATGCGTCGAAAGTTTAGCACAATACCCGTGCCCCGGACGGGCTTCCCGATAAACAGATGTATTCGTTTTTGTGATGCCCGCAACCTTGGCCAAGACATTTGAGGTGGCCCAGGGCGACCCCCCCGAACCGTGATAAGCATTATTATTGTTCCAAGTCGCGTTAGGCGCAATTTCGTAGAGAGTCTTCGTTTTTCCACCGATAATCCCACTCTCCTTCACGTTACGAACAAGCCACTGGTCGAAATTGCCGAACTTGATATACTCCTCACGCGCGTTCGTCAAATCAAGTTCTTCAACCTCTTCAGCCTGCCCAATTTCCGGTTTCCCGGCATAGGCTGTACCTAAGGAAACAAACGCTGCGGCCATTGCAGCCGTGACAAGACATTTTGCTTTCATTGATATAACTCTTTTTGTTTTTATATAGATTCTGATTCTTTTCCGTCAAAACGCTTCGTTGATATTAAAGAGGAAACCTCCGCCGTTTCGGGTAAAACCGTAATCCAGGCGTATGTTTATCCCCGGACGGAAAGCCCATCGGTATCCGATGCCGAAGTTCGGGAGGAAACGTGTCCAACGCAACGCTGAAGCCTCAGGGAAGACCTGCGCCGTACCAGCCCAGAGAACCGCTCCGTGACGGCCTGCAATATGCTGACGCAACTCCATTTGTCCTTCAATGATATTGCGGTCGCGATAACGCCCTTCGTAATAGCCGCGCATGCGATTGCTTCCCCCCATTTCTGCCATCAGGCTCCACGGCACATCGCCATAGTTAAACCGACCATGCAACTCCACCGCAAACGTACCGCCTTTCCAGACAGGCACATACGTGCTGACCGCAAAATCCGTCGTCGAAAAACTGTATGTGTTACCCAGCCATTTGGGCGTAAACGTCTGGTCCAATTGCAGAAACCACCCTTTCTTTGCATTCAGGATAAAGTCGCGCGAATCATAAGTAAAGGAAATGCCCGGCGTGAGAGCGTGAACCGTTTTCCGTTGGCCTCCGATAAACTGCTCACCCAACGGATCCATTTCCGTGGCACGGATAAACTGGAAATTCAAAGTCGGTCCGACGAACAAATCGGGGGCCACATTAAACATGAAGCGCGCCATCGCATCAAATTTCAACCGGCGGAAATCGGCTTGATTGCTATCGTTGTTGCCTTGCTCGTAACCGATGCCGTAGAACTTAGTGGGAAACGTGTAGACGTAAAGGCGATAGTCCAACCGGAAACGCTCGTTGGGAAAAATGTTGTTTCCTCTCACCCCTACCATGAGGAATCCTTTTGTCGACACGTCGCCATAGAGCGAAACGTTCGATTTCGTCAACAACGAATCAGAACGGTCCATCGAATAAAGTCCCGTGGCGACAACGCCAAGACCAAACCCGACCGTCGAAGAATAGTGCGGCCCGGGCAATACGCCAAAACTGAAGTTTTTGTCAGTGTCTTCCCCCGGATTGCGAAAGTAGTCCAGCACTTTTCCTACGACGCTCCTCTTCGGACGTAGCGTGTCTGACGACACCCGAACCGAATCGCCCCACTGAACGAGCGCCTCGTTTTTTTCTTGCGCAAACAAAGGGGACAGCACTCCGCCTGCCAGACATAACAATAGGAAGCACCACCGTCTTAAACGGTTAAATAACAAATTCATACGTGCAAAGTTAGCTATTCTTCACGTATCACCGAGAATTAATTATTACTTTTGCATAGATTTTACCAACAGTACAGAAAAAATGAGTAAGAAAGCCTTGCTTTTAACGTTCTTTGCGACCTGTACCTCTTTGCTTCCGGCGCATGGAATCGCGTCCGACAGTCTATCACAGGCCACACCCGAAGCGTCGCCTAAGACTTCCACAAAACTCTGGAAAGCCTTCGACCCCAGCATCAAATTCAGCGGTTACATCATCGGTAAATACAGCATCGACAATCAGGACGGTAAAGAGAGCAACAGCACTTTCGATCTCCGCTTCGTCCGTCTGAGTGCGTCCGGCTACTGCTTCAAGGACTTTTATTATCGCCTGCAAGTAGAAATCAACGGTATGCCGTCAAAAGACAATGGACCGCGCATTATGGACGCATTTGTCGAATGGCAAAAGTTTGACTTCCTACGCGTTAAGTTGGGCCAGTTCAAGCGTCCCATTGGCTTCGAGAACCCTATGAGCCCGCTTGATGTCGGTTTGGGCAACTACTCCCAGGCCACACTGAAACTGGCTTCAATCAACGACCGTGTCGACGGACATAAATGTTCAGGGCGGGACGTGGGAGCACAACTGCAGGGCGACCTCTTTCATGCGGCAGACAACCACACGTGGTTACATTACCAAATCGGCGTATTCAACGGCCAAGGAATAAATCATACCGACAAGGACAACTTCAAGGATCTCATCGGCGGCCTTTGGCTTTCTCCCGTCAAGGGCCTGTCTGTCGGTGGGTTCGGATGGAATGGCAAATACACAAACGACAGTTATAAGGGTGACGGCACCGACTTGAAAAGTGTCGAACGCAAACGCTGGGGAGTCGGATACATGTATGACAACGGCGCGTGGAGCACGCGGGGTGAATACCTGGCATCGAAAGGAAAGAACCCGACAAACATCCACAGCGCAAACCGCAGTGACGCATGGTACATCCAGCTGGGAGCACCTGTCTGTAAAGACTTCAAACTTTTCGGTCGATATGACTGCTACCGCGAAAACAAACATTGGAATTCCTTGAAAACCATTTATGCGCTTGCAGCCAACTATTATTTAGGCCATCATCTCATCTTTCAGGCCAACTACTCGTTCACAAACGACCGGAGCGCCTCGGTTGGCCGCAATTACAGTACTTTCGACATACAGGTAGCTGCCCGTTTCTGACACCGGCACAGGATTCCGGACAGGAGAGGAACGGCACACCTCTCTCAAAACATCCACATCAAGGGCAAGGACGGTCCCGCAAATCATGAGACCGTTCTTGCTGTCGCTTCTCCCCGGCCATGGAATCTCCTCATCGTCCCTGCTCCCGCACACTGGGGATACGTGCATGGCCTGTTCTCCCTACTTATCCATATCCGCCTCCAATTCCCCTCCTGCTGTAATTCGGGTTATATTCTCCGTAACCGATACACATCACGATGGGGGCAGAATGTGTAAATTTGCGACGCCAAACGGAAACGAGACAGTTTAGCCCCCGCCCGGCCACCTCCTCGTCCAATTGAGAAAACAACATCGGATGAAAGCCAAGCTGAACAACAGCGCACTTCTTTTGCGCATACGCAACGGAGCTCCCATGACCGTCAGACAACAATTTTACCTGACGGCCCAACTGAGCTTGCCGTCAATCATGGCCCAGATTTCGTCCATCACGATGCAATATATCGACGCCTCCATGGTCGGAAGCCTTGGCGCCGATGCCTCTGCATCCATTGGACTGGTGTCCACCACAACTTGGCTGTTCATGGGAGTATGCTCGGCAGCCTCCACAGGATTTGCCGTGCAAGTAGCTCATCTTTTAGGAGCAAAGAATATCGACGGGGCACGGTCCGTTTTACGCCAGTCCCTCCTGGTCACCCTCTGTTTCAGCCTGACACTGGCCGCGTTAGGATATGCCGTCAGCAGCCGCCTGCCCGGCTGGCTCGGCGGCGGGCCTGACATCCATGCCGATGCCGCGTCTTATTTCGCCATCTTCGCCCTGTCACTGCCTTTTTTCCAACTCAACGTATTAGGCAGCGCCATGCTCCGCAGCAGCGGCAACATGTACGTGCCCAGCCTGCTAAACATGCAGATGTGTTTGCTCGACGTGATATTCAATATGTTTCTCATTTTCCCCACACGCACATATCACGTTCTGAACACTGCGATAGTCGTTCCGGGCGCTGGACTTGGCGTAACGGGCGCAGCGTTGGGCACAGCCCTGGCCCTCGTTGTCACGGCATTCATCATGCAGTTCTCTCTCTGCGTCCGCTCGCCGGAGCTTCGGCTCGTCGGCCGGAGGGGCAGTTTCCGCCCGACCGCCGCCTGTCTGAAAAAAGCACTGCACATCGGACTGCCGATGGGAGCCGAACGCATCATGATGTGCGGGGCGCAGATTATGACGACAGTCATTGTCGCCCCTCTCGGCAATTACGCCATCGCGGCCAATGCCTTTGCCATTACGGCCGAAAGCCTTTGTTACATGCCCGGATACGGCATCTCTGACGCGGCAACTACCCTCGTGGGACAGAGCATAGGCGCCCGCCGCAAAGAGCTTGCCCGCCGTTTTGCTTACATCACGGTGGGTACGGGCATGTTGGTCATGACGGTGATGGGCATCGCCATGTACGCAGGCGCGCCCTACATGATAGGGATTATGACACCCGATGCCGAAGTGCGCGAATTGGGTGTTGCGGTTTTACGCATAGAGGCCTTTGCCGAACCGATGTTTGCCGCCTCCATCGTGACCTACGGTGTCTTCGTCGGGGCCGGCGACACGCTCATTCCAGCCTCGATGAACCTGATAAGCATCTGGCTCGTGCGCCTCACATTAGCGGCCGTGCTCGCTCCGACCATGGGGCTACGCGGCGTATGGCTCGCCATGTGTCTGGAACTATGCTTCCGCGGTATGATTTTTCTTATTCGGTTACGGCGTGAACGATGGTTGAAAAAACTGTAATTAAGGGCATACTGACCGGAATATAGTTAGCCTTCTTCCGGATACACAGACTTACCTTTGCAACCAGAAACGCTATCTCCGACAGAAGTCTGGCAGTATGAATGTCCCCCACATGGAGGAACTGAAAAGCGAACTCCCGTCTGAGGCCGAAACAAAGAACTTAAACCAAAAACGATGAAAACAATAAAAAACACAGAATTCGGAGGCGAACGACCGCTCTTCGCCTCACACGACCTCTATCTCGACCATGTCACCATTCACGCCGGCGAATCGGCGCTGAAAGAATGCAGCCATATTGAAGCTGTCAACTGCCGCTTTGAAGGCAAGTATCCGTTCTGGCACAACGACGGCTTCGTCGTGAAAAATTGCCTTTTTACCGAAGGGGCACGCGCCGCCCTGTGGTATTCCCGCAATCTCGAAATGAGCGACACGCTCGTTGAAGCGCCCAAGATGTTCCGCGAAATGGACGGCATCCGCCTGCACAACGTGCGCATCCCCGATGCGCAGGAAACCCTTTGGATGTGCCGTAACGTGGGCCTCGACCACGTCGAGGTGGAACACGCCGACTACCTTTTCATGCACAGCGAGAACATCCGCATCCGCAATTACAGGCAACAAGGTAACTATTCGTTCCAATACTGTAAGAACGTGGAAATCCGCAATGCCGTCATCGACTCGAAAGACGCTTTCTGGAACACGGAGAACGTCACCGTCTATGACTCTGAATTGACCGGCGAATACCTCGGCTGGCACTCGCACCACCTGCGCCTCGTCAACTGCAAGATCTCGGGTACACAGCCGCTATGCTACGCCCACGACCTCGTCATGGAGAACTGCACGATGGCCGACGACGCCGACCTGGCCTTTGAATACAGTACGGTGGAGGCCACCATCAACAGCCCGGTACACAGCGTGAAGAACCCACGTAGCGGACATATCACAGCCCAAAGCTACGGAGAAATCATCCTCGACGAAAACATCAAGGCACCCGCTGACTGCATAATCAGCACACAAGAACAAGACAACGCCGCCCGACAATGACCACATACAACTTCGACGAACTCATTGACCGCCGGGGAACGGGCTCTTACAAATGGGACTCGGCCTCAGACGACAACGTTCTCCCCATGTGGGTGGCCGATATGGATTTCCGCACAGCACCCGCTATCACCGATGCCCTCCAACGGCGCGTAGCCCACGGTGTGTTCGGCTACACCCGCGTGCCCGACGCCTACTACGACGCCACCATCAACTGGATGGCCCGCCGGCATGGATGGACGGTGAAACGGGAAGAAATCATCTACACCTCGGGAGTTGTACCGGCCTTGTCCGCCATCATCAAAGCCACGACGGAACCCGGCGACAAGGTGCTCGTCCAAACACCCGTTTACAACTGCTTCTTCTCATCCATCCGTAATAACGGCTGCGGGCTGGCAGAAAACCACCTGCTTTACGACGGAAAAACCTATCACATCAACTTTGACGACCTTGAAGCCAAAGCCGCCGATCCGAACGTGAAACTGATGCTCCTGTGCAGCCCGCACAATCCGGCCGGACGCGTCTGGACGCGTGAGGAACTGACGCGCGTGGGCGAAATTTGCCTGCGTCACGACGTGCTCGTCGTGTCGGACGAAATCCACTGCGACCTCGTCTATCCGGGACACAAGCACATCCCCTTTGCCTCCCTGTCCGACGAATTTGCCAGGCATTCCGTCACGTGCATGTCGCCGAGCAAGTCGTTCAACATCGCCGGACTGCAAATTGCCAACATCTTTGCCGCCGACGCCTCGCTGCGCCGACGCATTGATCGAGCCATCAACATCAACGAGGTGTGCGATGTCAACCCGTTCGGCGTGACCGGCCTCATTGCGGCCTACGAAGAAGGAGAAGAGTGGCTCACACAACTGCTCGCCTACCTGCGTGGCAATTACGAAAGATTCCGCGAATCGTGCACGGAGCTGCTACCCGAGTTCCCTGTGGTCGAACTTGAAGGCACTTACCTGGCATGGATGGACTGTTCGGCCCTGCACATGGATTCGGACACGCTCGAAGAAGAACTGAAAGCCGAAACCGGATTGTGGCTGAACTCTGGCAAGATGTACGGCGAGGCCGGCAACGGATTCATGCGCTGGAACCTGGCTTGCCCCACGTCGCGCATGATGGACGGCATCGAACGCTTCATCGGCTTTGTGCGCCGTCGCCTGCAGGGAGGATAACGCACAAAATCGTCCGAAAGGTCCCAAAACACCGGAGCGGGGTGTGGGAAGTCAGTTCTCCACACCCCGCTCCGGTGTTGTTTCTTGCGCCACATGGGCGTGGGGCATGTCCCCCGACCTCAGTCCATGCCCCACGCCCGTGGGTCGCATTCGGCCTCCACGCGATTCTCTATACTGTCGGGAAGCTGGCGGAAGAAGTCAAAATGCGTGAGGCGTTCAATCTCGTCAATCGGCCGAGCGTAGTAAGCTATGTCGTGATGACCGGAAGCGTTGGCATAAAGGAAACCGATGGCCATAGGGTCTGTGCCGTCAAAAGCCAGAACAACCTTGAAGAACGCATCGGGAACTGCCACCTTGTGCTCGCCCACCGTCCTGTGCGGACGGGTGGTGAAAACGGGACCGGCTACGATATATACCTTCCCGTATCGCTCGGCCCAGTCACGGCAGGCCTCTTCAAGGTATTTCCAGTCGCGTTGGTTCAGGTCGCCATTCTGCGGGCAGATATTCGTCATCAGGAAAGCCTCCTCCTGAGCCTTGTAGGACCATTTATTGTCACCAGCCGGACACATGTGCCCCCGCTGATAACCGCACTCACCCTCACGGATGTCGTCATACGTGGCGCGCGGGGCGGGCACGTCGGTGTCCTCGGCAAACTTGTGTCCCTTGCGTCCATAGTGACCGTCGGTGTGCGCCGCCGTCAAGACCCAGCCTACCCAGTTGGGCGTCCGCGTTGTTTTGTTGTACGACGTCGAATAGGCCGTGCGCCTAAGCAGTTGCTGCGACATGTTCTTGCCCGTACTGGCCGGCTCCACGTAGTCGCGCCCCGGCATGTTCTCCGAGGTTTTGGCCGTCGTTTCTGTCCGTTCCGCCTTGGCCGCAGGGCGGGACACAGCCTGCGCCTCGACAGCGGGCGTCCCGGGCGCGGGCAGCTCGGTCTTGTTTCCACAATTGCTCCACCCCGTGACCACAAACAGCGTGGCGGCCACGACGGCAAGCAGGTAGTTTCTCTTTTTCATGTGCCTTTCTGTGTGCTTGATGGTTGTCGACTAATCTGTGTGCGGCGTCGAAAAACACGGCCACCGCTCCCCGTCCGCCGTCTACCTCCACGGGCACGAAGACGGCCACGCGGGCATTCATAGCCCGCCATCCGCGAATATAGGCAACTTCGCGCAGCAGGACAAGCAAAAGCGCAAAAGTTTGTGCCGCCCTCGTTGTCTCACCTTGCTCCATCCGGCGAGAGACTGAAATATATGGCAGGAACTTGTTTTAGGAACTTAGAATTTCTTACCTTTGCCATGACATTACCTCAAACAGACCGCCTATGTAGCACGACAGAAACAAGGACATTTGACATAGAAGCGTTAGCTTTATTCTTGCTTTCAGAAAATTCGCCAAATTCAATGAAGCAACCAAGAGTAAAAGTTGATGCTCACGCCGCAGGCGTGGGCTTTTACTCGTATATGGTTGCAACGGCGTTTGGCGATGCCTCTGAAAGCGTAGACGAAGTCATAAGTCCACGCTTCTTTGTTGTCCAAACCCAGCAAAGGACTTAACAAAACAGGTACAACGACTAAACGCAAAAACATCACAAGCAATCATGAAAAAGCTATTTATCACCGTTTGTGCCGCCCTCGTCGGGCTGTGCGCTTTCGCCCAAAAAGGTGACAAGGCTGTGGGCATCAATGTAAACTACGGCACCAACGCCAGGAACGCCAGCCTCGGAGCGAAGTTTCGCTACGGATTCACAGACCACTGGCGCATAGAGCCCTCGCTGACGTACTACTTCGGCGGCAGCGGTATGCTGGACATCAGCGCCAACGCACACTATGTGTTTCACGTCCACCCCAAGATCAACGTCTACCCGCTCGCGGGCATCGGTTTCGACCTCGTGCGTTATGAAACAATCGACTTGGGCGATTGGCCGGATATAGACGACTGGTACTATTACTCGGCGCCAACGACGCGCCAAATGGACTATTTCGAGCCCTCGTTCGACACGAAACACGAAACGGAGTCTTGCTTCAAATTCAACTTCGGTGTCGGCGCGGAGTACGCCTTTACCGACCACATCGCGGCCGGCCTCGAGCTGCGCTACGAAGTCATCACCAGCGGCTACTCGCAGTTTGTTGTAGGCATCGGTAGCACTTATAAATTCTAAACTCGTCATGAAAAAGTATTTTATCGGCGTCTTGGCGTGCTTGCTCGCCTTAGGCGTCACGTCGTGCAGTAGCGACGACGACAACGAGCTGACCCCACCCGCGGGAGGCTCGCAGGGAAACAAAAACATTAACCTCACCATAAACGACAACAAGGTGACGTTTGACAACAACTGCCTCGCTTATCTTGGATATTCTACACCGCCAGGAATGGACGAGGACGGCGACTTTTGGAATATCAATGTCGCCGTCTCGGGCTTGCTTTTGGAAAAATTTTTCATGCTGTCGTTCAGTTACGAACAACCAAGCTGGGCAGGACCGTTAACGACAGTGAAAAGCGGGCTCGACCTGCTCAACGACCCCACGCGGCAGTGGGGCGATTCACCTCACTATGCCGAGATTGACGGCAAGCAGTACATCATGACAGGAATCGTCGCAGGCTATTGGGATGACACCAACGACGACTTAATCGCCGGTTACCTCACAGGCGAAAGCCTGACCGTGGATGGCTTTGAGGAGAAAGGCTACATCCAACTCACGATGAAAGATTGCTACATTTGTGAACTCACGAAGGACGACATGATGGATATAAACTTCAAGGGCGTATGCAAGCCCAGTCATGTCTTGCCCATCAGCGGCACGGTGCGCGTGCCCTATGACAGCGAGATGGACGAGCGCCTGGGCGGCAAATCGGTGAAGCGGCTCATTACGATCGACCCGTTGCCCGTCGCGCAGTGATTAAGCCCTACTGAAACGCGCCTGCTCCCCATCGCGGCGCACGCCACTCTGTTTCATCCCTTTCCGTCCCGCCCGACGCCGCGCCCTGCGACGTCCGGACGGGGCGGAAAGCATAAGAGGACTTGCCCCGAACCCGCCACACGAAAAAGAGCCCCTGCGCCTTCCCGGGGAAGGGAGCACAGGGGCGTTTGGCTGACGAACCGCAAGTCCGCACCGCGGCGGGGCTTGTGGTCACAGGGGAAAAGTGTCTTACTTGTTCAGGGCGGTAGCCACGTCGACGGCACAAGCCACGGTGCAGCCCACCATCGGGTTGTTGCCAATGCCGAGGAAGCCCATCATCTCGACGTGGGCAGGCACTGACGACGAACCAGCGAACTGAGCATCGCTGTGCATACGGCCCATCGTGTCGGTCATACCATAAGATGCGGGACCGGCAGCCATGTTGTCGGGGTGAAGCGTACGCCCCGTACCACCGCCCGAGGCTACCGAGAAGTAAGGCTTGCCAGCGAGCAGACGCTCTTTCTTATACGTTCCTGCCACGGGGTGCTGGAAGCGGGTCGGGTTGGTCGAGTTGCCTGTGATGGACACGTCGACGCCTTCTTTCCACATGATGGCAACGCCTTCACGCACATCGTCGGCACCGTAGCATTTCACCTTGGCACGGGGACCATCGGAATAAGCGACTTCACGAACCACGTGGAGTTCACCCGTGAAATAGTCGAACTTCGTCTGTACGTAAGTGAAGCCGTTAATGCGGGAAATGATCTGCGCTGCGTCCTTGCCCAAACCGTTCAGGATACAACGCAACGGTTCCTTGCGCACCTTGTCAGCCTTGGCTGCAATTTTAATGGCGCCTTCGGCAGCCGCAAAAGACTCATGACCGGCCAAGAAAGCAAAACATTTTGTTTCTTCGCGCAGCAGCATGGCGGCAAGATTGCCATGGCCCAAACCAACCTTGCGGTCGTCGGCCACAGAACCCGGAATGCAGAACGACTGCAAACCGATACCGATGGCCTCAGCAGCCTCAGAAGCATTCTTACAGCCCTTCTTCAAGGCGATGGCAGAACCTACGACGTAAGCCCACTTTGCATTCTCAAAGCAGATGGGCTGCGTTTCCTCGCACGTTTTATAGGGGTCGAGACCGTAGGAGTCGCAGATGGCATTGGCCTCCTCGATGTCCTTGATTCCGTTCTCATTCAAAGCCGCCAAAATCTGTTTCATACGGCGGTCTTGGCTCTCAAAATTTACAGGTCTAATCATGCTTTGTTCCTTCTATATTATTCGTGACGCGGATCAATGTATTTCACAGCACCTTGCTCCTTGCTGAAACGGCCATACGTACCGGTTACCTTTTTCAGCGCTTCGTTAGCATCGGTACCTTTCTTGATTTCTTCCATGAACTTGCCCAGGTGGACGAACTCATAACCGATGATCTGATCGTCCTTGTCGAGGGCGAGCGTCTTGATGTAACCTTCGGTCAGTTCGAGGTAGCGGGGACCTTTGGCCAACGTACCATAAAGCGTACCCGTCTGGCTACGTAGACCTTTGCCGAGGTCTTCCAAGCCCGCACCAATCATGAGACCGCCTTCGGAAAAGGCGCTCTGCGTACGGCCATAGACGATTTGCAGGAACAACTCGCGCATGGCCGTATTGATGGCGTCACAAACGAGGTCTGTGTTCAAAGCTTCGAGAATGGTCTTGCCGGGCAGGATTTCAGAAGCCATGGCTGCGGAATGGGTCATACCGGAGCAACCGATCGTTTCGACAAGAGCTTCCTGAATGACGCCTTCCTTCACATTGAGCGTCAGTTTGCAAGCACCCTGCTGGGGAGCACACCAACCCACACCGTGCGTCAAACCGGAAATGTCCTTGATTTCTTTTGCCTGTATCCACTTTCCTTCTTCTGGAATGGGAGCCGGTCCATGGTTAGGACCTTTGGCCACACAACACATGTTGTTTACTTCCTGTGAATATACCATGTTCTTAAAATTATGAGTAGGATAAATTTGCTATTGCATGTTCGGGAAACCAGCAGGTCTCTGGCTGCAAAGTTAAGCATTCTTCGGCAAAAAGCAATCACGACAAGGGCTTTCTTTTTACTTGTCCCGCATGTTTTTTCATCCGATTGACACAAAACGGATTTTGCCGGCTTGCATAAAGCGCCTGTGCCTGCATGATGGGGCTACGTCCGGATAATTCCGGGCACGGCGTTTGCCACGACGGGCAATGCGGCAACCTCAACAGGAGCAGCGACAATAAAGACGAAAGCCTCCATGCCACGCACCGCACGGCTTTAACAAAATTCACCCTCCCGGCCATCTTGTCAGGAGATTCTTAATACAAATGGTACTGTCTGCAACCCCTCGTCGTTCCGATGGGACGACAACACACCTGCTGGCGTCTTATTGACGGACAACAGCGCCTGACTACCATACGCCTTATTCTTCATCGCCTGAACCAGCAATATGTGGAAAGCGCCCGCAAGCCTCAGTTTGAGATGACCTACGAAACAGGGTAACACAACTGCGATTGGATAAAATTGTCAATGATGCGGAAAATGCAGAGGAAATAGTAGCATAACCTCAGCACACGGCAGAAAGGATACGCCGTATCATGCCGGGGGCCTTTCCGCCGGATTGACGCTCTCCTGTTGTCCGACGCACTTCTTGCAGCCTTCAATCCCTTGCTTTTGTTTATGACGGGTTTCCCTGCTCCAT
>USCX01000003.1 GCA_900553285.1 uncultured Prevotella sp.
CACGGAGGGTCAGGCGCACTCCCTTCTCTCCGGACAGCGTATCAGCCAGATAACTGACGTACTCATTATGTAAATTATAATATCCCGCATTCCGGAACAGGCGGACCAGACGCGATTGTTCGGCTTCGAGTTGCGAGGCGTCGAGAGGCATTCCGCGGCGCAGCCGGGAGAAGCGGGCGCTGCGGCGCATGAGGCTGTCGATTTGCGGCGACTCGACGTCATAAAGAATGGTGTCGACATAATAAAGCTCGCCAGGAGACAGGCGGAAAGTGACCGTCAGGCGTCGGCCGCGGCTTTCAACCCCGTAGTCCGCACGGGCATGAAGATAACCCGCACTGACCAACGCCGCCTGCAAACTGGCCGCGCTGAACTGCGCCAGGGAGGCGTCGAACACCACGGGGGCCTCGCCTATGCGCCGGACGAAACGGTTGAACCTCCGCGTGGAGTCGGTTCCGGAAAGACAATATATGCCCAAAGGCACCTTGACCAGGCTTAACCACCGAGAGTTGGCTTCCTGACGGACATAGCGGCGGTAAGCTGCCGGACGCACGGCGCGACTGTCGCTTTCGAGACGTACCTTCACAAGCAACTGCTCGTCCGGTTCAAGGAAGCGCAAGGGCGAACACCCCGCTGCCATCGCGCAGACACCCAACAGGAGCGCCCACTGCGTCAAACGCCGCCAAAAGAGGAAAAATGTTTGCATTTAGGCGCAAAGTTAAGACTATATGAGCGAAAAACTTTGTAGCTTTGCGTAATTTTTCAATCAGACACGCATAAAAACGTCTGTCATGCTCAGCAAAAGACAACTCAAAACGATTCGTGCGCTGGCCAAGAAGAAACACCGCGACGAGACGGGGCTCTTCGTAGCCGAAGGGCCCAAAGTAGTGAAAGACCTGGCACCGTTTTTCAAGTGCGTCTTCCTCGGGATGACGGCCGGTTTTGCCCGGCAGCACCCGGAACTTTGTGCAGAAGAAACGGCGGAACTGACTCAGGCCGAACTGGAACACGCCAGCTTCCTGCAAGCCCCGCGCGACGTCATAGCCATCTTCCGGCAACCGCAAGCTGGCTCGGCGGACCTCGGGCAGTGGCCGGAGAAAGAATTGTGTATGGCGCTCGACACCATCCAAGACCCCGGCAATCTCGGCACGATAGTCCGCATAGCCGACTGGTTCGGCATCCGTCATGTTTTCTGTTCGCCATGTACCGTCGACGCCTTTTCTCCCAAAGTGGTGCAGGCCACGATGGGCGCCCTTTCCCGTGTCAGCCTGCACTATGTGTCTCTCCCCGACTTCATCCGCACATTGAAGCACGACGTGCCGGTCTACGGAACATTTCTCCGGGGCGCCAACATATACACCGAGCCGCTCGAACAGCGAGGCCTGCTCGTGATGGGCAACGAAGGCAACGGCATCTCGCCCGAAGTGGAAAGCTGCGTCAACCATCGCCTCTTCATCCCCAGTTTCCCGTCGGGACAGCTTACGAGCGAGAGCCTGAACGTGGCGGTCGCCACAGCCATAGCTACGGCCGAATTCCGCCGCCGCACACACGCGGACTGTATCTCCCTATTTCCGCCCGACACTCTTTAAATCCTTTCAACCCGACTATGGATATCATGCTCCTACTTCTTGTTCCGTGCGCCGTGAGCGTCTGTCTGTTGCTGGCGACGCGCATCAGGGATTATCTCATCCTTGTCCAGGCACGCCGGCAAAGCGAAACGCCCGACGAAGGCCTCCCTGTACGTGCTCCCGGCATCAGCATCGTCATCCCGACGTCGGGGCAAGCCCGCGCCCTCGAAACACACCTGCCTGGCTTTCTGGCGCAGAACTATCCTTTCTTCGAAGTCATCGTCGTAATGGACGACGATCCCAAAAGCGACACCGCAGACGTACTGAAACGGTTGGAAAACACGTCGACGCGACTACGCCATACATTCATTCCCACAACGACCCGCTTTGTCGGTCACCGCAAACTGGCTGTCACCTTGGGAATTAAATCCGCACGCTACGAATGGGTCGTCGTGACGCAGCCGGACTGCACGCCTGCCGGCCCAGAGTGGCTGATGGGGCTGTCGGAAAAGATGACGGACGACCGGAACCTGCTCATCGGCTACGCGAACTACAAGGCGAACGGCGGGCGGGGGCTGGCCACAGCCTCATACAGACGGCTTCGACGGGCATTATGGGCCTTTGGCGCAGCCATGCGAGGCCGTGCGGTCGATGCCGATGGTTGCAACATGGCACTCCGGAAAAGCTATTTCATGCAACAGGGCGGGTATGCGTCGCAACTGTCTTTCACTTGTGGCGAAGACGGTCTTCTCTTTGACAGACTGGCCACACCAGGGCACACGGCCGTTGTCTGCACGCCGGCGTCAACCATATGGCAGGACTACGATTCAGCAAAAGACAGCCGGAAAGTCCGTATCGCGCGAAGCGTGGCTGACCGCCATTTACGGTTGCGCGGAAAGTGGTTGAAGTGGCGATGGGGACTGCTGGACACGCTTATTTATATATATTACTTCACGTGGATCGCGGCAGCCTTTCTTCGTGCTTCACAGCTTCGGGCCTTCCCCACAACATATAACGTGGAACAAGCATGGCGCGACGTCTGTCTGGCCACTCTATTCTTTTATCCGATAGTCGAGGCGTGGGCGTTGAACCGCAGCGCCAAGGCCGTAGGACAACGTAGCTTTGGACTCCGGAATATCGGCTACGACTTGTTTCAAGTGTTTGATGGCTGGACATTGCACCTCACGGCATGGCTCTGCCGCAACGATTTTCGCCGCAAATAAAGAAAGCAAAAACGCCGCAAAGCCTACGCTTGGCGGCGTTTTTGCTGATCGAGCAATTGAAAATCCTTCTTGCGCAATTTGAAGCTGTTCGTAAGATATTTATCGCGGACGACCTGATTGGCGGCCAGCTCCTCAGGCGTTCCCTGAAAAAGGATGCGCCCTTCAAAAAGGAGGTAAGCGCGGTCCGTGATGCACAGCGTTTCCTCCACGTTGTGATCGGTTATAAGGATGCCGATATTGCGATCTTTAAGTTTCCAAACTATATATTGTATGTCCTCGACGGCAATAGGATCGACCCCGGCAAAGGGCTCATCAAGCATGATGAACTTCGGGTCGATGGCCAGACAACGGGCTATTTCCGTACGACGGCGTTCACCACCAGAGAGCTGGTCGCCCTTGTTCTTCCGTAATTTCTGCAAGCCGAACTCGGTTAAAAGGCTCTCGAGCTTTTCCCGTTGATAGTCCTTGGGACGTCCGGTCATTTCGAGCACAGAAGCGATATTGTCTTCGACACTCATCTTGCGAAAGACGGATGCTTCCTGAGCCAAGTAGCCAATGCCTTTCTTGGCACGTTTATAAACCGGATCGTCCGTTATTTCCTGATCATCCAGAAAAATGTGCCCATCGTTTGGGACAACGAGCCCCGTGGTCATATAGAAAGAAGTCGTTTTGCCCGCACCGTTTGGTCCTAACAAGCCGACAATTTCTCCCTCATGCACATCAAACGAAACATTGTTCACCACCGTTCGTTTTCCGTACTTCTTGACTAAGCCCTCGGTACGCAACACCATACATTCGCCAGATGGCTTGTGAATCTGTGCATCAGTGCTCATGATATCTTCTGCAAAGTTTCTGCAAAATTACGCAAATCGGGCAAAACTCCGAACCGAACGGAAAGAAACTTTATCACCCGACAGCCACTATGCCATACTCTTTGGTGCTTTAATACGCCGGCGCTTTGCTAAATCCTGCGTCCAACTTCGCCCCACTGTGAATAATGAAACTTTTTCCGGTGAAAGCTTGGCTGTTTCAAAAGAACTTCTTACCTTTGCACTCGCAAACGCAAGAAAGGCTTCGTAGCTCAACTGAATAGAGCATCTGACTACGGATCAGAAGGTTTTGGGTTTGAATCCCAACGAAGTCACCACTTACTGAACAAACTTGGCTTCGTAGCTCAACTGAATAGAGCATCTGACTACGGATCAGAAGGTTTTGGGTTTGAATCCCAACGAAGTCACAGAGCGCTTTACACCAGATGATGTGAGGCGCTTTTCTTTGATTAAAACACCGGGCGACCGGCGGCAGACATATCGTTATACCGTTTCCACAGAATAACTGACAAATAAGGCTTTAACGTTTGGCAGACAATTGCCTGCACGTGGCGTTACCGCGTATGTCCTGACAGGATTAAGTCAGTTCCATTATCCACAAAGAAGCCCGGCCTAAAAGAATAGCCGGGCTTCTTTGTGGATAATGGAACTGACTCCCCTCACGTCATTCAACCTGCAACACCAAACCTTTCAGGTATTCGCCCTCCGGATGATAAATGTTGATGGGATGATCTGCCGGTTGATGGAGTTGATGAAGAATCCGCACATGACGGCCGCTTTGCGCAGCAGCCGTGAAGACGGCCAGACGAAACTGCTCTTTGCTGACAGCCTGCGAACAACTGAACGTAAAAAGAATGCCGCCCGGCTGTATCTTCTCAAAAGCCTTTGCGTTTAAGCGGGTGTAGCCTTTGAGCGCATTGCGTAGAGCATCCTTGTGTTTGGCAAACGCCGGTGGGTCGAGCACAATAAGGTCGTAATCACTTCCCATGTGGTCAAGGAACTTGAATGCGTCCTCTGCATACGCCTCATGGCGATAATCAACTGGAAAATTCAACGCCACATTATCACGTGCCAGATCGATTGCCTTACTGCTGCTGTCGACCGAGTGGACCGACTTAGCACCTCCCCGCATAGCGTAGACCGAAAATCCTCCGGTGTAGCAGAACATATTCAACACGTGACGTCCACGTGAATAGTGCTCCAAAAGTCTGCGGTTCTCCCGTTGGTCGATGAAAAAACCGGTTTTCTGCCCACGCAACCAATCGATATGAAAACGCAGGCCGTACTCGGTGGCTACGTTGTCCGGTTTCCCGCCGCGTATAAATCCGTCCTGCTGTCCCAAGCCGGCCTTGAACGGAAGGGTCGTCTCTGACTTATAATACACATTCTTTATAAGAGCCCCCATGACGTCAAGCACGGCATCCGCTAGTGCCTCCCTCGCGAAATGCATACCCACTGAATGGGCCTGCATGACAGCCGTTTCGCCATACACATCGACAACCAGCCCGGGAAGCCGGTCGCCCTCACCGTGGGCAAGCCTGAAAACATCGTTATCTCCTCTTCCTACCAACCCGAGCGCCCTGCGAAGGCGGAAAGCCTCGGACAGACGCCGTCGCCAAAATGCGGCATCGATAACCTCATCGTCGAACGATAAGACACGAACAGCTATCGAACCAATCTGGTAATGCCCCACGGCCAGGAAGGCCCCGGACTCGTCGACGACCCTTACGATTTCGCCTTCCTCGACGTCAGGATCAATATGTGCGATGGCACCTGAAAATATCCACGGATGAAAACGCTTCAAGCTTTCGGCTTTACCGCGCCTCAGGGTTACGGTCTTATAATTCATAACATCAATTTTCTACGGGGAGAATACGATATTCGCCTGAGACTTTGAGTCTTTCGAGTTCTTCGTACAACATGAGACAGGCCCATGCGTCGATGGCCGCATACTGCTTTTGCCGGTCGGTCAAGACGTCAGCCTCCCAATTTGACAACTGCTGCGTTTTGCTGATACGCTTTCCGAACAAGTTGGCATAGAGCTTCTGCAGACTCATGTCCTTTATGCCAAAAGTCTTGACGTACTGTTGCAAATCGATAAAATTGGAGAGCGTGACCTGTGTGCGTTCATGCAGCATCATGAAGTCGTCTTTCAAAGACAGCCCGACCTTCCGGATTCGGCTGTCAGAAAGGAAATCACACACTACGGGGGGCATCCCGATCATGTTTAACCGGAAAAGGAAACACAGGTCGTGCACCGAAATCTGCATCAAGGCCACCTTATGGTTGTGCCCCTTTTTGAACGAAGGCCGCGTTTCCGTGTCAAAGCCGACAAGCGTCTGCATACGCAGGAATGCCACAGCCTTTTCCGCTTCTGCGACAGTCTGCACCACGACAATCCGCCCCGGAAAACTGACCGTCGGCATTTGCTGCATTTCCGCTTTATCTATTTTCTCACGAAGCCACCTGATTGTTTCCATCACGCTGTCTCCATGTGATTACCAAATTTCACATCATGCAGGGCGCGCAAGGCGTTCAGCAGACTCTGTCCCCATGCCATCTCGAACTGTCCGATGGTTTCAGCCAGCGCCACTTGCATTGCTTCCTCGTAGCCTTGGCGGTACACCTCGACGAAATTGCGCAGCGACTGGTAGATGTCTGCCAAATCTTCACTGACCTCACGGCGTATCGGGGTGTCAGAATACTTAAAATCATCGATGAATACATCCAAGTAATCGTTGTATTCCCCCATGACACCGGCCACGGCCCGACGCACGTAATCATAATCGTCTTCCGTCACGGGATGTTCGACAAAACCCTCACACGGTTCCGGCTCATCTACCACAGACGCCTTCAAATATAATGCGGAAAGAAGTTTCCGCATTACGTCGACAAACTCGCCGCGTTCGGTGTGTTGACTTTGTTCCAGATACTTACAGTATTCCGCAGCCACTGTCACAAAATCAATTACAGGCCGCGAATAAATTGGGGCAGCACTATTCTCCATATCACAAAAAAGCTGTGCAAAATTACAAAAAAAAGTACAACGCCCGGAGTTATTAGCATAATTCGAGTAATTTTGCAATACAAAACACCTCTTATGCCCCAAAAGAAAGTCAAAGACAAAAAAAGCGGAATGAAAAACCTGGTCGAAGTAGGCGGCCTCAAAGAAATCCTACAAGGCGAGACGCTGCGGTTCATATGCGGCCTCTTGCTTCTCATCATCGCGTTATTCATGCTTTTGGCATTCAGCTCGAACTTTGTGACCGGTATCGTCGACCAAAGTGGCGTTGAAGCAGGAAGACTGGATACTCCCGCCAACTACGGCGGCCGTCTGGGGGCCTACATCTCTTACTACTTCATGCACGAGTGCTTTGGCATAGCGTCTTACTTCATCCCTGTGTTTTTCCTGCTTTGCAGTATGAAGCTCATGAGTGCCTACAAAGTGCGCTTGTGGAAATGGTTTCTTAACTGCACGTTCCTGATGATCTGGTTCTCCGTAACGCTGGCGTTTTTCATCCCCGACGGATGGGTGAGCGCCTTGGCTTTCTTGCCTGGCGGCGGGCATGGCGACTACATTTGCCGCACGTTGAGCGAACAAATCGGGAAAATCGGCCTGTTCATCCTGCTTTTCGCGCTGGCCCTGTGCTATCTGGTTTATGTCAGCCGTGAAACCATGCTTTTCATCCGTCGCCTTTTGAACCCGAAAGATTATCTGAAAAAAAACAACAGGACACAAGCGGCCGACACGACGCCTGCACCAACGGTCCTCTCCCAGAAAATGGAAGCCAATGAGCATTCAGAAACGGCCTCGTATGAAGACCCGGCTACGGTCAGCCTCGACCTGAGCAACCAGACCGACGACGACAAGCAGCCGTCGCTCATTCTCGACACGACAATCACGCCGACTGAAAATTCCAAGTCGCCGACAAGAAAAACAGACGAAGCGACAGATTCAGAAGCCATACTGACCGTCTCCTCAGGTGAAAAAGAAGAAAAGGCCACAACGAAAACAGTGGCCGAAGTTACGGCGATGGCCCCCTACGACCCCAAGAAAGATCTGGAAAACTACCACTACCCCACGCTCGACCTGCTCAAAAAATACGCGGACAATGCCCCATCGATCGACATGGCCGAACAAAATGCCAACAAAGACCGCATCATCACCGTCCTGCGCGACTTTGGCGTTGAAATTTCAAGCATCAAGGCCACCATCGGCCCTACCGTGACGCTCTACGAAATCACCCCGGCGCAGGGCGTGCGCATCAACAAAATCCGCAACCTCGAGGACGACATCGCCCTCAACCTGAGCGCGCTCGGCATACGCATCATCGCCCCCATTCCCGGTAAAGGCACCATCGGTATCGAGGTGCCCAACAAGAACCCGCACATCGTCTCGATGGAAAGCATACTGAACAGCAAAAAGTTCCAGGAGACAACCTACGAACTGCCCATCGCGTTAGGGAAAACCATCACCAACGAGGTGTTCATGGTCGATCTCGCCAAGATGCCCCACCTGCTCGTGGCCGGCGCCACGGGACAGGGAAAATCCGTCGGACTGAATGCCATCATCACTTCCCTGCTTTACAAGAAACATCCCGCTGAGCTCAAATTCGTCATGGTCGACCCTAAAAAGGTCGAGTTCAGCGTCTACTCGCCCATCGAGAACCATTTTCTGGCCAAAATCCCCGGCGAGGACGACCCCATCATCACCGATGTGACCAAGGTCGTGCAGACGCTCAAAAGCCTCTGCCAGCTCATGGACCACCGCTACGACCTCTTGAAGAAAGCCAAGGTGAGGAACATCAAGGAGTATAACGCCAAGTTCAAGGCCCGTCTGCTCAATCCCGAAAACGGCCACGGGTTCATGCCCTACATTGTCGTCATCATCGACGAGTTCGGCGACCTCATCATGACGGCCGGAAAAGAAGTGGAACTCCCCATTGCCCGCATCGCCCAGCTGGCCCGCGCCGTCGGCATGCACATGGTCATCGCCACGCAACGCCCCACGACAAACATCATCACGGGCTCCATCAAGGCCAACTTCCCGGCACGCATGGCCTTCAAGGTAATGTCGCAAATCGACAGCCGCACCATCCTCGACCGTACGGGAGCCAACCAGCTCGTCGGCAAGGGCGACATGCTTTTCCTCTGCGGGAACGATCCCGTCCGTGTGCAGTGCGCCTTTGTCGACACCCCGGAAGTGGAGCGCATCAACAATTACATTGCAGCCCAGCAGGGCTACCTTTCAGCCTACGCCCTGCCTGAAGTCGCCGCAGAAGGCGACGCGGATTCGGGAAGCCCGTCCACCCCGTTCGACACGAACCACCTCGACCCGCTCTTTGAAGAAGCGGCACGCCTCATCGTCATCCACCAACAAGGTTCGACCTCGCTCATCCAGCGCAAGTTCGCCATTGGCTACAACCGCGCCGGCCGACTGATGGACCAGCTCGAAAAAGCCGGAATAGTAGGGCCCATACAAGGCAGCAAGCCCCGTGACGTGCTCTGCATGGACGAAACCGATCTGGAAAACAAACTGTCAACAATTCTACACAAATGAAAAAGATACTGTCCTTCCTACTCACCGCCCTTCTCCTCACTCCGGCTCTCCATGCCCAGACAGCCCAGCAAGTGTTAGACCGTACTGCGGACAGACTCAAAACCAGTAGCGGCACGCAAGCCACTTTCAAAGTCAGCAGTTTCGCCCACGGCGATGAAACAGGAAGCGGAAGCGGAACCATATATGTCAAAGGCGAGAAATTCCATATCGATTCCCCGCAGATGAAGACATGGTTTGACGGCGAAACGCAATGGTCTTACCTCGACGGAAGCAACGAAGTCAACGTCAGCCATCCCACTCAGGAAGAAATCCAACGCATGAATCCATACACTTTTGTGGACCTCTACAAACAAGGTTACAGCTACAAAATGACGAGCACGACCCTTCGCGGAAAATCATGCTTCGAAATAACTCTTACAGCCACCAACCACAGACTCGGCATCAAACAAGTCATCCTCGATATCGACAAAAGCACATCTCTCCCCCTCTGCGTTCGGATGAACCAGGGAAAAGGACAATGGACACGCATCAGCGTGTACGATCCCACCGTCGGCCACAAATGGAAAGACGACTTTTTCCGGTTCAACAGCAAAGACTTCCCTCAAGCCGAAATTATTGATTTAAGATAACCTTATACTCATTAAAAAACATCCGCACATGGAAACAATACGCTGCCTCATATTGGGTTCAGGCCCGGCCGGATATACTGCGGCCATTTACGCTGCACGGGCCGGTCTCACCCCCATACTTTATGAGGGTATCCAACCTGGAGGACAATTGACCACAACCACAGAAGTAGACAACTTTCCCGGCTATCCGGAAGGCGTCGACGGCAATCAAATGATGGACGATATGCGTGCTCAGGCCATGCGTTTCGGTGCAGTCATTCGTCCGGCCATTGCCGTAAAGGCGGATCTTTCTCATGCGCCTTACACCCTCACCTTCGACGACAATAGCCAAGTTCAATGCCACACTCTCATTATTGCCACAGGCGCTACGGCCAAGTACCTTGGCCTGCCGGATGAAGAAAAATACAAGGGATTGGGAGTCAGCGCATGTGCCACATGCGACGGTTTCTTCTATCGCAAGAAAAATGTAGCCGTTGTGGGAGGCGGTGACACGGCATGTGAAGAGGCTTCATACTTGGCGGGGTTGGCCGCGAAAGTCTATCTGATTGTCCGTAAACCGTTTTTACGTGCTTCCAAAGCGATGCAGGAAAAAGTAATGGCGAATCCTAAGATAGAAATTCTTTTCGAGACCAACACAGAAGGGCTGTTCGGCACAGACGGCGTAGAAGGCGCACATGTCGTATACCGCCGTGGAGAAGCAGACGAGCGCCACTACGATATCGCAATCGACGGTTTCTTTTTGGCTATTGGCCACCACCCCAACAGTGAACTCTTTACTCCATGGGTAAAAACTGACGAATCGGGATACATCATCACCGAGGGGGCGACCCCACGAACGGGCGTTCCGGGCGTGTTTGCAGCCGGAGATGTGGCAGATCCGCTCTATCGTCAAGCCATCACCGCAGCAGCAAGCGGCTGTAAAGCAGCCATCGAAGCAGAGCGTTACTTGTCCGAACATCATTTATGATTACGTCTCCTGAAACTCCTTTTTGGGAAAGCGCCATATCCTGCGTAAGAGCTATGCGCCACATCGCCTTTGGAGCTGGTTTAGCCTACGTAATTTGTGGCCTTACATCCTGTTCGAGCTCACGCCGCATAGCTCACATCAATTTTGCCGAACTGGCACATGCAGGAAAAGTGTTAGGGTTCGATATTGAATATGACGACTATCACAAACTTTACGTAGAAGCTGCAAAATGGATAGGCACGCCTTACCGCTACGGAGGAAACACACGGAGTGGAATAGACTGCTCGGGACTCACATGCCAAATTTACAGCACGTGTTACCATGTAGAATTGCCGCGCCAAAGCCAAGTCCAATACGATAAATGTGATCGGAAAGTCAGGAAACGCAGGTTGAAGGAAGGAGACCTTGTGTTTTTCAATCAAGGAAGTAAACGCAGGCAACGTCGCCGGGTAGGCCATGTAGGCATCTATTTGAAAGATGGACTTTTTCTCCATGCCAGCAGCTCAAAAGGTGTAATGGTCAGTCGGTTAGACAACTCATATTGGGACAAGCACTGGCTAAAAGGCGGACGATACAAACACTGGAAGAATAAGAATTAGGCACTCGCACCGTTACGAATTACATATATGGCGACGCTCCACATTGTAGTTCCGCCTCATAGAACGGGATAACCACAGCTTAATATAAGATCGGCTGTGATTGTCCCGTTCTTATATAGCATCACGAAACAAAAGCCCGACCAGTCCTACGCCCTGTTGTGCAGTTCAATCCTAAACGTGGTACCGACTCCCATCTCACTGCTTTTTACAAAGATATGCCCTTTATGATATTGCTCAACGATGCGCTTGGCCAACGTGAGCCCCAATCCCCATCCCCGTTTTTTGGTCGTAAAACCAGGAGAAAATACAGTCTTAAAATGGCGCTTACTGATTCCTTTACCTGTATCACTCACTTCAATGACAATATGTGTCGCCTCCCGGTACAATTTGAGCGTAATCCTTCCTTTTCCTGACATCGCATCAATGGCGTTCTTACACAAATTTTCAATAACCCACTCGAACAGGGGGGCACAGATTTCTGCTTCCACGGCATCGTCAGGCAAATCACAGACAATAACGACCTTGTCCGACGCACGATGTCGAATATAATCTGCGGCCCGTAAAAGCAAAGAACGCAAGTCTTCACACATTACTTCTGGCTGCGACCCTATTTTCGAAAAACGATCGGCTATCAATTCCAAACGCTTCACATCTTTGTCCATCTCGGGAATAAGTTCGTCATGCGGATAGTTCTCGCGCAGGATCGCCACCCATGCCATTAATGAGGATATCGGAGTACCCAGTTGATGGGCAGTCTCTTTCGACAAACCAACCCATACCCGGTTTTGCTCAGCACGCTTAGACGAAAGCAACGCAAAAATAGCGACAACGACAAAAAGACCAACTACTCCCAACTGAACGTACGGATAAGAGGACAAACGTTTCAGCATCGCCGACTCATCATAGCAAATCGTAAGATAATCGTCGCCCGGACGCACAACTTGTCCCGCATCGGACAGATTCAGTTCGATTGTATTACCCGCCCGACGCATAATATCCGCTTGCTGTTGAAGATAATGTAGCGAGTCAGTGAAATTGCTTCCTTTTACCGTAAGATTACGGTAGGTCTCGACCTGACCGGCAGAGTCCAAAACAATCACGGGAATCATGTTATTCCCATTAATGACTTTCAGCGCCAAATATATATCGGTGTTTTCATCCGCACGACTGAGCGAGCGCATGGCTTCTGCCCACACCACCATCCGGTTACGCTCCTCACGAGAAAGATCGCGAACAAGCAAATAGGAAATAACCAGCGAAACTGCGGCAATAACCACTGCCGAAGCCAATAGAAAGAACTTTACCTGTCGGATGCGATCAGTCCACTGCATGTATGCCTAATCCAGCCTTACAAAGTTCGGTTTATCTCATCGATGTAATTCAGAATCTCTTCGCGGCCTTGCTGCTTCGTACTGCTTGAAATAAAATAACGTGGAAGTTCTTCCCACTGTTCGGATAATTGTGAAAGATAGGCGGACACGTTTTTCTGGACTCCTCCCTTGGTCAACTTATCAGCTTTGGTAAAGATCAAAGCAAACGGAACGCTATTTTCGCCCAACCACTCAATAAATTCCAGATCTATTCGCTGTGGCGCATGACGCACATCTATCAATACGAATATGCATGTCAATTGAACTCTGTGAAGAACATAATTACGAATGATCTCCCCAAGGCGTTCCTGCGTTTGCTTGTCACGCTTTGCGTAGCCGTATCCTGGAAGATCGACCAGATACCACTCTTTGTTAATGAGAAAATGATTAATAAGTATGGTCTTTCCCGGCGTAGCCGAGGTCATCGCCAACTTACTACGCCCCGTCAGCATATTAATCAGACTGCTCTTTCCCACGTTACTGCGACCAATAAATGCGTATTCAGGCAACTTATGATCGGGACACTTGCCGACTTGGCTGTTGCTTATTACAAATTCTGCAAATTTGATGTCCATAAAGTTTCACTCATTGAAAAACATGCCACACATTGGATGGGGATTCAGTCACCTCATCCGTATAACAATAAAAAACGAAGCAAAGATAAGTTTTTTCGAGGACATTTGCTTAACTTTGCGTCAAACAATAAGGGCTATGCGCGAACAATATCCGTCGAAACTTCTTGAAAAAGCCGTAAACGAATTTTCTAAGCTACCGGGCATAGGCCATCGTACAGCTCTCCGCTTAGTGCTCCACTTATTAAAGCAAGATGCTGATGCCGTCCGTCAATTCGGTGAAAGTATTATCACCTTGAAAGAAGAAGTAAAGTACTGCAAAATCTGTCATAACATTTCAGACACCGAAGTGTGTGAAATTTGCGCTGATCCCAATCGTGACCGCTCTGTTATTTGCGTGGTAGAAAACATTCGTAACGTTATGTCGATTGAGGACACACAGCAGTTTCATGGCCTGTATCACGTTTTGGGTGGAATGATTTCTCCTATGGACGGAATTGGCCCAAGAGACTTAGAGCTTGCCTCTCTTGTAGATCGGGTTGCTGAAGGGGGAATTCAGGAAGTCATTCTCGCCATGAGCCCGACGCTCGAAGGCGATACGACAAACTTTTACATAGCACGTAGGTTAGCTCCATACCATACACGTATTACCGTTCTCGCACGTGGCGTAAACGTGGGTGATGAACTAGAATACACTGATGAAATCACACTCGGACGCTCTATTATTAACCGGGTAAATTTCAACAGCTATCAAACACAACATTAGTAACAACTCTGACAGATGAAACACCTCTTCTCACCTACTGGGTTGTACTTTTTTGCATGGTTTGTAGGCATTGTGATAATCATAGCCGGCGAAACCGCCATTATCCCGACCGGCAGTATCACTAATGAGAGCATGCGCTATATGCTTTCACTTTTTGCTATTATATGTACACTGGGCGGCGCTTATGTCGCGCTTAAATTTTTCCATTTTTCGTATGTGAGAAGACGCCTCATGAAGAAATGCAATCAGCTTCGCACGCTTCATTTTATCCGGGTGACGTTGCTGGCTGCCATATCATGGGGAGACTTAGTTATATACTACGCAACACTTTCCAGTCAGGGCGGTTTTTGCGCCATTATTGCCGCGTTGGCTTTTGTATTCTGCTATCCCAGTAAACTCTCCCCTAATACCCCAAAATCTCGGGAAATATGAAGCTATCCATTATCATCGTCAACTATAATGTCAAACATTATCTCGAACAATGTTTACGCTCCGTATGGCGTTCGCTTGAATGCATAGACGAAGCAGAAGTGTTCGTCATTGACAATCATTCAACGGATGATAGCATTTCATATCTCAAATCATGTTTCCCTTACGAAAATTATCCCAACCTACACTTCATCGCTAATTCCCGGAACATGGGATTTGGTCGCGCAAACAACCAAGCAATCCACTGGGCACAAGGCAAATATCTTCTCTTCCTTAATCCTGATACCGTTCTAACGGCTCGTACACTCAGCGATTGCCTGACTTTTTCGGAAAAACATCCCGATATGGGGGCGCTTGGAGTCCGAATGCTCAAATCCGACGGAAGTTTCGCCTATGAATCACGTAGAGGTTTTCCCTCCCCGTGGACAGCTTTCTGTAAAATGTGCGGGCTATGCCACGCATTTCCCAAATCCAAACTTTTCGGGCGATATTATATGCGATATCTTGACGAGAACAAGCCAAATCCGATTGACGTTGTTTCAGGCGCCTTTATGATGATTTCACGCGAGAAAATCAGAGGCGAAAAGGCTTTCGACGAAGATTTTTTTATGTACGGAGAGGATATAGACTTGTCATATCGTTTATTAAAAAAGGGATATGTAAACTATTACCTTCCCACTCCTATCTTACATTATAAAGGCGAAAGTACGATAAAAAGCTCATTTCGCTATGTGCATGTCTTTTACCAAGCCATGTTAATCTTCTTCAATAAGCACTATAAGCACTACAGATTCTGGCTGTCTATACCGATTCGCACTGCTATTTACATACGTGCGTTCTTGGCCATCATACAACAATCATTAGATAAAACCCGAAAAATGCTTGCCCTCGGACGGAAGCAACCCGATAGCCATTTACTATTCATCGGCCATAAGAAAAATGTAGAGAAAGTACGTCGTCTTAACGAACAATGGCTGCTTGACATTACATACAAAATAGCAGACTGTCAAAACCAGCCAGACGGGCATCTATCAATGGGGCTCATACCCCACGAAGCCACCTATATAATATACGATACGTCAGCCTACACCAACGAAGACATTTTCAGAATCTTCCAAAAAGCCCCCCACCCCCGAATAAAAATGGGCTTCTACCTTCCCGAAAGTAATCTTATAATCACCGAAAACCTGACCTACCGATTATCATGATTTTGCAACACGAACTAATCACGCTGCGGGCTCTTGAACCCGAAGACCTTGATTTGCTTTACACCATAGAGAACAATAGGAGCAATTGGGCGGTCAGTTCAACCACCGCTCCGTATTCTCGTTATGCGCTCAAACAGCACATAGCCATGCAACCGCAGGACATCTATCAAAGTAGTGAATTGCGCCTTGTTATTTGTACTCGCAATGACGAACCTGTTGGCCTCATTGATTTGTTTAATTTCGATCCCTATAACCTGCGAGCCGAGATAGGCATAGCACTACTTGAAAACGCACGAGGGCACGGCTACGCACAAGCCGCTTTGCAAACCATAGAAGATTATGCCCTCCATGTCCTTCACATAAGACTGCTTTACGCCCATATATCCCGTAACAATAACTTACAAAGTCGGATTCTTTTCACTCACCAAGGATATATAGAAAGAGCTATACTTCCAAAGTGGCATCTCTACCAAAATGAATTCGAGGACATCTCCGTATTTTGCAAATTCCTAATAAAATGAGTGCAAAACCTTGTTTATTAAAAAAAACTCCGTATCTTTGCACCGCTTTTGAGAGATAAAGCGGCAAGGAATTGCCTCGTGATGAAAGAATGGTGCGTTAGTTCAGCTGGTTAGAATACATGCCTGTCACGCATGGGGTCACGGGTTCGAGTCCCGTACGCACCGCTACAAGCCTGCTTTTACATATAAAGTAAAAGCAGGCTTGTTAATTATCTTTTAACCTCAAGAGTTTGTGCCAAGCCAGACAGTTGACTTCCGTTTGCCCATGTATTCGGAGAATATCTGCTTCGCATGACTTTTCGCCTTTACCGGAACATGCCAAACATTATCTTTCGTTTATCTGCTCTCCTCAACCTATCTGACGGCTTTGTGTTCTCGTTTCTTTCTCTACTCGCCTTCAACATGGTTATTCACGCGCCGTTTCTGTTCAAAACCGAAGAAATGGTAACAAGCGACGAATACTAAAACACTTTTTTTAGTTTCCGCTGCAATCTCTTACGGCAAAAATCCGTAATTTTGCGAAAATAAAACGCACTACCATGCTTGTTCAAAAATACCTGTCATCGCTTGGAAGTTATCTTCAGCTTATGGGACGGACATTTACGAAACCCGACCGTTTCCGAATGTTTATGAGACAATACATCAAAGAGATGTCACAGCTTGGAGTGGATTCCATCGGCATAGTCTTACTCATATCTTTTTTTATTGGTGCAGTCATTTGCATCCAAATCAAGTTAAACATTCAAAGCGCATGGATGCCCCTTTGGGTATCTGGATACACCACACGTGAGATTATGCTTCTCGAATTCTCATCGTCCATCATGTGTCTTATACTTTCTGGGAAAGTCGGGTCGAACATCGCCACTGAAATCGGCACAATGCGCGTAACTCAACAGATAGACGCACTGGAAATCATGGGGGTCAACTCGGCTAACTATCTGATTTTACCTAAAATTGCAGGTTTAGTCACGATGATTCCTCTGCTTGTTATTTTTAGTATCGTCAGCGGCGTAACGGGCGCATACGCCACAGCATACATTGGCCACATCATCACAGCAACCGACCTGACTGCCGGAATGCAACACGAATTTACCCAATGGTTTGTGTGGATGGGCATCATCAAATCGCTCTTCTTCGCGTTCATTATATCCAGCGTCTCAGCGTACTACGGTTACAATGTAGAAGGTGGTTCGATTGAAGTAGGAAAAGCCAGTACGAACGCTGTCGTGGCCAGCAGTATGCTGATCCTCTTCTCTGATTTGTTTCTCACTCAATTACTGTCAAGATGATTGAAGTCAAGCACTTATATAAATCTTTCAGCGATAAAAGTGTGCTCGAAGACATCAACTCTGTCTTCGAAAGTGGGAAAACCAACCTCATCATCGGACAAAGCGGCTCCGGAAAAACGGTCCTCATGAAATGTCTCGTCGGGCTTTTTACTCCTACCAAGGGTGAGGTGCTTTACGACAATCGCGATTTTGTCACAATGGGCAAGAGAGACCGAATCTTATTGCGGCGTGAAATGGGTATGATTTTTCAGAGTGCAGCCCTTTTCGACTCTATGACTGTACTTGAAAACGTCATGTTTCCGTTGGACATGTTTTCCACGCTCTCATACAAAGAACGTTGTCGCAGGGCATGTTTCTGCTTAGACCGTGTCAACCTGCTTGATGCGCAACACAAATACCCGGGAGAAATCTCGGGTGGCATGCAAAAACGAGTAGCCATAGCCCGGGCCATATCCATGAATCCCAAATACCTGTTTTGCGACGAACCAAATTCCGGCCTTGACCCTAAAACGTCTCTTGTCATCGACGAACTCATACACGGTATCACAAAAGAATTCAACACCACGACCATCATCAATACGCACGACATGAATTCGGTTATGGGTATCGGCGAACACATCCTCTTCATTTACGAAGGGCATAATGAGTGGCAAGGGACAAAAGATGACATTATCGCATCGAAGAACGAGCGCCTGAACAACTTCATTTTCGCCTCCGACCTGTTCCGGAAGGTGAAAAAAGCAGAAATGGACGAACAAAAGAAGTAAGAGCGCTGTCATAAACAGTCGCTATTCTCCTGGCGGAATAGTTCCCTACGGGTTTCTATGTGCGAAGGCTATTCCTGCTTCTTTGTCTTCACGACATCGAAAAGATAGGTCAGCTTGACCGTAATCGTTCCGTTGTTGGATCGGGCAAAAACATCAGTCTTTGAGTTATTATAAATGTCGCTCAAACCATAATAATAGCGCCCTTCAAGCATGAAGTGCCCAATCCGGCTATTGAGTTCAACTCCCAGTCCACCGGCGATACCATAATCGAACTTTCGCTCAATCGGCATCGAATACTGCGCTACCAGACCATTGGGGCGGTCGGGTGTGCCATCCGGACGAAGAGTCCACACCTCACTCCTTTCTTCTGACTCGCCTATACAATAGCCTATCTGCGGACCTGCCATAAAGTAAAACATCGCACCACGGTGCTCACGCCCCCAAGCCAAACGCGCAAACATCGGAACCTGAATATAAGAGAGATTACGTTGGTACGTATCAGGTAAAGGCTCGTTTTCCATACTTTCGATGCTTTCACGCCAGCCTAATTGCACGTAGTTGGCCTCTATCTGTAAAGCACAGTAGGCAGAGTAATAGCGTTCGCACGTGTATCGGAATGTCACGCCGAATGTAGGCGCCATGTGCATTTTCTGTTTGATTGTCGGGTCGAACGTAATGCGGTTCATTGCCCAGCCGGCATTCACGCCGATTGCAATGTCGTTACGGGGTTCACCTACTTGGGCCACTGCGGTAAACATGCAGGCGGCCATGACTGCCATCAATATAAGTTTTTTCATCTGTTTTACTTGACCGTTATTTTGTCGATTGCCCCATCAGTCCGAAAGTGAACAAACTCCATAAAATTATTGATGAAGCCGGCATCCTTACCCACTCTCTCTATGTGAATACCACTCTGATAGGGCGACGCGACTAAACGCTGTACTGAAAAGCCGTTCCCATAAAGCGCAAGACCACGGAGAAGATAGATGCCACTGTCGAATCCCTGCAAGGCCATGCGGGGATAAATGGGCAACAAACCTTTATGAAACCAATCACGATAGACTCGCTCGAAGTGCTTGACATCTGGCTTGTGAGCATCATAATAGAAGTTTGTATAAAGATATGCGTCCAACGTATGAAAATTCTTCACGTGATTGTTAACGTACGCTTGCCAGTCCGGGTAACCGAACAGCGTGAGCGGGTATTCCGGCTGCGATTGTGCAATCGCAGTCAACGTCGGCATCAGTTTGTCGAGTGTTTGCAGATCCGACGCATCGGTCATGATGACATTGCGCTTTTTCTTTTTCAATACGCTTTGAAGCTGTCCGGCTGTCGCCGCATCCGATACGGTTTTTATGGAATAGCCCGCTGCTGTCAGCTGCGACTGCATAAAATTGAAAAATGTTTTTTCGTTGCCGTCAGGTGTGTAGACGAGCGTTACAGGGGTCTCTTTGGGGAATATCTTCTTGAACATTGAAAGAATGGCCTTATGCTTCTCCGCTTCAGGCGCATTGAGCAGACAGACATACGGGTTACTATACACATCCATTGCCCTGGAAGAAAAGGGTATGTAAGCCAACGTCTTATTCTGGGCTGCGAAGGCAGCCACTTGCGTGATATGGTCTCCATAAAAAGGCCCCACAATAGCCTGCGCTCCTACGGCTTTGACGCGTGTCAGTACGGAAGCGAGCGACTTGCCCGGTGGCGTATCGAACGTGTAGACTTCGACGGACTGCCCCATCCTCTTCATACTGTCAACAGCCAGAAGGAAACCGCGATAGTACTCCAGGCAACGCTCTTTCACACCGGAATTACCTACAAGCGGTAGCAGGACTGCCACCTTCACCACCCGATTCGTAGGTTTGAACTCCGTGCCACGGTTCGCCATTTCGTCCACTGCGACAGCCCGTTGCGGCACTGCGACGCTTTTTCCGCTCGCTTTGTCTGGCGCGGCCTGCGCAGTCCCCCCTGTCTTGACCGGAATGCGGATGACCATCCCTTTTTTGAGCTTGAATTCAGGAGCTTCCATCTCAGGGTTGACCTGTACGAGTTCTTCAACCGACACGCCATGCGCATGGGCGATGCCCCAAACAGTTTCTTTACGCTTTACTTTATACTCCACTGTTTTCGGCCGTTTATTCTCATTGGCGGCACTCGGCACAATGGGTATAACAAGGGTTTGACCGGCCTTGACGGTGTGATTCTGAACAGAAGGATTGACTCTCAACAGTTCTGCGACCGTCACGCCATACTGTTTGGATATATGATAGAGGGTTTCTCCTTTTTCAACCACGTGCGCCGCTACTTGCTTCGAGTCTTGTGCCGCAATTGTACCCCAACATGAGAAAGCCAAGGCCAACACGAGCAAAAAAGGCTTCATTCGCGAAATCATTTGTCCTGCGTACTTTTATGCAGAGCAAAAATACATAAAATATATTCGCCTGCAACGTATTTGAAGATAAATCCGTACTTTTGAGGTCAAAAGACGTAACAATAGCATTGCTGATATGAACTATGCACATCTCCTTATAGGATGCGGACTAATATGGCACATGGCCGCCTACGGACAACAGGTTTCCACAAAAGCTACGCCTGCCGTTCAAAAAACGAAGGCAGAACAGCTCATGGACGAATACCGCTTTGACGACGCCATCGAGCAACTGCAAAAGGATATCACAACAGCCAAGCGCCGCAAACAAGCCACAGAACCGCTCGAAGAACTGAAAAACAAGGCAATGACAGGCGAGCGGATGCTTAGTGCGACAGCGCGGGTCGTTTTTATCGACAGTATGGTGGTCGACAAATCCCAATTTCTCTCAAAAATCCGTCTGAGTGAAGATGTCGGCAAGCTCTTGGACGCCAGCACGAAAGCCTTGGGAAAAAGCGGAAAACAGAAATACGGGAAAGGCCTCTTCATTAATGAACTTGATGACAAAGCCTACTACTCCTTGACAGACACGGCCGGAATACTGAAACTGCACAGCAACGACAAACTGGGACACACGTGGAGCGCCCCTGTTCCTCTTCACGGCATATCCGAATTAAGTGGAAATCAGGACTATCCGTTCATGATGACAGATGGTGTTACACTTTATTATGCCAGCGAAAGCGAAGACGGCTTGGGCGGGTATGACCTTTACGTGACCCGCTATAACACGGACGACGGTAGCTATCTGAAACCCGAAAACTTAGGTATGCCCTTCAATTCTCCGGCTAACGACTATCTTTACGCCATTGACGAGGTCAACCACTTGGGATGGCTGGTGACAGACCGCAGGCAACCGTCTGACAAAGTGTGCATCTACGTATTCATCCCCAACGACACGAGAGACGTCTATACACAGGAAGCCTACGAGGAGCATGAATTGCGCGATCTTGCACGCATTGCATCTGTCAGCGCTACGCAAAAGGGAGCGGCGGGACTGGCCGAGGCACAAGCCTCGCTCCGGAAAATAAGAATGTCCCCACAGCCCACAAGAGAGACAGAGCAAATACGCTTTATTGTGGGCGACGGGCGCATCTACACGTCTGTGGAACAATTCAAAAATCCCATAGCACGCAGAAAAGGTGCTGAATGGGCCATCATGAATAAGCACCTGCACACCACGGCACAACAGCTCGAAACGCTCAGGAAGACCTATGCCCGCAGCAACGAAGCACAACGTAAAAATTTAGCTCCCAGCATTTTAAAACTCGAAAAAGAAGTTGAAAACTTAACCAACGATAACCGTGAGCTCGAAGCTGAAATACGGTCGAATGAATTGAGCAAACAATAAAAACACAACACCAAATTTCCTATCCGTATGAACACCATAATTGAAGAGTCCGAACTCATTATAAACAGTGACGGCAGTATCTTTCACCTGCACATGAAACCAGAACAACTGGCAGAAAAGATCATCCTTGTAGGCGACCCCGGACGTGTGAGCACAGTAGCTGCCCATTTCGAAACACAAGAATGCGAAAATACCAGCCGTGAATTTCATTCCGTCACAGGACGCTACTGCGGGAAACGCATATCGGTAGTCTCTACCGGAATAGGTTGCGACAACATCGACATCGTAATGAACGAGCTGGACGCTCTGGCAAACATAGACTTCACGACACGGCGTGTCAATCCCGTCATAAAACAACTGGAACTGGTGCGCATAGGAACCTGCGGAGGACTTCAGCCCTATACGCCCGAGGGCACCTTCATAGCCAGCGCAACAAGTATCGGCCTTGACGGACTTCTGAATTTTTACGCCGGCCGCGACAACGTATGTGACACGAACCTCGAAAGTGCATTCGTCAAACACATGAGCTGGGCAGGACACATCTGCAATCCGCACCCTTACGTGGCACCGGCCGACAAAGAATTGCTGAACCGTATCGCAGGCGACGACATGACCAGAGGTATCACCGTAGCGTGCGGAGGTTTCTTCGGTCCGCAAGGACGTGTACTCAGGCTACCCTTGGCCGACCCCGCCCAAAATGAAAAAATCATGAGCTTTGAATATAATGGTCTGCACATTACAAACTTCGAGATGGAAAGCAGCGCACTCGCCGGACTGGCCAAACTCCTTGGCCATAAAGCGATGACCTGCTGCATGGTCATCGCGAATCGTGTAGCCGGAAAAGCTAACCCCAACTATAAGAACTCTATTGATCTCCTCATAAAAAAGGTGCTCGACCGCATCTAAAACCAACCTCACGAACAACAATACGGCAAGCCCGGCTACGGATATTTTCCGTAGCCGGGCTTATTTGATGTGTTCCGCTTTCTGAGTCTTAAAAAGTCTGCACACTGGTCCTGATTACATCTGTGCCGGTTATTGAAGTAGCGCACACACCCCAGAATGCATGTAAGCCTGTCACCGCAAACACCATTTTTCCGTGACGGGATGGAAACAATGCGTAAAACGCATCGGTACAGCCGTATGAGAGGCTGACCCATAATCATTCAGTCATACGAACTCACATACTCAGCTATTACCAACAAGAAGAGGGCGACCTACTTTATTGGTCGCCCTCTTCTGAACAATTCGTCAAACGTCAAATTGCTTATTCAGCAGGAAGCGGAGTCGGCTCGTTTGAGAAATTGGGATGAGCGAACGTCTTGATCTTCATATTAACGATTTCTTGAATCATATCGTCGCTAACTTCTTTCAGGCCGAGGTCTTTCATGTCTTTCTCGAACTCGTCTCGCATATCCTGCGTCAGGCAATAGTATGCGTTGGTATAATCACCGACCCAGCAAGCGATTAGGCGAAGGAATCCGAACTGCTCGAAGTACGGGTAGAGGTTGTACCCACTGCGCATAGAAGCCACGCGGATATAATTGAGGATGTAAGGAACGATGTTACTCGTCGCTTTCATTTTCTCATTAATATATTCTTCCGTGGTCCACACAGATTCCGGATACTTGCTGGTGAACTCAGATACATCAGTTTTTTGATTCTGTACGGAAGCCAAGAGAGCATACTTGTCATGCTTACGTGTGTTCTCGGGCAACAAGGCTGAAACGTTAGGCGTAGCCTTTGCGCGTTCATCCGTCGTACGAATCAATTCATACACATCAAGTTGATAGTCTTCGTCACCATGTTGAATAAAATAGTTATGCAACATGTAGAACGGCATCACGTTATTGATCTGATTCAGGTCGATTTCGTTCATTGAGAGCGAGCGATCGCGATTCACTGGATTCTGGTTCTGCGTGAAATCGCCGGAGACAGATGCACCGGAAGGTGTACGCATCGAATAAACCGTGCTATCTTTCATCGCTTCTGCCATCTCGACCATCTTCGGGCTCCATCCGTAAGCAGCGGCTACCGTATTACGCTCCTTATAGGCATGACTACGGCACACGCTACCAGTCTTCGTCACCAAGTTATTATTATTACTGTATATAACGTAGTTCTCAAAGAACGCCTTGATATTCTTGTCAAGAGTCGTCACGACGCGATTTGCGTTGTCTTCACCCGCAACATGCTCAGGATAAGAAGACGGCACATAACCCATGCGCAACATGTTATACACAGAGTTCATGTTGTTTGAGCTCTCGCCTAGATTTGACCAACAGAAATATGGATTCATCTGATGTTGATGTCCCCACTCGTGGCTGAATCCCCAGATTGCATCTGAATCGTGGAAACGCATATTCTCAGGATTGAGCACACGGTACTGCGTATCGTTCTTGAACGTTACGCCCGTGCCACCCTGATACATATAGTAATCATAGTTGACATATGCAAGCGTCTTGTTCTTAGGTACACGATCGAACTTCTCAAAACCAATGAGATAGTGCTCCCAAGCGATAAGACTGTCGAGGATATTCATCATTTCGACATACCGCCCTGACGTATGGTTCTTCAAAGCGCTGACCTCCCAGCACGAGTGAACCCGATCGCCAAAAAGGTCAATGGTTGTATAACATGAGTTATCAAGAATTTTTTGTAACTCGTCGTTCGACTGATGTGGGGTCAGATAACCGTTAACCTGAGCATTCACAAAGTGGACCTTTACATCAGAAGCACCTTCGGGATTGCTGCTGTAATATGTGACGTAAGCTAAGCCTGGCCAATCGGAGGTCTTATCGATGATATTAATACCATTTCGCAAACCATAGCTTTCGCTCTTAAACCAGTATTTACCATCTGCATTATAATCTGCATCCGACTGTGGCGCCCAGCCAATTACGCGCAAACCCAATGACTTGTCTTGCGGCAAACCATCCACAATCACAGCGGTCTGACCTTTCGTCAACATGATTCCGGTCACGCCTTGAAATTGATCATAAAGTTTGCCTGGGGTGCTCCACTCCTTAGCAAGGGCTTGCGGAGATAACAGACATGGATATGTGCCTACTCTGAACTTCGTATCGTAGTTCCCGGACAGAATTTTGGTAGCTAGATTCTTCACAAACGGATTGGTCAACGTATCCAAGTTGGCAGCTGTGAAACCATCAACAAGTTGCGTCATCAGCTTATCCTTGAAAATGTTGGTTCCCGGCACTTCTTGTGTCATACCAAACTGCATTTCAGCACACGAAGCGTATGGACCTCCACCGTCTTCATTACCACCCGAGTAAACGCGGAATTCAATCTGTGTAGGATTAATAAGAGGTTTGTCAAACTCCACTGTACGCGCAGAACTTGACTGCTCAAAGTCGACCGTAGCGTACGGCTGAGACCCATCATTTCCGTCACATTTTACGTAAATCTCAACTTCTCCGAAGTTTCCATTCGTACCACCACTCTGGCGGGGGATATAGTTAATTAAGTCTATTCTCCCTACATTCTTAAAGTTATAAGTCAGAATGACGGGATTTTCGCGCGATACGCGAAAACCGGGATAGGGACTATGGTAGAGGGTCGACAGATTGTCGTCGTAAGTGTTTGCTATACCATTACTGCCCTGACGAACATTATCCGTAGCACTCGACGGTTTAATCCAAAGCACGGGAGACAACGTGCTGGCAGAACCATCGCCATCTTGCGTGACAACCAATGTACGCGTCAGACCGTCTTTACCCGTCGTGGTAAAAGTAGCCGTAGCGCTTCGCGTTGTCTTATCCATGTTCTGAGTCACATGCACATAGATATTCCCGTTTTTACCTTTGCGAACGTTTAGCCAATCTGCATTTGTGACCACGTTGTAGTCTGTATTCGTATGCGCATTAAGCATAATTGTGCGCTCACGATAATCTACCGTTTGCTTGCTTGGCACGGCCAAAATGGGGAGTGTACTTTCACTCGCTACATCCTGTGCGATTGCCCCTACCGGAGAAACGGCCAATAAGGCCAATATACCAGATTTAATGTATTTCATTTCTATTACTTACTTTTCTTTGAATAATTCCTGTCTCTATCAAAGAGCGACTTTCTTGTCACCGATCAGATATACACCCTTTTCAAGCTGTACCGTTGTGCCGCTGTTTGACACGACACCTTGCCATATAAGTTGGCCAGCAGCTGAGTAAATGCGGACCGCCTGCGATTTCGGGGCAGACATGGTTACACTCGTACCCTTCACGCTGACGGACAAACCGCTTGTAGAAGCAGTTACTTCGTCTATTCCCGTGGCGCGTGACTCATATACACCGAAAGGTTCCGTACTGGTCACGAAATCATCACGATATGGTGCAACGCGAGGTTCAAACCGACAAATCACATATTCGAACGGTTTCTTAAATTCGATATCTTTTCCTACACCGCTCATCGTGTAGTCTGTACCTTTCTCCAACAGTTGCTCTGCACCATCTACGTAACCATACACACGCAACGTGGCCGCTGAATTACCGCATGCATCTTTCGTATAGTCATCAAGATCGATTTTCTTCTTTCCACTATCTTCGGAATTTGAAGTCAAGAGGAAGTTCATCTTGCCATCTACGCCCGGCTCCAATAAATCAGAAATATCAATCGGGCCTTGTTGTGCATAATTGATCAAATCAGGCACGGCGGTGCGCGGTGGCATGGATGTCATATTCAACTTATTATTGCTGCAGTCGTAGGCGTCAAGAGTAGGTGCATCTCCATCCAGCGACATAGGTAGAGAGACTTTCTCCAACTCATTATTTGCGCAATAGATGCCATGAATAGCCTCTGCATCTGAAAGATCCAACGTGCTAAGACTGTTATTCGACACCACAACGTCACGCAAATCGGACAACGACGCACTCCGGAAAGAAACGGACGTAAGGTTATTGCCACTGCAAACCAAAGCACTCAGAGCAGATGAGTTAATGGACAGCGAACGCAACTTGTTATTGCTGCAATCCAAATAAGACAAATCAGAGAACGAAGTCAGCGATAGCGAAGAAAGCGAATTGTCCGATAAATCAATTGCTTCTAACGCCACACTTCCTGTCACCCTAAACGAAGCGATTTCATTATTTGATGCGAAAATACGCTTTATATTAGGTGTCGTCTGACTATTCAGAGAAAGAGTCTTGATTTGGTTGCCGGAACAATCGATTTCTTCAAGATTATCGGCCCCAGAAAGCGCGAGGGAAGTCATTGCGTTGTTCGAACAATCCAAAGACTCCAAATTAGGAGCACCTGACAGCTGGATCTTAGTCAGTGCATTACCTGAACAGTCAAGACTCGTCAAGGCACTACTACCTTGAATCGTTATGGTCGTGCCTTTCACTGCGCCGGTTATCGTATCTGTGTTGTAGCTAACCGGAGTTCCGTCTCCCCAATCAACGGTAATCCCGCCAGGAACGTTATTCGTGACAATGGTCATCGATTCACCAACGTTCTTCGTCGTTGTCAATTGAATTGTCTGATCTTGCGCTGTCGCAGCCAAGCCCAAACTACATATAGACACGACGCTTAAAATAAGTAATCTTTTATTCGTCATTACATAAACAGTTAATTGATGATTTAGAGTTAACACTGCAAAGATGCAAATAATTAGATACGCAAACAAGTAAACGATAACTTTTTTCATGATATTAAAAGGTCTTACTCCTTTTTAAACAAAAGCTTTTGTTGAATGGAAAATAATCGTTACTTTTGCGTAGACTTTAATTCATAATCTTTATATCATGAGAGTAATTATCGAACCTAATTACGAGAGACTGTCAGCATGGGCAGCCAATTATGTAGTAAACAAAATTAATGCAGCCAGCCCTACTGCGGACAAACCTTTCGTTTTAGGCCTGCCTACCGGTTCATCTCCAATCGGCATGTATCAGGGCTTGGTTAAAGCTTGTAAGGAAGGTCGCGTTAGCTTTAAGAACGTCCTCACATTCAATATGGACGAATATGTAAATCTCCCTGAATCTCATCCCGAAAGTTACCACTCTTTTATGGCCAAGAATCTTTTTGACCATATCGACTGTCCCAAAGAAAATATCCATATTCTAAACGGAAATGCAACGGACCTCGAGGCTGAATGTGCGAACTATGAGAAAATGATAGAAGAAGCCGGGGGGATAGACCTGTTCATCGGAGGTATTGGTCCTGACGGCCACATCGCTTTCAACGAGCCAGGCTCATCACTCACGTCACGCACGAGGGTGAAAACCTTGACCACTGATACACGCATCGCTAACTCACGCTTCTTCGGAGGCAATCCGGACAACGTTCCGGCTCATGCCTTGACTGTGGGTGTCGGTACCGTAATGGCCGCACGCGAAGTACTCATTCTTTGCAATGGGCACAACAAAGCCGCCGCACTTAAAGCCGCAGTGGAGGGAAGCGTCACACAAATGTGGACAATCTCTGCCCTGCAAATGCACCAACACGGTATCATAGTCTGCGACGAAGCAGCTACCGATGAGCTCAAACACGGTACTTACAAATACTTCAAGGACATAGAAAAAGAAAATTTGTAATCACACGCAAGTGACTACAAATCTCGAACAACTCATTCGCAGGCTGCTGTTCTCTGAATGGCAGCCTGAATTATTCCCTTAACAGACAAGACACATGGCACAAGAAACAGCATCGCCTTTCGCCCGGCCCTTATACATAATGACAAAACCTGCAGGCTCACTCTGCAACATGGCGTGTGACTATTGTTATTATCTTGAAAAGGCAAAGCTCTATCCCAATAATCCCCGTCACGTGATGAGTGACGAACTGCTCGAACGTTTCACGCGCGATTATATTGCCATGCAAACCACACCAGAGGTCCTTTTCACCTGGCACGGAGGCGAAACGCTCATGCGCCCCATTTCGTTCTATAAGAAAGCGATTGAATTACAGGAGAAGTATGCAAACGGACATACAATCAGCAACGCAATCCAGACAAACGGGACACTTATCACGCGCGATTGGGCCGAATTTTTCAAGAAACACAATTTCTTAGTAGGCTTGTCTATCGATGGACCAGAAGAAATCCATGACAAATACCGCCATACACGAAATGACCGCCCGACATTTCTGCAGGTGATGAAAGGGATTCAATGGCTTAACCGTTATGGCGTTGAATGGAATGCAATGGCAGCCATTAACAACGAGAACGGAGCGCATCCTCTCGAATTCTATCACTTTTTTAAGGAAATAGGCTGCCAATACATTCAATTTACCCCTGTTGTCGAACGTTTCTATCGCCATCCTGACGGCCGCCTTCTGGCTTCGCCGATCGACGGATCGACTGCTGAACTCGCCCATTTTTCCGTAACGCCCGACGTGTGGGGAAACTTCATCTGTTCTATATTCGACGAATGGGTGAGAAATGATGTGGCCCAGACCTACATACAGCTCTTCGATTCAACTTTGGCCAATTGGATGAACCTTCAGCCCTCTGTATGCTCTATGGGAGAAACCTGCGGCCACGCAGGGGTCATGGAGTTCAACGGCGACCTGTATGCCTGCGACCACTACGTATTCCCTGAATTCAAGCTCGGCAACATCTACGACCGCACATTATTAGAAATGATGAACAGTCCGGAACAACAGCGTTTTGGATCTGCGAAACGAGACTTGCTGACTCACCAATGCCGCCAATGCGAATACCTTTTCGCCTGTCACGGCGAATGCCCTCGCAACCGTTTTGCCCACTCAGCCGACGGAGAAGAGGGGCATAATTATTTATGTAGCGGTTATCATCGGTTCTTCAAACACGCAGCGCCCTATATGGACTTCATGAAGTATCAACTGCTTCACAATCAAGCTCCCGCCAAAGTTATGGAATGGATAAAAAACGGACAACCGGATTACCGAAAATAAGAAAGTCATACAAAAGGATAAGGAGCAGCGGGAGAGTTATTTCCCTGCTGCTCCTTATTCGTATCGTTCAATCTTACGCAAAAAACAGGCGTTCTTCGCAACTTGGCGCCTACTATCACTCCCACTCGATTGTAGCAGGTGGTTTCGACGAAATATCATAACATACACGGTTCACGCCGCGCACGTGATTGATAATGTCGTTTGACACTTTTGCAAGAAAATCATAAGGCAGATGAGCCCAGTCGGCCGTCATGGCATCTGTGCTTGTCACAGCCCGCAAAGCAACAGCACGTTCATAGGTTCGCTCATCGCCCATTACTCCCACACTTTTAATAGGCAGAAGGATTACGCCGGCCTGCCATACTTTGTTATATAGCCCGGACTCGCGCAGTCCTCTGATAAAAATATCGTCCGCGTCTTGAAGTATACGAACCTTTTCGGGAGTTATATCCCCTAAAATCCGTACCGCTAAACCCGGTCCGGGAAACGGATGGCGATCTATCAGATGGTCGGGCATGTGTAACTCTCGTCCTACGCGACGAACCTCATCCTTGAACAGCCAACGCAAGGGCTCACAAAGTTTAAGGTTCATCTTTTCAGGAAGCCCACCCACATTATGGTGACTTTTGATAACCTTTCCCGTAATGTTCAAACTTTCTATACGGTCCGGGTAAATCGTACCTTGGGCTAACCAGCACGCGTCCTTTATTTTGGCCGCCTCGGCTTCAAACACATCAATAAATCCTTTCCCGATTATTTTTCTCTTCTTTTCCGGATCGGTCACCCCGGCAAGTTCTGAAAAGAATTTCTGACTGGCATCCACTCCTATCACGTTGAGCCCCAAGTTTCGATAATCGCTCATCACATCGTTGAACTCATTTTTACGTAGCATACCATGGTCAACGAATATACAAGTCAGGTGATCTCCAATGGCACGATGCAACAATACCGCAGCGACTGACGAGTCTACGCCTCCGCTCAGACCGAGGATTACACGATCCTCGCCAAGTTGATCACGCAACTCAGCAACCGTGGTTTCCACGAACGAAGCAGAGCTCCAATCCTGACGACTTCCGCAAATATCGACTACGAAGTTGCGAAGGAGTTGCAGTCCTTGCGTCGTATGGAATACTTCCGGGTGAAACTGTACGCCCCAAAGTTGTTCATCATCAGCCTGATAGGCTGCATTTGCCACTTTATCTGTGGAAGCTATCGCATGGAATCCTTCCGGAAGCTGCGTGATGGTGTCCCCGTGGCTCATCCATACCTGGGTGTCGGGGTCCATCCCTTTCATCAATGGGTTGCTTGCGTCGAAACGACTGAGCAACGCACGCCCATATTCACGACTTCCGGCCGGCTCCACCTTGCCTCCATACAACTGAGCCATGTATTGGGCACCATAACAAATGCCCAGTATCGGATAATGCCCCCGGATATCAGACAAGTCCGGATGGAAGGCCTCAGGATCATATACACTAAAAGGAGAACCACTAAGAATCACACCTATCACGGAAGGATCGCCGTGGGGAAACTTGTTATAAGGAAGAATCTCACAGAATGTGTCCAGCTCGCGCACGCGACGACCTATTAGCTGCGTCGTCTGTGAACCAAAATCAAGAATAATTATCTTCTGCTGCATGTACGAGGATAAACTTTTATCTTATTATTATTTAATGTGACAAAGATATGGAAAGCAGGAACATAGACAAGGGGGATTTTATCTTTTCAACGACATGACAGCCCCCTGCCTTATCTTCACACAGCAAAGATAGGCATATTTACTGACATGCCTACGCCTAAACGTCAGAAGTTGACAAAAAAGCGTTCTTCTGTCAAAGGAAAGACGTCTGCCCCACCCGTGCCAGAAAATTCCGGGCTTCGGCCAGCGCGACCGGTTTACCCACATCCAGAAGCTGCAAGTCGGATTTCGGACAGCCCCAGATCGGTATACGGTCGCACACCGAGAGATAAAAATCGATAATTGAGAACCGCGCCGGCCAACCTTCCATCAAAGGGAATAGCTCTGGGGAAAAAAGATGAATGCCTGAAAAAGCCCAACGACGGAACTTCCGCACATCCAAGTTCCCATAAGGACTGCGGACTTCACCCGTAGACAGATTGGTCCAACCAGCCAGACGATTGTTGTCGTCAAAAAGCAGGTAGCGCTGTGTCTGACGTTCGCTCACAAGAAGAGTTGTGCCTTGCCGATGGGCGTCGGCCCAATTCCGAAGGTCTATATTGCTCAGAATATCGACATTATGTATCAGCACGGGCGACGTCCCGTCGAGCCACTGGCGTGCCCGCAAAATGCCTCCCCCCGTATCTAACAGCGCGTCGCTCTCATCTGAAAGGGTGATACGCAATCCGAAATCATGGGTCGCAATATAATGTTTTATTTGCTCAGCAAAATGATGTACATTGATGACGACTTCATCAAATCCTGCTGCTTTCATACGTTCCAACTGGTAAGCAAGCAGCGGCTTTCCCGCTATCGGGACTAACGCCTTAGGCATCGTGTCGGTCAAAGGGCGAAGCCTCGTGCCCATACCAGCCGCCAAAATCATGACTTTCATGTCACAGTCCAATTAACGTTGCTTTCTGATATAATTCTCACCTTCTGCCTGTGCTCTTCCTACGGACGGTCTGTTTCAGCCTTACCGAATTCAGTAGGATGGTCCGTCATAAAAAAATCCAACGTTCCGCCCGCTTTTATTGTCTCATAGTCCAAATATGACTTCGTGTAAGGCTGTCCGTTCAAGCGCATCCGTTCAATATAAATATCCGTCGGCCGGCGACGTCTGACTTCTATGGCGAACGAGCGTCCTTCACCCACGTTCAACTTGGCCGAACCGACCAAAGGCGAGCCTATGACGAAACGTCCTTGCGCCGGGTCGACCGGATAAAAACCAAGCGCTGACAACACATACCACGCAGACATCTGCCCGGCGTCTTCATTTCCGCATAAGCCGTCAGGCCGGTCCGTATAGAGAGAATCAAGCACGGAGTGTATACGCGCAGCGGCTTTCCACGGTTTGCCCACATAATTGTATAAATAAAGTACGTGGTGGCTGGGCTCGTTGCCGTGTGCATACTGTCCGACCATGCCCGAGATGTCAGGATTGGCGTTCGGGCCTAAATAGGAAGGAACCACGAACAAGCTGTCAAGCCGACGTTCAAAACGCTCCGGACCTCCCATTAAATCGATCAGTCCATATACGTCGTGAGGAACCAGCCAAAGATATTGCCAAGCCGTACCTTCCGTGAAATCTTCTGTGTGATAGCCCGGTTGGAATTCACCGGTCCGGAAGGTCCCATCGGCCATTCGACCTCTAAAAAAGCCGGTTTTTGTATCATACAGTTTCGTGTAATTATGGGCCAGGCTATCGAAATGGGCAGCGTCGGACTGACGACCCAGCAGACGGGCCACTCGGGCCACCGACGCAAAAGCAATGTAGTTCTCCAAGCTGACCGACACGCTTTCATGAAGCCTATCGCATGGGACATAGCCGAGAGTATTCAAGAAAGGAAGCCCGCGAAATTTATACGTCACCGATCTTTTCATCGCTTCGTATGCGGCTGGAACGTCGCTCACGAATCCTTTCAGACAGAGGTCGGCCAATACCGGTACGGCAGGGCTCCCCACCATACATCCCGTTTCGCAACTCGTCAAGGGCCAGATGGGCAAAAATCCTTGCTCCCGCCCGGCCCTTAACAACGACTCTGCCCAGTCGGCCTGTTTCTCTGGCAAGACAAGCGTGAAGAACGGATGCAAGCCCCTATACGTATCCCACAAGGAAAAGGTCGTATAATTATCAAAACCATCGCCGCGATGGTTTTTCCCGTCACTCCCCCTGTATTTTCTATCGCAGTCATCGTAAAGAGTAGGATGTATCATCATATGATAAAGACTGGTATAGAAAATTCTCCGGGCCCGCTCGTTGTCAAACGTCGCCTCCACGCGGGATAAAGCCGCGTTCCACGTGCTGTCGGCCAACTGGCGGACCTGGGTGAAACTACGCCCTGCCGATTCGGCAAGCAAATTATGCATGGCTCCCTCATCGCTCACACTGGACATGGCCACCTTCACGCCTACCACAGAATCGGTAGTCAGTTCAAATTGCGCTTCACCGTAACCTACTGCAGCCACAGGGTTGCCGTCTTTCGCCTTAATACGCCCGGGGACAACGGACCATGATTTTATCGGACGAGAAAAACGGATGACAAAATAGTGACGGCGGTCGGCCGCCCAACCTTTCGAAAAACGATGGCCCACTATGGTGGAGTCATCCAGCTGACGCAAGGAACAGTCCACGGGCGTGTTCCAACCGACGCCGTTCTCCACGTCGACAACAATGCGCGCATCTGCGCCCGCCGGATAATGAAACTCTTCAAATGCAACGCGATTTGTAGCTGTCATACAAGCCTTTATGCCGAAGCGGTCGAGAAATACTTCATAATAACCGGGACGACAGATTTCCTTTTCGTGAGAAAAGGTTGAATAAAAGCCCGAACGCTCTTTTGCCGTATCCCCTACGGCTAACTCAACATTGCCCACGACCGGCATCAACAGGACATCCGCCAGATCGGGACACCCGGTTCCGCTCAGATGCATCGGCGCAAATCCACGAATGTACTTGCCACTCCAATGATAGCCCGAACACCAGTCCCAACCGCTTTCCACCTGTGTCGGACCGACCGTTACGGCCCCAAAAGGCAAACAGGCGCCTACGAATACATGTCCGTGCCCTCCGGAACCGATAAAAGGATCTACGAAATCGGTGAGCCGCTGCCCGCCGAATGCCTGCAAGCCCCCCAGGACTGCGCCAAGCATGCATATGGCTATCTTTCGTTTCATAACCTGTCTCCTTGCTTATTTGAGGGCTGCGACCGTCTTTTTAATCAGGGCCACAGTCGCCTCGTCCGTATCATATACAGAATACCATCCTTGGCTTTCATGTGGGGGGTCGCACATATAAGGAGCCCCGGGCACCCACGTGATGCTGTCGGGGCGGGCTTCTCCGGCCCATCCCCAGAAATTGCAGCCAGCCAGAACGTCCTGACTGCGGAAACTCTCTACGAGACAACTAAATATAAAAGCATAATAACTGTTTCGGATGCTCGTGGTCGACTCGCTTGTGAAGCGATTGTAGTCGCGTGGGAAGCCAAACTCTTCGATAACGAGCGGCTTGGCGGCCTTTCTTGCCATGTGTGCATGCAGGTCGATGTACTCCTTTGAGCGGAGATTGGCATTAGGAAGATCCTCCAAGAGCCTGTCCGCAGCCACCCACTGCCAGTTCCGCGGCCAGATGTGAATGGTATAATAGTCAATGTTCATGTCATTATGAATGCGCTCACACAAATCCTTGTCGCTTTCACAGCCATAGTATCCTTCGCTGCCCGTAGACACCAAGTGGTTCGGATCAAGTTCTTTGATGAGTGCTGCGGTTTTCCGTATCCACCGGGCGAAACCTTCCTTTCCTTCCTTGCTGAACGCACGGGGCTCATTACAAATCTGCCAAGACATAATCGTGGGATCATCGGCATAGGGCATACCGGTGATCGTGTTGGTCCGACTCACTATCGACCTTACGAAATCGTAATACAGTTCCTGCGCTTTTTCATCGAGGGAAAAGGCCGACGCGTACTTCACGTAATTGTTGTACCCTTCGCCTGAGGAATGAGGCGATTGCCCATGACCGGTCTGGTTAAGATAGAAACCATAACCGCCGCTCCAATCCCAGGAATTCGTCAGGTAGAACACGCCGACCATATTGCGCTTTTTCATTTCCACAAGCAGGTAATCGAGACCACGAAGTAAGGTGTCGTTCAACACACCGGGGCGTTCTTGCAGGCAGGGACGTACATAATTGGCACTGTCACTTCCCGCATCTGCCCCGACAAGAATACGCAGATTATCGACGCCCATCCGGTGAAGCCGATCGAGCTCCCGGGCCAGACGGGCTCTGTCGCCGCCTTGTCCCTCAGAAGCAAGAATGGGTGCGTACCAAAGATTCGTACCCACGTAGTAGTATGGTTTGCCGTCACGGACAAAGTGACCGTCCGCGACGCCGATGAAAGCGCTTGCCACGAACGGGACGAAGAAAAACGCCAGAAGGACGCACCAAAAGACGTTCCTCTGGCGCGGAGTTTCGTTCAACATGCGAAAATGATGCAGATTGATGACAGCTGTTTTCATGACAAATAACGATTGAAGGGGTGTTTCTTTTCAAAATAATCTCAGTCTGTTCTCGCGTGCCTTGTCAAGCGGATCGACGCGGGCCTGCTGCCTGCCTTGTTTCTCGCACAATGCCGCATATTCAGCGCGCACCTCCGCTTCAAACTGAGGACGGATTTTGGCATTCAGCAACTTAGCCACGACAGGCACTACCTGCGAGGCATCTTTCGTCCATACCACTGGTCCGGAATACGCCGGAGCTATTTTCAAAGCGGTATGCAAACGGCTCGTTGTGGCGCCTCCCAAAACAACCGGGAGGCGTAAGCCGGCTGCCTGCATGGCAGTCACGGTGTTCACCATTTCGTCGAGGCTCGGTGTAATCAGCCCGCTCAGCCCCACGATGTCGACGTGTTCTTTCTGAGCCACCTCGACAATTTTTTCTGCCGGACACATCACACCGAGATCCACTATCTCATAATTGTTGCAAGCCAGAACGACGGACACGATGTTCTTGCCAATGTCATGAACGTCCCCTTTCACAGTGGCGACCAGCACTTTACCTGCTTTTTTCCCGGTCACACGCTCTTTTTCGATATAGGGTTGAAGATATGCAACGGCACGCTTCATCGTGCGGGCGGTCTTGACCACTTGAGGCAGAAACATTTTGCCCTCTCCGAAAAGGTCGCCGACGCGATTCATGGCGTCCATGAGGGGACCTTCGATGAGATCGACAGCATGAGCATAACGAGGCAATGCTTCTTCGAGGTCGGCGTCGAGATAATCGTCGTTTCCTTTTATCAGAGCGTACGCCAAGCGCTGCTCAACGGGCTGGTTACGCCAACTTGCAGTGTCGGACGCACTCCCTATGTCCTGCCCCGTCTTTTCGTCTTTCAGACGTTCTGCCTCGGCAATGAGTCTGTCAGACGCGCCAGGACAACGGTTCAATACGGCATCCTCTATAAGATGAAGAAGTTCCGCCGGAATGTCATCATAGGCCACGGACATCGCCGGATTGACTATTCCCATATCCATCCCCGCAGCAATGGCATGATAAAGGAAAACGGCGTGCATGGCTTCCCGCACGTAATTATTACCGCGGAAAGCAAAAGAAAGATTGCTCACGCCCCCACTGACATGTGCACCAGGAAGATTTTTCCGTATCCAGGCTGTCGCGCGGATGAAATCGGCTGCATAGCCGTCGTGCTCCGCCATGCCCGTACATATCGCCAATACGTTGGGATCGAAGATAATGTCCTCCGGGGGCAAACCGGCTTTTTCAGTCAGCAAGCGGTATGCCCGACCGCAAATCTCAATGCGACGTCCATACGTGTCCGCCTGACCCTGCTCGTCGAAAGCCATCACCACGACCGCTGCGCCGAAACGGTGTGCCTCGGCGGCATGGGCAAGAAACAGTTCTTCGCCTTCCTTCAACGAAATGGAATTGACAACGCACTTGCCTTGGATGCAGCGTAACGCCGCCCGAACAACCTCCCACCGGGAGGAATCGACCATGAACGGCACGCGGGCCACCGCCGGCTCGGCCGCCAGCAAATTCAAGAAATGAACCATTTCGTGTTCTGCATCAAGCAGGCCGTCATCCATATTGATGTCTATGATTTGAGCGCCACTCTCTACTTGATGCCGGGCGATGCTGACCGCTTCGTCATACTTCTTTTCCTGAATAAGACGCAGGAACTTGCGCGAGCCGGCCACGTTGCAGCGTTCACCGATGTTAACGAAATTACGTTCTGGCGTTACGTCCAAACGTTCAAGACCGGCCAAAGAAAGCACATGCGGACGCTCCGGCGGAACGCGGGGGGAAACATAAGAACCGTCGGGTCTTCGGATGAGGTCTGCATAACGGGCTATATATTCATCTGTGGTTCCACAGCATCCTCCCACGATGTTGACAAGCCCATCCGTTATGAGCGTCCGCATTTCGTCCGCCATTTCGTCCGGGGTCTGGTCGTACGTGCCCATGGCGTTCGGGAGGCCGGCGTTGGGATAGGCGGATATGAAAAACGGCGCTTCGGCCGCCAGCTGAGCCAGGAAGGGCTTCATCTCGGCGGCGCCGAACGAGCAGTTCAAGCCTATGGAAAACAAAGGAACGTGGCTGACCGAAGCCAGGAAAGCGCCCAAAGTCTGCCCGGACAAGGTGTGGCCTCCCTTGTCAGCCAAAGTGGCTGAAAGCATCAAGGGGACGGTCCGCCCCACACGCTTCATGCTTTGTTGCGCCGCGTCGAGAGCAGCCTTGGCATTGAGCGTGTCGAAAACAGTCTCCACCAAGATGGCATCCACGCCTCCCTCCAACAAAGCCGTGGCTTGCTCCTCATAGGCCTCGAACAAGTCATCGTAGGTCAAGACACGCAAGGCCGGGTCGGCGGCGTCGGGACTCATCGAACAGGTCTTGTTCGTAGGCCCCATTGAACCGGCCACGAAACGCGGCTTGTCGGCTGACGAAAACTCATCCGCCAGTCTTCGCGCCAAGCGAGCGGCCTCGCGGTTCAATTCCGGACAGATATCATCCAAACCATAGTCTGCCATTGAAATCCGCTGGGCGCTGAACGTATTGGTCTCAATAATATCAGCGCCAGCTTCCAGATACTTGCGATGAATGTCGGCGATGATGTCCGGACGCGTCAGCGTCAGCAAATCATTGTTGCCCCTTTGTGGAACAGACACGTGGGCAAATCGCGTTCCGCGATAGTCTGCCTCCTGCGGGGCGTAACGCTGAATCATCGTTCCCATCGCGCCGTCAAGCACCATGATGCGCTGGCGGATGATTTCATACATACTTCGCATGGATCTAATGTCTTTTTCTGTCAATAATGTTTCATTGCCCGTTCGATTTCCCGGCGGTCGTCTTTTTCCTTGATCGACTGCCGTTTATCGTACTCCTTCTTTCCCCGACACAGGCCTATCTCCATTTTTACGCGACCGTCTGCGTTAAAAAAGAGTTTCAGAGGAACGATTGTGAAGCCCGGCGCCTGCGTATCGTTCTCCAACTGTCGGATTTCTTTCTTGTTCAGAAGCAACTTGCGGTCACGCCGCGTGGCGTGATTGTTATACGATCCGAAATCGTATTCGGCCACGTACATGTTTTTTACCCAGATTTCGCCTTGATGAATATAGCAGAACGTATCGACAAGGCTGGCTTTGCCTGCACGAATGCTCTTCACCTCGGTCCCGGTCAGAACGACTCCCGCCGTCAACCGGTCGACGACCAGATAATCATACTCCGCCCGGCGATTTTTAATCTGCACCCGTCCTGTTTTTATGCTCTTCGCCATTTTTCCTTTGTTTTGTACAACTGACTGCACCTGCTTTCCATTCGGGCCTAAGCCTCGACCACGGCGAACTCCTCAACGTGATCATCCACATAGCGGGCCACAGCTTCGGTAAATTCTTCCTCGTGCTCGACGAAATAATCGTCCAGCTCGTCAAAAGCCGGGAAGCGCTCAAACAGCGCCATGAATTCCTCATCGGAACACTCACGGGTCAATTCTGCCCCGTAGCGTGCACAAAGCCGCTTGGCCCGATTGATGAAAGTGGCCAGTTCGGACACGCCCCACTGCCGCATGGCCCGGGCAAAGGGATTGCGAAAAAAGAAATCACCATACCCGTTATGAATAAGCTGGACGCAACCACCGTCCATCAGTTCATTACGCAGGATGACATAGCCCCAAAGCGTAATTTGCGAAGCATTCAGACAAGCTAACGCCTCAGCGTTCAGCTCTCCTCCGACCGCGTCGGCCATCCTGTCCACGAAAAGCTGGATAAATGTATCCATGCCCTCGGCCGCCGCTGCGCGCAGTGCTTCGTCCTTAATGGTTATTTTCGTTTGTGCTGTCATTTCAATCATCTACTCTTCAAATAATACAGGCAAAAATACGGAAAAACTCGGAAAATCCCTCGCCTTCCGGAACAAAATGCGTTCCTTGACAGCCCTTTGAGGCAGCCTGACGTTTTTTTCCAGTCAGTGCGACGGAAAGAACTGGGACAGCGATGAGAAATTCTACCACTGCGCCCGTTGTATTCCCCACCCGGCTTCCATCCCGGCAGGCCTTGGAAAATCGGCAGACGAATGAAGAACGCCTCAGCGCAAGGGCCATAAAGTGTCCCCAATAATTCCGAAAAAAGACGAACATCGTCTTGAAAACAAAAGAAATTGCGTAAGTTTGCAGACGCGTTCCGCTGCGTCCGCCCTTCACCCCTATAAAACATGAGAAAAAAGTTCATTTGTTTCCTTTGGGTATGCTTTGTGATAGTTGTCGGTTTGGCAACTGCTTTTTTCGCAGCCATTGCCAAGGGGTGGATAGGCTACATGCCCCCGCTCGAGGAACTTCAAACCCCAATTAGCCGTTTCGCCTCACAAATCATTTCGACCGACGGAAAGCTGTTGGGCACATGGTCGCGCAGTGAGAACCGCATATTTGTGGACTACGACGAAATTTCGCCGCATCTTTTCGACGCACTGATCGCTACGGAAGATGTACGCTTCGAGCGGCACTCTGGTATTGACGTACGTGCGCTTGGGCGCGCCGTCGTCAAACGCGGCATTTTCGGGAACCGGGGAGCAGGCGGCGGAAGTACCATCACGCAACAGTTGGCCAAACAGCTCTATTCCTCCACGGCATCCAGTTCGACCGAACGCCTTCTTCAAAAGCCCATCGAGTGGGTCATTGCCGTCGAATTGGAGCGACAGTATACCAAGGAAGAGATACTTACCCTCTATCTGAACTACTTCGATTTCCTGCATAACGCGGTAGGTATCAAAACTGCAGCAAGCACCTATTTCGGGAAGCTGCCGAAAGACTTGACCATTAACGAGTCGGCCACCCTGATAGGCATGTGCAAAAACCCGTCGCTCTACAATCCCGTACGTTTTCCGGAACGGTGCCGCGACCGTCGCAACGTCGTTTTGTCGCAAATGGCCAAGGCTGGCTACCTGACCGACGCCGAATACGCCGCACTCAGTGCCGAGCCGCTCACCCTCAATTTTCACCGGACTGACCATAAAGACGGAAGCGCCACATACCTGAGGGAGTTCCTGCGCCGTTTCCTGATGGCCAAACGCCCCGACCCAGCCGATTATCATGTCTGGCAGCAGCAACAATACTACGAAGACTCCATCGCATGGGAACGAGACCCCCTCTATGGCTGGTGCAACAAAAACTTCAAGCGGGACGGCTCACCTTATAACATCTACACCGACGGATTAAAGATATACACCACCATCGACTCACGCATGCAACGCTATGCCGAAGAGTCGGTGCGCGGCCACGTGGCCTATTACCTCCAACCTCTCTTTGAAAGGCAGAAAAAGGACTCACCGGCCTACCCGTACTCGAACGCACTGACCCGCGCGGAAGTAAAAAAGATTCTTGACAAATCGATGCGGCAGAGCGACCGCTACCGCGCCATGAAAGCATCGGGGGCAAGTGAAGACGAAATACGGCAGTCCTTTCAGACAAGCGTGCCCATGACGGTCTATTCCTACCACGGGGACGTCGATACCGTCATGACCCCTATGGATTCGATTCTCTACTACAAATCGTTTCTGCGCGCGGCATTCTTCTCAATGGACCCGACCAACGGCTACGTAAAAGCCTACGTCGGAGGTCTCGACTATTCTCATTTCCAATACGACATGTGCATGTCCGGCCGCCGACAGGTGGGTTCGACCATCAAGCCGTTCCTTTATGCGCTCGCCATGCAGGACGGATACACCCCATGCGACGAAATCATGAACTTACAGCGCACGTATTACGTGGCCGGACGCCCTTGGACGCCCAGAAACGCCAGCCGTTCGCGCTATGGCCAGCTTGTCACGCTCAAATGGGGTCTCTCCCGTTCGAACAACTGGATATCGGCCGCCTTGATGCACGACATCGACCCCACGGGCAACCGTTTCGCCGCCCTGTTACACGAATTCGGCATAATGAACAGGGAGATCCATCCTTCGCTGGCCCTCTGCTTGGGATCATGCGATATATCCGTATCGGAAATGGCCAGCGCCTACACGGCATTCGTCAACCGCGGCATCCGCTGCGCTCCCATTTTTGTCACCCGGATAGAAGACAACCAAGGAAATGTGCTGGCCCGGTTCCAACCCCGCATGAACGAAGTCATCAGCGCCGAAAGTTCTTATCGGATGGTCGATATGCTCCAAGCCGTCATTGACGGAGGTACAGGCGGCCGCATTCGCTTCAAATACCATCTGAAAGCCCCCATCGGCGGTAAGACAGGAACGACCAACAACAATTCCGACGGCTGGTTCGTCGGTTTCACGCCGCGCCTCGTCAGTGCCTGCTGGGTCGGAGGAGAAGACCGGGACATCCACTTCAACAGTATGCAATATGGTCAAGGTGCCTCGTCTGCCCTTCCCATCTGGGCGTATTACATGATCAAGGTGTACCGTGATAAGTCTTTGGGCTACCGACAGGACGAAGCGTTCCACATCCCCAAGGATTTCAATCTCTGCTCGGATGCACCCCTCACTTCGGGAAAAACGGATTCCATCCCTGACGAAAGCACGAACGGGATTGACTATATATTCGAATAAACACTTTGAATTATGAAGTTCATCGCCATCATACCCGCACGCTATGCATCGACCCGCTTCCCGGGCAAGCCTTTGGCACGGCTTGGCGGACTGCCCATCATACAACGGGTTTACGAACGCGTAAGAAAAACTTTCGACGCGGTGTACGTCGCCACAGACGACGAGCGTATCCACGACTGCGTAACACATTTCGGCGGACGTGCAGTCATGACCAGTCCCAACCACAAAAGCGGCACAGACCGCTGTTTCGAAGCCTATGAAAAAATAGGCCATGATTTCGACGTCGTAGTCAATGTGCAAGGTGACGAGCCCTTCATAGCCGACACCCAATTGCAAACGGTACGCGAGTGTTTCCGTACTCCCGAAACAGACATCGCCACGCTGGTCATGCCCTTTCCGAACGATACGCCGTGGAATGTGCTGGCCAACCCCAACAGTCCGAAAGTCGTACTCGACAGTCAGTCACACGCACTCTATTTCAGCCGCTCTGTCATTCCGTATCTGCGCGGTAAGGAACAAAGCGAATGGGCGGCTCATCATACCTATTATAAGCACATCGGCCTCTACGCCTACCGTGCAGAAATTCTCGGCCAGCTTACCCGGCTTCCCCAGTCGCAGCTCGAAATAGCTGAATCGCTCGAACAGCTCCGATGGTTGCAGGCAGGCTTCACCATCACGGTGGGGCAGACGGAAACCGCGACCATTGGCATTGATACGCCAGCCGACCTCGAACGCGCAGAGCAGTTTCTCCATTCACAATCATAATCACACTTCCATTCCCTTCACTCCACATGACGTTCAAGACCTTATCCATTAGCCTTATTTCAGTTTTCGTTTTCAGTCTGACTGCTTTCGGACAAAAAATGAGAGTAGGCAGCTATACATTCAAAGACGGCGCAGTGTACAGCGGCGAACTTATGAACAACAAGCCCAACGGAAAGGGGCGCACCATCTTCAAGAACGGCGACACTTACGAAGGCGAATACGTCAAAGGCAAACGCCAAGGTTACGGAGTCTACACCTTTACAGACGGTGAGCGCTATGAAGGACAATGGTTTCAAGATCACCAGCACGGAAAGGGTACTTTCTATTTCCGGAACAACAACCGATACGAGGGCCTGTGGTTTCGAGATTACCAACACGGCATGGGCACAATGTATTACTACAACGGAGACGTGTATAAAGGCGAATGGGAAGACGACATGCGCTGCGGAAAGGGAACATATACCTATGCGAACGGCGCATACTATAAGGGAGAATGGATGAACGACCAGAAAAGCGGCTCAGGCGTATTCGACTGGAACGACGGGTCGTACTACAAGGGAATGTGGGAAAACAACCAACGCAATGGTCAAGGCTCTTTCCATTATGCCGACGGCGACGTATACACCGGTGAATGGAAAGACGACATCCAAAACGGGAAAGGCATTTACAAATTCCGCAACGGCGATGTCTATGAAGGCGACTACGTACAAGGGGAACGTACTGGCGAAGGCATATTCACTTTTGCAAACGGCGACACCTACGTCGGGCATTTCCTCAATGGCGAGCAAGACGGCGAGGGCACTTTCACCTGGAAAGACAAGGCCGTTTACAACGGCCAATGGAAAAACAATAACCGCAACGGCCGCGGTACGTATAAGTGGAAAAACGGTGACACCTATACGGGCGACTGGAAAGAAAACCAAATGGACGGCGAGGGAATCCTCCACCTTGCTTCAGGCGAGAAATACAAAGGCACGTTCTCGAAAGGGGAAAAGAATGGCAAGTTCATCGAGGTCCGAAAAGACGGTACCCGCTTCGAGGGCTTCTACAAAAACGGAGAGAAAGACGGACCGTTCGTAGAACGCGACGCCAACGGCAATGTCATCCGGAAAGGGACATACAAAAACGGCCGTATCACGCAGTAGAAAACTCCAAAACACCTTATAATCTAATTACACCCATGGTACGCAAACCAAGCACACCGAAACCCAAACTGCTTAAACTGGTCAAAAATGATCAGTGGCTGTTGCCTTTCAACGACGCTATCGAAGGACGTCACAACCATGCGATAGCCAAAATCAACGAACTGACGAACGGCACAGGAGCACTATCCCACTTTGCCGACGGTTACCTGTATTTCGGACTGCACGCCGAAGAAAAGTCCTGGGTATTCCGAGAATGGGCCCCCCATGCCACGGACATCTATCTTATCGGCGACTTCAATGATTGGAAAGAGGACGAGAAATACCGATTGAAGCGCATCAAGGGAACAGGAAACTGGGAAATCAGACTTCCGCTCAAAGCGCTCAAACACGGAGACCTCTACAAGATGAAAGTCCACTGGGACGGTGGTGAAGGCGAACGTATACCAGCGTGGTGCCAACGCGTAGTGCAAGATGAAACCACCAAGATATTCAGCGCACAGGTGTGGATTCCAGAAAAGCCCTATGTGTTTAAGAAAAAAACATTCCGCCCCAAACGTAATCCCCTCCTCATTTACGAATGCCACATAGGCATGGCCCAAGATGCCGAAAAGGTAGGAACGTACGACGAGTTCCGCACAAACGTCTTGCCCCGCATAGTCAAGGACGGATACAACTGCCTGCAAATCATGGCCATCCAGGAGCATCCCTATTACGGCAGTTTCGGTTACCACGTATCGAGTTTTTTCGCCCCTTCGTCGCGTTTCGGAATGCCGGAGGAACTCAAGGCTCTCATCCGAAGCGCCCATGCGCTCGACCTGGCCGTGGTCATGGATTTGGTACATGCGCATTACGTCAAGAATCTGAACGAGGGGCTGAACGGGCTCGACGGTACCGACTGCCAATACTCGCCGTCCGGCGAGGAGGGATATCAACCTTATTGGGACTCCAAGCTGTTCGATTACAGCAAGCCGCAGGTCAGGCATTTTTTGCTGTCGAATATCAAATACTGGCTGGACGAATTTCGTTTCGACGGTTTCCGTTTTGACGGCGTTACTTCGATGATATACCGCCATCACGGTTATACGGAGTTCGACAGCCGCGGGAAATATTTCGGGCCCGACGTGAACCGTGCGGCCCTGACTTATCTGACTCTGGCCAATACGCTCGTCCAC
>USCX01000004.1 GCA_900553285.1 uncultured Prevotella sp.
GGACGAAGGTTCCCCCTTCCCACCGTTATCCATCGCACCTCCCTCAGGACGAGAGCCGAAACCTTGATGAGGATTACCATTCGTGTCAAAACCACGGACGCCATGCAAAGTGTCCACAGCAAGCGAGTCGAGCGTATCAACAGCTATGGTATCCGTATCGACCCGGACAGGAGCGTAATACACCTCATAGAGTGACGCAGGGATATCCTCTTGCGCCTTATCATATTTCCTCGCATACTTGTTATGGAACGCAGGGTCGTCGAGCACCCGCTCCATGAAATAGCCGAAGATGGGCAAGGCCGTGCGGCTGCCTTGACCAAGTGCCCCGGTGCGGAAGTGAATGCTACGGTACTCACCCCCGACCCACGCTCCACCGACCAGTCCGGGAGTGGTTCCGATGAACCACGCATCTGAATGATTGTTTGACGTTCCGGTCTTTCCGCCGAAATCAACCTTATCGGCATATCGGCCCACATACGAACGCAAAGACTGCGATGTGCCCCCGCCGTCATACACTCCGGCACGAAGCAACTGCTGCATGAAGAATGCAGAACGGTAGGGAATGACCTGCTCTGCCTCTTCTGCGGCTTCATAAATCACCTCACCGTCACGATCGAGCACCCGGGTCACTAAAACCGGTTCGACATGGCGTCCGTTGTTTGCCACTGTGGCATACGCATTCACCATTTCCAGCAGGTTGACATCGCTCGAACCAAGCGCCAACGAAGGCGTTTCGTCAAGCGGCGACTTGATGCCCATTTCGTGAGCCGTCTGAGCCACACGGGCGATGCCGACGCGTTGGCCGAGCTTGACCGCAACCGTATTGATGCTTCGGGCAAAAGCTGCACGCAACGGTATGGAGTCTCCTGAGAAATGCCCGTTGGCATTGTGAGGCTGCCACAAGGTCGTCTCTTTCTTCTTAGCATCATAAACCTCCATGCTGATGAATTCATCACGAACACGGTCGGCGGGTGTCATCCCCTGATTCATCGCTTCGGTGTATACGAAGAGCTTAAAAGTGGAACCGGGCTGCCGCATAGCGGTCACCTTATCGTATTTCCAAGCTTGGAAATCAATATCACCGACCCACACTTTCACATGACCGTTTTCCGGCTCCATCGCGACGAAACCGGTATGCATGAAACGCACCATATAACGAATGGAGTCCATCGAACTCATCACTTCTGTCTTCGGTCCATCATAGGTGAAAAGCTTTACAGGATGCGGCAGGTTCATATAATACATCACAGAATCCGGTTCGTCCGGATATCGGGCCTGTAACATTTTATAGGCATCGGTACGTTCAGCCAAATCCTCGATGAAATTCGGTATTTCCCGTCCGTTCTCATCCACCCACGGTGCACGTTTTCCCCAATGGTTCTTGAAGTTTCGCTGAACAATACGCATTTGTTTGTTGACAGCCTCCTCGGCATACTTCTGCATCCGCATGTTCAACGTGGTGTAGATCTTCAAACCGTCTGAATAGAGATCGACATCCGGCAACTTCTCTTTCAGGTAATCGGCCACAGCCTCCCGAAAATACAAGGCTTTCCCATCGTAAACAGACTCAACCTTAAACTTCAAATCGATAGGTAATTCCTTCAACGAATCGCATTCGGACGCTGTTAAATGACCGTGCGTATACATATTGTCGAGCACGGTATTGCGTCGCCTCAGACTATTTTCGGGATTAATTCGCGGATTGTAGGCCGATGTCGCTTTCAAAAGTCCGACCAGTACGGCAGCCTCCTCCGGTTTAAGCCGAGACGGCGTAGTATCAAAGTAAGTCTTGGCCGCCGTCTTGATGCCGAACGCATTAGACCCGAAATCTACGGTATTGGCGTACATGTTAAGGATTTCTTTCTTGGAATAAAACATTTCCAATTCGACGGCCAAAATCATTTCCTTGCTCTTCATCACGAGTATTTTCACTCCGGGGATATACCCCAATAGACCGGTCGAGTATTCCGTCCGAACACGGAACATATTTTTCACCAACTGCTGCGTGATGGTCGACGCGCCACGCGCCTTGCCGTGAAAAGCATCTTTCACCGCAGCGACAAGACCTTGGAAATCTATACCGTGATGACGATAGAAACGCTCATCCTCCGTGGAAATAAGCGCATTGAAAAACACCGGATTGATTGAGTCATAGGGCACCGGCTGGCGGTTCTCATTAAAAAAGCGACCGATGAGCACGCTGTCTTCACTGAAAATCTCTGATGCCGCCGCCGTACGAGGATGCATGATGCTATGAATGGAAGGGGACTTCCCAAACAACCAAAACAAATTGACAGACACGGCAAAAATATAAAAAACGACAAAAGCCAAAAACGAGAGTACGATTGCCGTCAGTTTCTTATACCACGGCGTACCGCGATATAAATTCAAATAACTATTCCAAGCACTTTTTATCTTGCGACCGAGCCAGCAAAAGAAAGACATGATTTTTGCTACAACGCTCTGATTATTTTTAGCCATACGCATTACTTTATGCAGGCAAAAGTAAGTATTTAGCCTTTTGCCTCAACGTGATTTATAATAAAATTTCTTATTCGTGCCGTATCGGAAGGTGAGAACCATGTTATGTCATCGTCTTTCCGAAACCATGTCATCTGTTTGCGAGAATAGACCCGAGTGTTACGACGAATTCTATCCAAGGCCGCATCCAACGTCCAATCGCCGTCAAAATAACGGAACAGTTCCTTATATCCTACGGTATTCAATGCGTTTGTTCCGCGATAAGGAAAGACCCGGCGTGCTTCATCAAGAAATCCCTGCTCGATCATGGAATCCACGCGACGATTAATACGGTCATACAGTTCCGCACGCTCCCGATGCAGCCCTATCTTAACGATTCGGAACGGTCTTGGGGGAGTCGCCCGCAAACGAAATGAGGAATAAGGGCGGCCGGTCATATAACAAAGTTCCAACGCGTGAACCACTCGCTTCGTGTTACGCAAATCGCACTGTGCGTAATAAACGGGATCCAGCAACTTTAATTCAGCACAAAGGGCATCTAAACCAAACTGCTCCAAACGCGATAAGACACTGGCACGTGTTTCGTCATCTACCGAAGGCATATCATCTATTCCACGACACACGGCATCAATATAAAGCATAGAACCGCCCGAAAGCAAAGCTACATCATGTTGCGTAAATAGATGTTTCAACACATGTAACGCTTCTGCCTCATAACGAGCAGCACTATAATAGTCAGTTAAGGCCAAAGTTCCCACAAAATAGTGACGCACCCGAGCTTGTTCCGTTGCAGTTGGTGCCGCTGTGCCGATAGGAAGGTCACGGTATAGTTGACGTGAATCAGCATTTACTATCGGTATATGCAAAAACTCAGCTATCTGTAAGCTGAGTTCAGTCTTTCCCACACCTGTTGGGCCTAATAAAACAAATAAGGTCTTCACGCTACTGCGGTAAAATAAGCGTAGAAGGACTTACTCATTAACCTCACTGGATACCTCAAAGCCTTCAGGGTCGAACTCGTCACTATTGTATGAATCGCTACCATAAAATTCATCCTCTTCCATATCATCTGATACAGTCGTATTGGCTTTGGGTGTGATTTCAAGGTTTGGGAAACTCTCCACTTGCTTAGGCGCTGCGCCCACAGAACGCAGGACCTCCGGTTTATCGATACGGCAAGTAGGAATGATTTCCACCACATCTAAATAAAAAACACGCTCGGCAAACGGATCAAAAACAAATTCCAATTTTTGGTCTTCGTCTTCTATCAGTTCGTTTAATCTCGTTGTACCCATGACATAGATATCCTCTTCAAATGACGTATCCTTGTCAAGGCTCATATCCTCACGCGTAATCTGCTTCTTTCTCTCCCACTCCTCATCACATAGATAAAAAGACGTGATTTGATCATCCGGATAACCGCACGAAGTCAAAATCAGACCATTCAGGTCCAAAAAGGTAGCGTCATCCTCGATCAAGTATTCTCGCAAGAAATTCTCGACTTCATCGGATATGAGTTTTATTCTGAACAGCATATTGCAAAACCTTATTACTTAATAATTCCTCGCTTTGAAGTACGTACAAAATCAAGAATATATTGAATTTCCTCACTCATGGGAACTTGGTGTTCTATTTCCGCAAGACACTCATCGCGCAACTTCCCCCGCTGATAGAGCAAGCGGTAAGCCGAATGAATGTTTTCAATCATTTCTGAGCTAAATCCACGACGACGAAGCCCCACGACGTTGAGACCGCAAAAAGCAACGGGTTCTCGAGCTGCCATGACAAAAGGCGGTACGTCCTGCCCTGTTCGTGTGCCGCCACCAATCATTACATAACTTCCAATTCGACAAAACTGATGAATTAAAACAGAGGCACTGATAATTGCATAATCATCTACCTTAACTTCACCTGCCAGCTTGGTAGTATTACCTACTATACATCCGTCTCCCACCATGGCATCGTGGGCAATATGTACGGCTTCCATAAAGAGATTTCCGCTCCCGACCACGGTTTTCCCCTTAGCCGCCGTGCCTCGGTTAATGGTCACATTTTCACGGATAGTATTATTATCGCCAATCTCTGCCGTTGTATCCTCGCCCTTGAATTTCAAATCTTGTGGAATTGCCCCTATGACCGCACCGGGAAAGACAGTATTTCCGTTTCCCATACGCGTACCGTATAAAAGCGTGGCGTTATTCATCAGCACATTGTTATCACCAATAACAACGCCCTCATCGATATAACAAAAAGGGCCAATCTCGCAATTCTCACCAATGACAGCATTAGGATTTATATAAGCTAAAGGACTAATCTTGCTCATGTCTTATTTGTTTTTCACGATTTGCGCTGTAAACGTTGCTTCACAAACGACTTTCTCCCCTACGAAAGCAAAACCTTTCATCGAAGAAATGCCATGACGCAATGGTGCCAGCAACTCTACCTTAAAAATAAGCGTATCGCCCGGAACTACTTTTTGGCGGAACTTCACCCCATCGATTTTCAAAAAGTACGTGCTCCAACGCTCTGGCTCTTCGACTGAGTTCAACACCAACAATCCTCCGGCTTGTGCCATTGCCTCTATCTGTAAAACGCCGGGCATAACGGGTTCCTGAGGGAAATGACCTTGAAAGAAAGGTTCGTTGGTAGTCACGTTCTTTACGGCCACTATATAGTTGGCACCTATACTTATCACCTTGTCGACCAACTGCATCGGATAACGATGAGGAAGCAACTCCCGAATTCGATTTACGTCCATCAATGGAGGCTCATTACAATCGTAATTGGGCGCTTGAATATCATGGGCACGGATTTCACGACGAATTTGTCGCGCGAACTTGTTATTGATTGTATGTCCTGGACGGGTAGCTATGATACGCCCCTTTATAGGCCGCCCAATCAGGGCCATGTCGCCTACAATATCAAGCAACTTATGACGCGCCGGCTCATTATACCAGACAAGCGGCTTATCATTAATATAGCCTAACTTAGTCGCATCCTTATGCTCGACCTTCATATAATCCGCCAGCTTGTCTAAATCATCCTGAGAGATTTGGCGCTCATAGATAACAATCGCATTATCCAAATCACCGCCTTTTATCAAACCGGCTTTCAACAAGGGCTCAATCTCGCGGACAAAAACGAATGTACGGGCCGACGCGATCTCTTCGTCGAACTTTTCCATATCGTCCAACGTCGCGAACTGGCTACTCAGATACTGCGAATCGAACGAAATCATCGCCGTAATCGAGAATTTATCATCTGGCAGTATAATGATTGAAGAATCGGAGGCTTCATCCTTCACCTCTATTTTTTTCTTAATCACATATACGTCCTTCGGGGCATTTTGCTCTTCTATCCCCACTTGCTTTATTCCATCCACATAACGGCGCGCACTACCTTCAAGTATCGGGAATTCAGGGCCATTCACCGTGATGAGGCAGTTATCTATACCCATAGCATAAAGAGCTGCCATACCATGCTCAACCGTACTGCATCGCACATCACCTTTGGCCAATACCGTTCCGCGCGATGTCTCAATGACGTTTTCTGCGATGGCCTCAATAACAGGCTCGCCCTCCAAGTCTATACGCTTTATCTTATACCCAAAATTTTCCGGAGCGGGATTAAACGTTACCGTCAACTGCAATCCCGTATGAAGTCCCTTACCGAATAATGAGAAACTACCTTTTAATGTTGTTTGTTTCAGCATGGGGATTATTTTTCTAATTGTTTTTTTAATGTTTCAAGTTCCTTTTGGAGACGGTTCAACTGTGCGTACATCTCGGGCAACTTCTTATACACCACACTTGAACGGGCAAAATTATGCGCTTCTATCGCAGGAGAGCCCTGTACGGTGGTGTGACCTCGCTTCAAACTGCCTGCAATTCCGGCTTGCGCGCCCGAACGGACATTATCGCCAATTTCCGCGTGACCGGCAATGCCGACTTGTCCTCCGAACATACACCACTTACCGATCTTAGTGGAACCGGCCACTCCGACTTGGGCGGACATCACAGTATGCTCACCCACTTCACAGTTGTGCGCAATCTGCACTAAATTATCTAATTTCACACCACGGCGTATGACTGTGGCCCCCATCGTCGAACGGTCGACACAGGTGTTGGCCCCGACCTCAACGTCGTCTTCTATTGTCACACCGCCTATCTGCGGAATCTTTTCATATCCCGTGGAAGTGGGTGCAAAACCAAAGCCGTCGGCCCCGACCACGCATCCGGAATGAAGAATCACTCTATTCCCGATATGACAATCGTGATATACGCTCACATTGGGATAAATCGTACAGCCTTGTCCAACCGTCACATTCTCTTCCAACACAACATGAGCGTACACCTGTGAGCCGGCGCCGATTTCCACATTTTTACCGATATAAGCGAATGGGGCGACGTAGCAATGCTCTCCGACGCGCGCTGTTTCATCAATATACGCCAAGGCACTGATTCCTTCACGCTTTTGGATAGTCTGCTCATATATCGTCAGAAGCGTAGCAATGGCGGAATAAGCGTTCTCCACCCTGATTAAAGTAGCCTTGACGGGATGAGCAGGAACAAAATCCCTATTGACAAGCACGATGGAAGACTGTGTCTCATATAAGAAGTGCTCATACTTTGGATTGGCCAAAAAAGAGATAGCACCGGGCTTACCTTCCTCTATCTTCACAAACGTGTAAACACTTATATTCTTGTCGCCTTCCACTTCGCCGTGCAAGCACTCCGCTATTTGCTCCGCCGTAAATTTCATATTCTACGTTCTATTATTAACGCAAAAATAGTAAAGTTTACTGACATAATGGTTGAAACCCATCTAAAAAATAGATGTTTAATATCATTCATACTGCCACCTCCTTTAATCACTCGGTTTAAGACTCCATATCTGAGCCCTCCGGCGAAAGGGCAAAGACGCTTTAACGCGCTTTCCAAAAAACAAAGAAGACGGACAGCCTCATGCCATCCGCCTTCTTTCTATCCTGCGATGTTTTTATCAAGGATTCGGTAAGTACCAGTTCGATTTATTCAGCAACTTCTGATAAAGTGCATCATCTTTCTGGCTGGGATCTTCATACGGAGCCAAATCTACACCGCGACGCGCGATTTTCCATGCGAACCACTCCGTGCCGTTATAATTGGCTTTGTTCTTGTGATCAGCAAATCGTTGGAGATCACCAAACCGATTGCCCTCGAAGGCCGTCTCAAGTGCCAGTTCGTCGACGATCAAATCCTCAACGGCATTCTGTTCTTCTTTACTCGGACCTCCTTCGGCCGGTTCGTAAACGTCGTCGTCATCCGGGGTCATATCGTCTTCAATCTGCCGCAGGAAACGCTTAGCCGCTGCCACCCCTGCCGTGGCGCTTCCAGATACACGGGTCTTCTCATCCGCTATCTTCTGGGCGACCATCTTTTCATAGGTATACAACGTATCCGCTATCTTGACGTTACTAATCATGGTTCCGCCGCATCCCAGATTATGGATACCCGTAATGTTGGTGGTTCCGGTAGGCATCATGCTCAAATTCAAGAAAGCGGTTGCCCGGCGAGCCCTGCGGAGTTCGCTAATCCCTATCTGTGCACGATTTTCAATCGTCGTAGAATCCAAATAATAGACGCGCGATTGCGTGCCATCGTCATTGACTTTCACACTATCAAGCAGTATGGGAACATTGCTTGACGAAAGACCGTGGCTCAATATCGCAAAGGCATGTTGCGGGAAACCGGCTCTGTTCAAAGCCTCGGCATAACGCAAGTAAACCAATGCCGTACGATAAACCGGAATACAATAGTGGAATGAGAAACCACTTGACGAATATGAATTCACACTGGAAGCCGGACAGAACTTGTCGATAAAACGATCACGCAAACGACCGTCTCCACTCGATACCGAAGTTATCGGGGCTGAAGCATCCAAGCGGGCATCTCCTGCTCCTTCATAATACTTCAAGCGGGGCTCGGATGAGCCCTCAGTTGTATAACCTGCATACAACTGGGCTGAATTCAGGCGTAAATACGACGCAGACGGAATTAACTGCCGGTACTGCTCATTAGGCGTCGGCGTGATACTACCCGTAATGCTCGTTTCTTCATCTGTCGTTTCCGAAGACTGGTTTGACGAGACTTCGAAGCCATACACCTGCTGTACATCCGTCAGGACCGTACCCATCGTACTCACGGCGCATGAAGGAATCACGGTGATCAACTCGTTACCCGCATAGGCGGAATACGGGGCCATCCATGAGCCTACTACCGATGTGTAGCGCTCTTGAGGTGTACCTTCGTTCACCACGCTGAATTGGGCTTTCCGTGATTCATCTATCACGATATTATGATCCGTAATATAGTTGTAATAATACGTCGCTGCCTGCACATAGTCCATCGAATCCTTTGCACCAAACAGATAGAGGTCGCCCATGACCAAGTCTGCGGGAAACATGCACATCTGCGAATTTATGGTTTGGTTCGTGGAGTTATAGGTATTATACGAACGGTAGTTCGGCAATCCGTACTGCCGGCTCCATGCTACGGCCTGATCGAGGTGATCGCTTCTCAGCAAATCAAGCAGGTTGTCGCGAGTGGCAGAGGTAGCCGTATGCTCCCAGTTCGTACTGGCATTATCCACCGGTTTTGTAATGAAAGGAACAGAACCGTAATTCTGGACCAGCTGCATATAGGTCCATGCACGTATCATCTGCACCTGAGCATACTCACGACGCATATAATACGTACTATTTTTCAGCGCATTGGTATCAACACGTGCCAGATAGAAGTTACACTGATTGATTACCTTATAATACGCAGAGCGGTCAAGCAAGCCGCTCGAACCGTTGGCGGCCGGCTCATAGTTGGCCACGTCATACACGGAATCGCTTACATACAATCCCGCAGCGGCCAAATCGCCACGAGCCTCGCCCAATATCACAGTACGCTCCGCTATATCCTGCACAGCCTTCAAGATACCGTGAAAATAATAAACAGTATCAGTGATTGCGGCTCCTCCATCCACATTGTTGGTCATGTCGGGAGTCAGCATATCCTCGCAGGACGTGGCCACAATGCCGGTACTGAAAAGCGCAAAAACCGCACCTATGATTGAAGTCTTTTTCATATCAGACAAATTGTTACAAGTTAATCGTTACACCCAAATTAAAGTTACAACTTTGCGGTAAATAGCCTGCATCAATTCCTTGCGACAAGACGCTATTACTACATGAAACCTCAGGATCCAAGCCTAAGTATTTCGTAATCGTCACGACGTTGTTGGCTTCCCCCCAAATGGACAGGCCTTGCAACCACGAAGCCGTAACAGGAATGCGATACGTCAGGCGGATTTTCTTCAACTTCAAGTACGAACCATCTTCAATCCAACGGTCAGAGAAGCGCTCGTTATTGACCCATTCGCTGCTGGTGTTGGACATCAAGCGGGGAACATCAGTCACCTGTCCCTCATAGCGCCAACGGTTGACCAATGCCGTCGTCTGGTTCCAGCTATTGTTTCCGGCTTCAAGCTGCGAACGCTGATAGTTGAAGATATCGTTACCCAGCGAATACTTGAAGATGACATCCAAGGTTAAATCTTTCCACGACAAACGGGTCGAGAAATTACCATAAATATCAGGATTGGGGTCGCCTATCTTCACCATATCGGCCTCCGTTATCCATCCGTCACCGTTCTGATCAACAAAGTGGACATCACCGGCCTTGAATGAACGATAAGGATCATTTGTCAATCCTGTCGGATATTTCAAATTGGCGGCCTCGGCTTCCGCTGACGTAGAGAATACACCTTTTGTCTGATAGCCATAGAATACGCCGGCAGCCTCACCCACTGCGGTCAGGATGTTGTCGGTTCCGTAAATTGAGCTTGTATATCCATTCACGGTCTTATAGGGTTGAGCCTCTTCGTTTCCGTTAGCATCCAGTCTGTAATAACTTATTGTACTTGACCCCGGAAGTTCCGTGATCTCGTTCTTATAATGACCGACTGTCGCACCGACTTCCCATCGCCAGTCCTTCCGATTTACCAAGACTGCGTTAATGCCGGCGTTCACTCCGATATTTTTCATGGCCCCGCCGTTCGACCAGATGAAAGGCAGTCCTGTGATATCGCTTATTGACTGCTTGGTCAACAGGTTCGAAATCTTGCTGCGGTAGAAGTTCGCATTAAACATCAAACGGTTGTTTAATAAAGCGCCCTCTAAGCCCACATTGAAACGGCGATTGGTTTCCCATTGGATTTCGGGATTCTTGATGTTCGACAACAACAAGGCTGTGGCCTCACCGAAGAACTCGACATTAGAGAAATAGGTACGGCTTGCATAGTAGTCGATATTGTCGTTACCCGTCTCCTCATATCCGGCGGACAACTTCAAATAGTTGATCGGCTTCACGTTGAACCAGGACTCTGAAGATATCAACCAAGCAGCCTGGACCGACGGGAAGATACCCCATTTGACTCCTCCGATTTTGACTCCTTCGTGGGCATCATGTCCGAAACGGGACGAAGTTTCCATGCTTGCGGTAGCTTGGAGGAAGTAACGGTTCTTGTAGTTATATTCGCCATTCAGGTAGTACGACAGGTTCATCCATTTATCCGTTGTTCCTCCGTAGGTCTTCGGATTCAACGATGTCGACATATTAGGCATCTTGTCGTTCGAGTTGTTGTATCCCCTTGCGTAACTGTCTGTAAAGGTATACGACGACAAGCGGAAACCTCCGAACACATTCACGGAATGAGCTCCGAACTTCTGATGCCAGTCAATCCGGAAATCATTATACAGGGTCGTTTCCTTGCCGAACTGCGAAGCCAACACACTGCTTATCGTTCCCAAGCCATCCACGAACTTGTCGGGAGTTCCGTTCTTGGGCATATAATACTTCTCGTTATTACGATTAATCATGTAACTGAAACGGTCACTGATCGTCCAGTGTTTTCCAATCGTGTACTGAGGAGCGAAATTAATGTTGAACAGCGTCTGCTCCATATAGTTCTTGTTGTCGCCCTGTCCGTTCAACAGAATCCAATAAGGATTGGCGAGCGGCTGATCGCCGAACTCAGAAGCGAAGTTGAACGGATTGGTACCGTCCGTGAGCGAGTTGTCCTTACCAGCATACACGCCTTCACTCGGACGCAGCGTCATCGTCGACGGATCCATGAAGTACTGATACGGGCTGGTGAAAGGAGCTTGAATCAGGCCCAGTACTCCTGGCGAAGAGATGTTTCTATCATCATAATTGGAAGCCCATCCATTGTCGCGCACATTTGCCGCAGTACGGACGAACGAAATGTCGAACTTGGCCGTGAGGTTATTGAACAAAGATATATCCGTGTTGAATCGGATGTTCAAGCGGTTAAAGTCGTTCTCCTTGGCCGTTGCGTCGGCTTTGGTATACCCCAACGACAGGCGGTACATAGCTACGTCGTCACCGCCGTCGACATTAATCCGATAATTCTGGGTAAATGAATTACGGTACAAGTCCTTCTGCCAATCTGTATTATTGTGGAACAGGTCGTAGTACACATAATTCGGATCTTCGTTCATGAACTTGATGTTACTTACGGCCGAAGGATTCTGCTGGATATAATTCGTCGTACCCACATATTCCGTAAGATAATTACGGTATTGTCCCGCATTCATCATGGACATAGTGGCAGGGTTCAATTCATAGCCGCCGTAAACTCGGATGTTGATACGCGTGGCCATGCTCTTTCCACGCTTCGTCGTTATCTCAATCACACCATTCGAAGCCTTTGCACCGTACAAAGCGATTCCATTGTTAAGCACACGGACCGACTCAATATCTTCTACATCGAGCAAGTTGAAAAGGTTATTGTAATAGCCGTCATGCAAAGCCTCACGGTCATACTGCATATCCCATATCACACCGTCTACCACAACCAGTGGCTGGGCGATGGAGTTCAACGAATTTATACCGTTGATAAATAAAGCTGCACCCTGAGCCGGCAGGCCGCCGCGAGACACGACGCGCAACGTACTGTTCAGCGTGTTTTCTACTTCATTTTCCACAGAAATCGCACTCGAATTCTCAATCACCGTACTCGGCGTGGAGACTACGGCCGTTTTCGGGCCATAAAATGAGACGGGCGTCAGTTTACTGCTATACAACTGCACGTCCTGGCCCGTTGTACCTTTCACGGCCACCTGCTGTGAATTATAGTCCGGACAAGAGATATACAACGTCGTTACGAAATCCGGGGCTCTCAACACATAGTGGCCATTCTCGTCCGTCATTGCGGTATAGAGCACGTTGTCCAATGCCTGAACGCGGACACCGGCCATCGGAGTTTTCGTTGCAGCGTCGAGCACTGTACCGGAAATCTCACGCATCACGTATTTATCGGCAGTTTTTTTCGACGCCGAAGGTGCGGCTGCGACACTTTCGGTCTCTGCGGAATCTGACGTTTGCGCCGATACCCCGCACGTTCCTGATAACATGAACAGACAGAGACCTACGCGCAAAGTTCCTTGCACCATTCCTATTTTATTTTTATTTCTCATCGTCAGTAGTTTATTAGTTAACAAGAACACTTAGTCATTACCTTTCGGAACCAAATAGATTCGGTCGATATTCAAGGCTTCGCAGCGGCTGACTTCACCCGAAGTCAAACGTGGCAATGTCAGACGTAAACGCGGGAAAGAAGCTACCTCCAAGTTATAATAGGACTTGGGAAACCTGAAATCCTTAAACAGGAGAACATGGGTTACGGAATCCTGCGAAGCTCTCAGGTCCTCCGCTTCCATGGTAGGACGCGACGACGCATCGGTATCTAGGTAAATAGCGGCATTAAATACGATGTCCTCCACTTCCCCACTCTGCAACGTATCCGAATAGTTTGTATTGATATTCGACGGGAGGAGAACGGCATAGATATCATACTTGGCGCTCAACACGTTGTTCAAAGGAAACTCGACGTACATTGAGCTACGGCTATTTCCGCGGTCATAACGTGCATAGGCGTCTCCATGCACAATACCGGATATCGTATCGTTGCGCGTATACTCGTCTAAGTTAATGATAGAAGCGTCGCCTCCTGACAGATAGACCTGGGGCAGGTTCTCTCCTTCGAGATTAATTTCATCCTGCCATGTCTTCGCAGCATCAAGGTTCAGATCACTCACTGAGAACAAATAACCATTCGACGCACGGAGCGGCACTGCATTACCGAAATAGGGGTTCCTTCCGCCGGGATTACTGTTGTACACGTAACGGAACGTAGTTGAACGGAGAGAATCCGCAGTCAACATCGTATTGACAACACTGGCCGAGTCGGTCACATCGATGCTCGGTATCTGCGTAGCGCTGAACATAATACTTCCCAAAATGGCTTCCTTTGTTCTCGTCTCTTGCAGGGAGTCGACGTTCGGTTTATAAGCCTGGTTTCCGGTATAATTGAATGCCCCCTTCTCCGTATCAAACTGATAAGCATAGGAGTCACCGTACTCAAAATAAGACTTATACTTCTCATAAGCGCTGTTCCATGCCGCATTGTCAGGCACAACTCCGACATACGTACTATCCTCACTACTGATGCTTCCTAAGTAGCTCGTAAGAGGAGAAGACGTATAAAACACTGAATCGACATAGACCATCTCACCATCGACAATGGCACCCTCAATACTTGAACTGGGGTTGAATATGGTAGTATCCTGAGAATGCACATAGTCATTGAAGTCCGACCACTGCGGATTCTCTGCCAAATAATCATAGATGTTATAGGCATAAGGAGACGGCGATTCGAGCAAGTGCAGCACTCCATTGCTGGCAGGAATGACACTTCCCCTCAGCTTGATACCGTTAAAAGTATTTTCAGAGGCAGTGTACTCGCACCGCTTGTTGTTCATCAAACGAACCATCTGGGAGGTCGGTGTCGACTCGTAGTTGGCCCGTGCTATATGATTGCGCACTAACTGGTTCTCAACTTGCCAGTTCAATTCGCGAAAACGCTCGGGATCGCTTTTTTCGACCTGACTGGCCTCTTCCAAGAGGTCCAAATAACGCTGCACGTACGAACTTGTACTGCTTCCGTCAACGGGAGCCCACACCGTGAAATTCTGGTCTTGCGACAGGAGGTCGGCATAGCTTATCGTAGCGTTTTTGTCATTGTCTGTGCGCATCACGCGCGTCTTCTCCAGAATCGTAACAAAACTCTTCAAGTCAGGTTGCGATTTCATGTTTTCCATCAACGACGCGGATGAGGTGCCGGAAACGACCACGTCGAAATGGTCATCACTGCACGCGGTGACACCATATGCAGCTGCCCCCATTAGGAACAGACTGCCTACTATATTCTTCATTTGAGCTTTACTCTTCATAACCTATTTTATCTAAGTTACCAAATATCCTCGGTTCCCTGGTCTACCATGATGGTCGGAACAAACTCGAAATAATCCAAGGGGAACTGTGCGGTTGAATCGTCAAGTGCCGACTTAATTCGGATATAATAAGTCTTGTCCGCCTGCATGGGTATACTCGTGTAAATAATGCGGCGCAAAGACGCACTGTGATTCCGGACCGGAGAGCTGGGAGTCCAGCCAAAGTACTTAGGTCCTTTCATATACCCCTTGTTCCGCAGGTTGCGCTCGACTTGCAGGTTCGTCTCGTCGTCAGCCACATCGGGCTCCCAAGGTATAGACATGTACACGTCATCAGCGGGTTTCGACGTTCCGCCATACTGACCGATACGCATATCGACAGGCAGACCTACCGGCGTCATTTGCTGAGGATTCTCGCCGAAGTAAATCTGAGCCATACCACGTAAGGGGTTATTGGACTGTGACATGCGGATCTCGTAGTTTCCGTCGTAGGGTACGGGCGGCAGCTTGATGGTAATATCATACACTCCCGACAACAGCACCTCGTCTCCATGCAAGTCCTTCCAGGCCTGACCGTTCGGACTGCTGGATGCACCTGAGAATCCGTCGCGGATATAGAACAGGTTCGTCTCATCGGTGATATTAATCAGGTTATCGAAAAAATCGTTCGTAAAATAGTAATTACTATGTGCTCGTCCCTTTCCATCAGCAGACCAGAGCTCCGGCATTACAGTGGCCAGGTCGAAGCGAATACGTTCGTTCAGCACGTTATGCGAAACAGTGTTCGTGTACATGAGGATCTCATCGATAGGATAATAATAACCGTTCTCGGCATTATTCGGCACTGAAACCGTCTCACCCGTCTCGGGAGAAGTATAACGGTTTTCAGCACTTATCTTCGCCCCACGCACCGTAGCCTCACCATCATGCTTATAATTGTCATTGCGACCATTCTGATAAGGCTGCTTTCGGTTGATGTACAAAGGAATCTCCGGGTCTTCCACGTCACGGGTTATCTTCATCAGACGGGAGTACTTGCCCATCGTCTGATAGTAATCCCATACGTCGATCGTCAACGTCTGCGTCTGCGGATTTGTCAGATCGCCATACGAATATCCGAACTCGTTAAAGTGCAGCACCATATCACTATAAGGCAATGAACCTCTCAGGAAGTGGTAAGCGACAAAACGATTAACGGGATTATCGGGATTGGTCAAGTCGCCTTCGGCTGACGTGCCGTAAGGACTGCCCTGCTGCTGCATATAGGTATTCAGGGCTGTAAGGATTTGAGCACCGTTCGTAAGTTCACCCGTGGTTTCATCCACAACCGGCGACACGCCTATTGCATCGGCATATACATCGTCTGTCTCCACAAATCCAGTAAAGCCCAAATAGCGATGCTGTATAATTTCTATCGCCGGAGTATTTGACTGCACCTTAGCGCTTTCAGGATAACCATCCGTACTATATGAATCGTCATTACGGGGACGCACCAATGAATCGGCCCAACCCGTCTGTTGCATCAAGTATGACATAATCTTCATGTTCGGAGCATCGATAATCAAATCGGCCACGCTCTTCGTCGACAATGAGATTACTGCGTCTACACCCTGTACATAACCGTTACCTAATCTGACGTCAGGGCGATCAACTACGGCCGCCCCGTTAATCTGGTAATTGCCATTGTCCAGAAGCTGACAGGACAAAGCACGGTTGTTCAAGTTAGGCAAAGCGAAAGTTCCCCCGTTGGTCGGGAAATCGCCCAAAGCATAAGCGGTCTCATCTCCATTATCGATAATACAGTTGTACGCGATGACCACAACTGCCAGAGAATCGGTTTTCAGCAACTGATGCCAGTCCGACGTCGTGCTGTCTGTCTGCTGCAAAACATATTTACGTATAGCCTCGTTGTTCGGTGCGAAGCACGTATAATTTCCGTATGAGGCAAGCAGGCTGGACAAGGACGACGTGTTTTCGCCTTCGCCGGTCCTCACGATTTGCAAGATATCGGTAAAATCTGAATAGACATCAACCGAATCCAGGTAGTCCCACACCGTAGGCTCGGTTTTCGTCACCAAATTAGAAGCGTCAATTTCGTCTTTACAGCTGATAACGCCAAAAGACACGCCCAATAAGAGGGAGAACGCTACCAATGAGCCCCAGACACGTGAATTTATTTTGGTTTTCATCTTTTCCTGATATTTTAATTAACACTTATCGAAGAGTTCCAAGCCGGATTCTGAACTAAGTTCGGATTCTTCTTCATCTCGTTCTCATAAACCGGATTGTAGAAAGAACTCAATTGACGCAAACGGGTTTGCAAGGAACGATTGGCTCCCATCATGGACAGCGCGGTCTCTGTACTATTTTCTGCTTCGGCGTAACGAACCAGATCGAACCAACGTTTATACTCACCCAAGAACTCACGCTGACGCTCGTTATAAACAAGTGTCAACAAGTTTGACGCATTGTAAGACGAATAATAATTGTCGTTAAAACGCGTGGAAGACATGGCATCACCGCCGTCGTCGGCAGGGATTGACCCATCGGCACTCACCTTAGGATTAGAGCGTTGGAAAATAGCATTGGCCAGCCAGAAGCCTTCCTTCAACTCATCGCCCGTGACATTCAAACGTGCCAAAGCTTCTGCTTTCATCAGCATGACGTCACTCAATCGATAGATGATCCAGTTGGCCGCATTGCTCGCATTTTCCCGGATACCCGACGAAGAAACTCCATCGCCCATATCACTAAGGTGCATCATGGAGACAGCAGTACGGCTCAATTTCGTATACACGTACTCAGACTGCGAAGAGTTCTGCTCGATGTTTGTATTCTCCAACACGCGCATGTCGCCCTTCGTAAAACCGACGGTTTCGGGAGAAGAAGGCGGCTGGCTCTCACCGATTTGCGCAAACATCGTTCCGCTCACGGTAAACGACTGACCTGTGAAACCCGTCGTAGTACTACTAGTCATATAACCGGTCCACGTATTGTTCACATTATTCGTACCATCGAACTGTATTTCGAGAATACCCTCCTGAGAGTTCTTCGTACCGAAAATACTATTGTAAACTTCGTCGGTTGTAGTATAGTCGTTCGATTGCCAAATCAACGGATAACGGGACTTCTGAGCATCATTCCTATTGGGATCATTATCATACATGTGCTCCTCATTATACGTATCTCGCATGGCGTTGATTACCACGTCACAGTATTCTACGCACTTACGCAAGTCGGCCGTGCTCTGGGCATCGGCAGTCTCTTCCGTGTTGGAGGCACTCGCCGGATTAAAAACATATCCCTTCGCATCGGCATGCTTCAACATACAGGCCCGCCAGAGATACATATCAGCCAAAAGTGCATACGTTGCGTTACGCGTCACGCGGCCACAATTTTCAGCGGCAGAGCCGTGACGACGAACGCCCTTATCCTTAATAGTATCCAAGTCGGCTATCAAAGAGTCCAACACTGTGAGGCCCGCCGTCTGTGGAACCTGACTCTGCCATGCCTCTGCATCCGTGCTGATAGAGCGCATCACCAAAGGCACATCACGGAAAGCGCGAACCAAGTAAAAATAATTCAATGCCCGCATCGTCTTTGCTTCGGTGATATACTGCCACTGCTCACCCTCAGAAAGACTCGGGTCACGCTGAGCTACAGTCGGTGCATACTCAATTACCTTGTTACAGTAATTAATAGCGGTATAAAAAGGAGACCAATCAAACATGCCCTCCGTATATTCAAGAATACCACTCTTATAGTTCACATAAGAAGCATTACCCACAGCTTTCAGAACGGCATTATCCGACCGGGCCTCGCCCCACAAAAGGACTTTACTGCCCAGATCCTGGTCCGTCATTTTCTTGTAGCACGCCATCATGGCATTCTCCAAGTCGCCTTTATCCTCCCAAAACTCCTCTTCGGTAATTGAGTTTGTCGGGTAAAGTGTCAAGAAGTCCTCGCACGACGTCATTCCTCCCCACAAGAGAGCCCCCCCTACGAGCACGGACAATATCTTATTTGTTTTCATACTTTGCGAATGCTTAGAAACCTATATTCAAACTTAACGTAAAGGATCGCGAAAGCGGCGTTTGCGAATTGTCGATACAAGGTGAATAACCTGATTGCGAATGCTCAGGATCTACGCCCAGATAGCGGGTCCAGAACCACAAGTTATTACCAGAAGCGGCAAGACGAAGCGAGCGGATGCCGAAACGCTTCAACTTATCGGCATCGAAGCTATACGCAAGCTGCAAATACTGCAAGCGGACAAAATCGCCTTTTTCCACATAACGGTCACTCGGAAGAGAATTGTACACCCTACTTCCGGCTGCAGTCACATTCATCGCACGGGGAATCTCAGTGATGTCGCCGTTTTTACGCCAACGCCAGTTCACTGCCGTGCTCTGATTTTTATTGGTACGCATGTCCTCAGCCTTCATACGGGCCAAGTTCACAATCTTATTGCCGACACGGAAATTGAAGTTGGCCTTCAACGTCCATTTCCCGTAGTTGAAATCGAAGCCGAAACCACCATTCAACTTAGGATTGGAGCTACCCAGATAAACCACGTCGAGTTCGTTAATCTGGCCATCGTGGTTGATATCCTCGTAGATTACATCACCACCTTGGAACTCATAGTTGACGCCACCGTAATCATATATCATGTGTTTCGGATCGCCATTCTGGTCATAAATGATGTTACCATTAGCATCACGTGCCACAGGAGTGGTCGCATTCTGGCCTACGGCTTCGGCAATTGCGGCGGTGGGAGGAGCCTGTGTCGGGTCTTCCAACCACTCTTCCATCGTTCCATACATATCATTATCGGCTTGGTCGCGGAAATATCCACTATGGTCATAGTCATAGCGATACACACCCTTATAACGGAAACCGTAAATACCGCCCAACGCATTACCGATTTGTACACGGCTTACCCAATTTTCGTTTGCACCTGCATGATCGAAGTCGGGATTCATGCTGGCCAGCACTGTCGGCTCCATCGACGTGATGCGGTTGATGTTCTGGGCCAAATTGAAACGCACCACCATAGAGAACTTACCTACATTAAACAAACGGCGTGTGTTTACGTACAACTCCCAACCGTTGTTCTTCAAGGAACCTACGTTCGACCAAGCCAACGAACTAAAACCTGTCGAAGAAGGAATGCCCACATTCTTCATCAACAAGTCTGTGGTACGACGGTCATATATATTCAAGTCGAAAGACAACAAATCATCAAGAATGCCCAAGTTGAATCCCAAGTTCCATGATTTCGTCTTTTCCCAACGGATTTCGGTCAGACGCAAGTTATCCGGTGCAATAGCATCCGTAGAGAGATAAGAACCGATACTCTTATAATTATTGTACATCAAGCCTTCGCTGAAAGAGGCATTACCACCTATACCCCAGCCACCGCGAACAGCCAACATGCTGATGGCTTTACGCAAGGGACGGAAGAAAGCCTCATCGCTGATATTCCAACGTCCAGACACACCAGGGAAAAAGCCCCATTTGTTGCCCGAACCGAATTTCGTGCTACCGTCGGCACGAAGCGTGACGTCGAACACATACTTCGACTTGAAAGCGTAGTGTATAGAACCCGTCACACTCATTGTATGTCCTTTACCGGTCGACGTGCTCAAATTCGTCAGATAAGCGTCTACGTTCGGATCGGATATACCACCGACGACACCACTCGAGTTAATCTGCTGCTGCGTGCTCGTACTCGTGCCGATCTCAAAACGTCCCATCATCTGCAAGCTATGGTCGGTATTGTCGAACCAAGGAATGAAGAACAAAGAGTGACGTGTCTGGAAATCCAATGTCTTCTTTTCGAAATTCGACGTTGTGTTGATTTTGTCGGCCCACGTGCCGGATGTCAGGGCTCCTGGTTTGTAGGAATTCGTCGTCTCGGTGTAAGAGTTCATGTAAACCTCACCTTGATAATTCAACTGCGTCTCTTCCTCACCCTTGCCCAAGAGCTTATACTCAACAGTGAACTGGGGAGTAATCGTATAAGTAGACTGCCGCGTCCAGGCCAGACGTGCCCAAGCCACAGGGTTACCGTTGCTCACCATGTCGCTCAGATAATATGAGCTCAAACCGGAAGTAGGACCAACGAGGCCGGCGGTAGAAGAACTCGGAAACATCTGGAAGAACTCGTTGGTCATATCATAACGCCCTGTGGTCGGATTATACTCCTGCCGATAGACCGTCATGTTCGGCATGGCCTGATAGGCACGAGAAAGAATGCTTGTGTTACTTTCTTCCATGTTCTTGTTGTTCTTCGTATAAGTCAATGCGAAATTAGACGAGAACTTGATACGGTCTGACACATAATAATCCAATGCCAAACGGGAGGTAAAGCGATCCAAAGACTGCTGGATGATGGTACCCGTTTCGTGGTCATAGCTGGCCGACACACGGAACGTGGCCTTCTCACCACCACCGTCGATCGAGAGGCCGTAGTTGTGCTTCTGACCAAACTGCGTAACCTGGTCGATCCAGTCCGTATTATTATTGAAGTTGCCATAATAGGCCGTATAATCCGGACGATACATCAACTCCACGATACCGGAAGCCACGTCGCTCTGGTTTGGATTAAAATAAGCTTCTTTCAACATCATCGTATAGCCATCACCGTTAAGCATTTTCATACCCTCGGGCTGCCAAGAGCCCGTGAAGCGATATGAAAAGTTCACGCGCGTACGACCACGACTACCACGACGGGTCTTGATCTCAATCACACCGTTGGCACCACGTGATCCCCAGATGGCGGTTGCGGCTGCATCTTTCAACACGTTTATGCTCTGGATATCATCCGGATTGACCTGCAAAAGCGTGGCGAATTGCTCTTCGTTCTCCATGTCTTCCAGATTCAACTCGTCCGAATTGTAATCTTCGAGGATGTACCCGTCTACGACAATCAACGGTTCCTGATTACCATTGATAGAGGATACACCACGCAAACGCATACTCGTGCCTGCACCCAAGTTACCGGAGTTGGCCACGATGTCCAGACCCGCAATCTGTCCTTGCAGGGCCTCGCCGGCTGTTTCGAACGAAAGTCCTTGCATTTCGTCCATATTCAGCGATTGCTGGGCCACTGAAATTTCTCGTGTCGGAATTGAAAAACCGTTTGACTTCACCCGTCTTTCTCCCTTGACAACGACCTCTTTCAGCGCGGTCTTGCTCTGCATCTCTATACGGAACACAGTAGTTCCGCCAATGGGAAGTTCACGGGTCGCGTATCCGATATATGAGACTTTCAGCTTATTGGCCGGGTTTTTAATCGTCATAGAGAAGTTACCGCTCGCATCTGTCTGAACAGCAGACACAATACGATTATCTTTGTCTACTTCGACTACGTTCGCCATAATCACAGGACCGTCTGCCTTATTCCAGACGTGACCTGAAATTCGTCGTTGTGCCATCACTGCGGTGAAGCAAAAGCACAAGACCAGAGTCAATAGATACTTTACGTTATTCATGATATTAAATGTTATTTTCTAATCGCGTACTTCTTCACGAACGACTTGGCCTGTGCTGCTGTTTCCCATGCGCTGCTGAAAGTGTGACCACCTTCTTTTTTCGGCATAAAATACAGGAAGCCCTCATCCGATGCGTCGGCGCTGCTGCCAGACAGCTCATGCACTACCGCATAAGAAGTAGATGCCACATATTTTTTAGAACTTGCGCTACCACCAGTTGGCATAACGTCCTTGTTATCACGTACCAAAACATTGTTGTTTGTGGTGCTCACCATATGGTTGACACCACTTTCGTCACGCAAGGCTATGCTATTCGGACTCTGTGTCACGTTAATTTTCAGATAGACATTCTCGTCTCTGTTCACACACGAGGTCTCATAATCTGTAGCCCCGGCTGTCACATTGTCCACGAAAATCGACTCATCCTGGAAGTGGTATCTCAAGAAATTCACCAAACACAGGATTTTGGCTTGGGCTATCGCCTGATTGGCCGCCAACTGTTCCGGATCGGTCACGAGGTCCGGATCGCAATTCGCGTTCACCCATTCTTCGATTTCCTCCCATGTAGGGAGTCCTTCGACGTCGTGCGCATAAGCCATGGCCTCATTCGTAGGCACATAAATCGTATAGCGATAGTTATTAAAGAACGTCACATCATAATCTTGAACCCTATTGTTTTCGAAAATGATATATTTGTTCCTCTCCGTGTCCTTTTCCGTTGATGACATGTCATCTGTCGTAAATCCGGCCTTGTCCAAGATTTCGGGGTTGTTATACGAGGCCTGCCCAAAGAACGTGCTACAATTAGAATTAGAGGATAACGCTGTGTAGGCACTGGTCATCGTCGGCTGCATCGGGCGATCGATCAGATAAGTCATACCATTACCGTAACCCTTCTCTCCGTCAGCTGTCAAACCAGTCTGGTCGAAAGTCTCAACCACCTTACACTCCACAGGGTCGCCCGTATATTCGGAACTTGAATTCATCATAAGCTGCAAGCCACCCTGCACAATAAGATTATCATTATCCTTGCTCTTCACATAAACCGGCGCACCACTACGTGACAAATAATAGTTGGCATCACCATTGACACCTTTGTCAGCCTGACTGCCTTCATGCACTACGATGTGCTGGTTGATCATCTCAGTCAGGAGGTAACGTTTCGTCTCACCCCAGTTACTCGACGATGTCAACGCTTCTGTAGCTTCCGACACGTTTCCGGAAATCTGGCGGTCGCTCTCCAAAGGCCCGGTGGCCGGATCATAACGATAGGCCACCGCACGAACCGGGATGACTACATTATTACTACTGTTATCATACGTAAAACGCCAATAACGACGGTTAGCACGTACCATGTAGGTGGCCGGATCCACATAGCCATACTTTCCTAATGCCTCATCCGTAGGAATGAAGAAAGAGAAACGGGAAGACATGGCTTTCAAGTAGGTGCTGAAATACTGTTTCATCGGCGCGCTACCATACTGAGAGCCCTGTACGTACCGATCGTCAGCCGTAATCACCGCATTGACAATCTGCGACTGGTCGCTCACCAGAGCCGGACCGGCCACAGACGCATACTGGGCGGGAGCAATCACCTGATTCATCACATAAACGACACCGTTGTTGGCCAACAGGCATTTGGAAATCAAATTGCGGTACTGCGTCGCATTGAAACCAGAAAACATCGGGTCACGCGCATCGTTCATTATCGAAAGATATTTGCTCGGGACAGATGCATTAAACGACGTCTTCATCAAATTATTAATCAGAGGCTCCAAACGGTTCTTGGGAATCTGATCAATGGCTTCGAGGAAATTGGTCCTTGCCAAGTCGAGAGAACTATAACGCTCGATGAACATAAGACCTTGACCCTTGGTAAAAAATTCCACCAGCGCATCATTGCTCGGCACAAACATGGCAGCCATGTCCGTAGCCGCTTCACCGCTTTCCGGCCCATACTGGTTCCACCCCGGATCGTAATTAAGGACACCGTCGTTCACCTGGAGTCCATCGGGATCCGTCGTCAAGGCGCCACCCTGTGACCAAGAAGAGAAATAACGTTTCTGATAAACCGTATCCGGCGTGTTCTGCTCTCCATAGACAGAAAGATAGGCCTGCCGGAGAGCCATATCGGGGAAAGGTGCGCTGAAACGATCGAGCATGTGGCTGAAATAACTCGTTTCAGGACATTTGCGGATTTCCTCAGCCATGTTCGAAGGGGGCACCATCACCTTATCGAGCACATTGAAATAGCCATTCAAGCAAGTTACATCGCTCTGATAACGGTTCTGCGCATCGCGTTCCGAACGGACCTCCACATTATTTATATAGTTGCGGCGTGCACCTGCGGGCCATGCGGCGTCACCTGTCAAACCGAGAATAAACGACACATCGTCTGTCGTTATCCCCTGCATGTTCATCTGGCCCAACATGAAGTGCGTCATCCAAGGCACGGTATTGTCCGTAGCCATCAATACGCCCCGACCGTTCGCCGAAGGATTATTGACCGGATTATTCAAGAAAGCCCAATAATCTTTCTCATCTTTATTATATGTGTGAGGCAAATCTACAGGATTCCACCAAGAGATAGAGTCCGTGTTGGCCGCAGACGTCGCTTGACGAAGACAAGTATTCTTCGTAATTCCACTCGTACTACCTGCGTTAGGCATCATTTCCAACAAGTAGGCATTATCCAGCATGCTGTTATTAAACAACAGGCGCTTCTGTGCCATGCTCAACTGCTCATAGCTCTTCACCGAGTCGCCCGTTCCGGTTACCCAAATCGGGTGAGCAAAAAAATCTGCGAAAGCTGCATCGTCGGCCACAAAGAGGGTTTTACTACCCGTTTTGGAAAGGACGTCCTTTTGCCCTAAATCCTCAATCAGGCGAACCATCGTCGTGAAATTACCGCGACTTTTCAGCTCATCATAAATACTCGCGCCCAGAAAATCCGGAGTTTTATCCGGTAGATCGTAATCATCTGAACAGGAGTACGTTAAGCCGAAAGTGGAGAGCAGACAAGCTGCACCGAGCAGCGTCTGGCCCATTCTGCATAAACGGTTTTTCATACGCATCAATTCAATTATAGTTATATTATTTATTCGTTTAACTTTATGTCCGAGTATTCGCACACACCTCTTGATTGAGGCAAAATTAATAGTTTTTTATTGGGCTACTTACTAAAACAGCACCCAAGTTCTCTTATATTAATCTTTTTTAATAATTCCTCGCGGTTATATGTTAAAAAGCAGATTGCCGACTAAAAATGTTCTTCAAGCATTTCCCCTTCCGGACGGCGGCAAGCGGGAAAAACGCTTCCCCTTTTCCGGCCTTTGCGACCGCGCCCATCTTCCCCAAAACACTGTGCCCTTACGCACCCACATTGCATATATAAACGGGCGCAGTGACCAGCCAGTCCAGGACAACGCCCGTTTACATCGGCGCAGTGGCAGGACGGACATAACACCGACCTTGGAATTCGCCTCTCTCTCTCATTCGTTTCTTCAACTTGTCCACAAACACGTGATTCTTCACGCCCCATGCAGGAGCAAGCAACAAGGACTTAGGAGACTGAGAAACAAAACGGTCCAGCGCTATTCCGGTTCTCAGCCGCGACAAAAAATCAATCACCAAGTCTATATACTCATCCAACGAGAACAAATTGAAAGCCTTCCCGTCCCGCTCATAATCCATCGCCATGCGTGTTCCTCTGATCACCTGCAGCTGGTGCAACTTCAACGTATCGATCGGAAGCTGTGACAAAATCCCCGCCTCGCGCACCAACTCTTCATGAGTCTCACCGGGCAGGCCCAGTATGACATGCCCTCCGACAGGAATGCCCCGACGGGCGGTTTCTTCAATCGCGCGGCACGCCGCCGCATAATCATGCCCACGGTTTATCCGCTGCAAAGTACGGTTATAGACACTCTCTATGCCGTACTCAATCCACACAAAGGTCCGCCGTGACAATTCGGCAAAATAGTCGAGCCAATCCGCGGACACACAATCCGGTCGCGTAGCGACAACAAGCCCCACCACCCGGTCGACAGAAAGCGCCTCCTCATACATGCCTTTCAGTCGTTCTGCCTCACCATACGTATTGGTATACGCCTGAAAATAGGCAAGGTAATTCATCGCCGGATATTTATGCGCGAAAAAGCTCTTACCTTTTTCCAACTGGATACGTATGGGCTCATTCTTTTCGCAATAATCGGGGTTGAACGTACGGTTGTTACAATAGGTACAGCCTCCATATCCCAATGTTCCATCGCGATTCGGGCAAGTCAGACCGGCATTCACAGAAATTTTCTGCACCTTGCCACTCACGTGCTTCGCCAAAAAGGCGTCCAGACCGGTGTACAGGTAATGTGTATCCTCGTGTTCCATGCTTCTCGTTGGTCGGCAAAGTTAGCAAAATCCCCCGATTCCCCTCCACGCCTAACGACAAAAGAAAGAAACCACGCAAGTTTACTCATCACCCCTCCTTCCGGACATTCTGAGACATCCCTTCCCTCCACGCACGCATTCAATGCCGTTCGAGCCTCTCTGTGCCTGTTTTTTGACATTTATTGCAGGTAGATTGGCCCTATCACAGTAATTTTTCATACTTTTACGACTAAATTGATAAGACACATTATAAACACTATGAAAAAATACATCAAATGGAGCATAGTCGGGGTCGTAGCGATTGGCCTGACGGGATTAGGAATCCACACCTTCGTTCCCCGCGAGAACAAAGAACTCGCTGAAAATGAGGCTTCCCAGAAAGAAAAGAAAAGCAACATCCTGAACGTGAGGGCCGTCACCGTCAAGCGGCAGACTCTGAACGACGGGCTATCGGTAAGTGGCAATCTCCTGCCCGACGAAGAAGTCCAACTTTCGTTCGAAACGTCGGGGAAAATCACGGGCATTCATTTCAGGGAAGGGGCAACCGTTCACGAGGGCCAGCTGCTGGCCAAAGTCAACGATGCACCGCTACAAGCCGAACTACGCCGCCTCGAATCACAACTCCGGCTGGCCAGCGACCGCGTTTACCGCCAGAACGCCCTATTGGCCAAGGAAGCCGTCAGCCGCGAAGCCTTACAGGAGGCACAAACCAACCTCGCCATGCTGCGCGCAGAAATTGACCAAATCAAGGCAAATATCGCTCAAACCGAACTACGTGCCCCGTTTGACGGCATCATCGGCTTGCGTCAGGTAAGTACGGGAGCCTACGCATCACCCAGTACCATCATAGCCACCCTGACCAAAATCAAACCGCTCAAAGTGGAATTTTCGGTGCCGGAACGCTACGCGGGTGTGCTCAAACCAGGAGCCGTCCTTCATTTTACCGTCGAAGGACAAATGAATACGCTCGCCGCGAAAATCTATGCGACCAACTCGCGTGTGGACCAAGAAACACACACCTACACCATCCGCGCCCTCTACGCCAACAGTGACGGGAAACTTATGCCAGGCCGCTTTGTCAACATATCGCTCAACGCGCAAGAATACAAGAATGCACTTGCCGTGCCAAGCGAAGCCATCGTCTCCGAAATGGGCGTAGACAAAGTTTTTCTCTACAAAAGCGGCATGGCCCAGCCCACAAAGATCATCAAAGGCCTACGCACCGAATCCAAGGTCCAAGTGCTCAAAGGCTTAGAACCGGGCGACACGGTCATCGTAAGCGGCACGATGCAACTACGCACCGGTCAGCGTGTTACTCTTGACAGTGTTGACTAACCCAGAAAGCCACTACCTATGAATATATCCGAACTAAGCATCCGGCGTCCCGTCTTGGCCACGGTGCTCACGCTGATCATCCTTCTCTTCGGCGCTATCGGCTACCTCAGTCTGGGCGTCAGAGAATACCCTTCGGTAGACAACCCGATCATATCGGTCACCTGCTCCTATCCGGGCGCCAATGCCGACGTGATCGAAAACCAAATCACCGAACCGCTCGAACAGAACATCAACGGTATTCCCGGCATCCGCTCCCTGACGAGTGTAAGCCAACAGGGACAAAGCCGCATCACCGTAGAATTTGAGCTCTCAGTGGACCTCGAGACAGCGGCCAACGACGTTCGCGACAAGGTGTCGCGTGCCCAGCGTAACTTACCGCGCGACTGCGACCCCCCGACGGTGTCAAAAGCCGATGCCGACGCCCAGCCCATTCTAATGGTCGCCATTCAAAGCGACAAGCGCTCCCTATTGGAACTCAGCGAATTAGCCGACCTTACGGTCAAAGAGCAACTGCAAACCATTCCGGAGGTCAGCAGTGTCTCTATCTGGGGCGAGAAACGCTACTGCATGCGCCTCTGGCTCGACCCGGTCAAGATGTCCGGCTACGGCATCACTCCGCTCGACGTGAAAAACGCCCTCGACCGTGAGAACGTGGAACTCCCCTCAGGCAGCATCGAGGGCAACACTATGGAACTGACCATACGCACAATGGGTCAGATGCATACGACAGAAGAATTCAACAACCTGGTCATCAAAGAGTCCGACGGAAGAATCATCCGTCTGAGCGACATCGGCCGCGCCGAACTCAGCGCACGCGACCTCAAAAGCTACATGAAGATGAACGGGGTGCCTATGGTCGGCGTTGTCGTCATACCTCAACCGGGCGCCAACCACATCAACATTGCGGAGGCGGTGTACCAACGCATGGAACAAATGCAGAAAGACTTACCGTCAGACGTCAAATACAGTTACGGGTTCGACAACACCAAATTCATCCGGGCGTCGATCAACGAAGTTAAAGACACTGTGTATGAAGCCTTTGTCCTCGTTATCATTATCATATTCCTTTTCCTTCGCGACTGGCGCGTGACACTGGTCCCCTGCATTGTCATACCCGTCTCGCTCATCGGCGCCTTCTTCGTCATGTACGTGGCGGGATTTTCCATCAACGTCCTTTCAATGCTGGCCATCGTACTGGCCGTAGGCCTCGTGGTCGACGACGCCATTGTGATGACAGAAAACATATACATCAAGATAGAAGAGGGCATGCCCCCGAAAGAGGCCGGCATAGAAGGCTCGAAGGAGATTTTCTTTGCCGTAGTATCGACAACCATCACCCTCGTTTCCGTGTTCTTCCCTATCGTGTTCATGGAGGGCACCACTGGCCGCCTCTTCCGCGAGTTCAGCTTTGTGGTGGCCGGCTCGGTCATCATATCGGCCTTCGCGGCCTTGACTTTCACCCCCATGCTCGCCACAAAACTTCTCATACACAGAGAGAAACAAAGTTGGTTCTACCGCAAGACCGAACCTTTCTTCGCAGGCATGAATCACTACTACGCCAAAGGCCTTGACCTCTTTTTACGCCACCGAAGCTGGTCGATCGGCATTATGGTCGCCGCGTTAGGGCTCATCGTATGGCTGTGGAACAAAATCCCCAGCGAGATGGCCCCCCTTGAAGACCGGTCGAGCATCACCATCCGCACGACCGGTCCCGAAGGGGCCACCTACGAGTATATGCGCGATTACACCGAAGACATCAACCGCCTGGCCGACTCCATCGTACCCGACGCTGAATTCATCACCGCACGTGTGTCAGACGGCTCGGGCAATATCCAGATTACGCTGAAAGACCTGAGCGACCGCGACTACACCCAGATGGAAGTGGCCGAACGCCTGTCCAAAGCCATCAAGAGCAAGACAGACGCCCGCTCTTTCGTGCAACAGCAATCCACTTTTGGCGGTCGGCGCGGGTCGATGCCGGTCCAGTACGTACTGCAAGCCACAAACATCGAAAAACTCGAAGAAGTCCTGCCTAAATTCATGGCGCAAGTCTATGAGAACCCGACATTCCAAATGGCAGACGTCGACCTGAAATTCAGCAATCCCGAAATCCGAATCCACATCAACCGCGACAAAGCCAACCTCATGGGAGTCAGCACACAAGACATCGCCGAAACCCTGCAATACGGCCTCAGCGGACAACGCATGGGCTACCTCTACCTGAACGGTAAGCAGTACGAGATTGTCGGCGAAATCAACCGCCAACAACGGAACAAGCCCATGCACCTGAAATCGCTCTATGTGCGCGGCGACAACGGTGAGATGGTACAAATGGACAACCTCGTCGAACTGGTCGAGGGCATCGCCCCGCCCAAGCTCTACCGCTACAACCGCTTCGTATCGGCTACGGTTTCGGCAGGACTTGCCGAAGGAAAGACCATCGGTCAAGGCATTGAAGAAATGGACAAAATTGCGAAAAACACGCTCGACGACACATTCCGAACGGCCTTGGCCGGCGACTCGAAAGAGTTCAGCGAAAGCGCATCCAGCCTGCTCTTTGCCTTCACACTGGCCCTCGTTCTCATCTACCTGATTCTGGCCGCCCAGTTCGAAAGCTTCAAAGATCCGTTCGTCATTATGCTCACCGTTCCGCTCGCCATATGCGGGGCGCTCATCTTCATGGCATGCAGCGAACAAACGATGAACATATTCAGTGAAATCGGTATCATCATGCTGATTGGCCTTGTGGCCAAAAACGGGATCCTCATCGTCGAGTTCGCCAATCAGAAGCAAAAAGCGGGCGAACCGAAGTCGCGGGCCATCCGCGATGCCGCCGCCCAGCGCCTGCGTCCCATCCTGATGACCAGCGCGGCCACCATCCTCGGCCTGCTCCCCCTTGTCTATGCAGACGGCGAAGGGGCCAACGGGCGCATCTCCATGGGCATCGCCGTCGTCGGCGGTATGCTGATTTCAACTTTCCTCACCCTGTTTATCGTACCGGCCATTTACAGCTTTGTCTCTACCGACCTGACCAAGAAAGCCGTCAAAATAAAAAGAAAATGAAGCATATATATATTTTCATCGCCTGCCTGCTGACCGTCATGCTCCCTTATAAGGCATCTGCGCAGAATTATACCCTACGCGAACTGCTTCAAGAAGGACTGCAAAACAATTTCTCGCTCAAGATCGTGCGTAACGACGAACAAACAGCGGTCAACAACAACACAGCAGCCAACGCCGGAGCATTGCCCACCGTGGGCCTTTCTGCGGGTTACTCCGGCGCCTTAGACAACACGAAAACCCATGAACGGAACAGCGGCCTCACCACGCACGACCGCAACGTCCTCGACCACACATTCACAGCTGGAATTACGGCCGACTGGACCCTGTTCGACGGCTTCAAAATTCAGACCAACCGCCAACGCCTGCGCGAGCTGCAAAGCCAAAGCCGCATCGCCACCCGCGTAGCCATTGAAGACTATATCGCCAACCTGACGACCGAATACTTCAACCTGATTCAACAGGAAATACGTTTCAAGAACCTGCTGGCCGCCGTCCAACTGTCGAAAGAACGCCTGCGGGTTGTGGAAGAACGATACATTATCGGTAGCGCGGCACGCTTAGACTACCGTCAGGCGGGCGTAGACTTCAACGCCGACAGTTCGCAGTGTCTCAAACAATTAGAAACCTTGGCCACATCGCGCATCCGGCTGAACGAACTGATGTCGTCAAAGAACATCAACCGGCACATCTTCGTACCCGACACGGTGATCCACCTCGATGCGGAACTGAGCTACGACTCCCTGTTGGCCGGAATGCTCCGAACCAACAGCGAACTGCTCAACGCCGACCACAACACCCGTCTGGCCGCCATCGACCTGAAAGCCGTTCGTTCGCGCGACTACCCCTACATCACGCTTAATGCGGACTACGGATACACATACAACCGGTATGGCATCGGCACGACCTCAAAACGCGGGAACCTCGGTCTGACTTTCGGTGCCACGATCGGCTTCAATCTTTTCGACGGGCAGCGCAAACGAGAACGCCAGAATGCCCAATTGGCGGTCGAAAGCGCCAAATGGGAACGCGAGGACCTAGAAGTGTCGCTCAGGGCCCGCCTTGCCGACCTTTGGCAAGCCTATCGCAACAATCTGCGTTTGCTCAGCCTTGAACGTGAGAACCTGACGGTGGCCAAGGAGAACCACCTCATCGCCCGCGAGCGCTTCCTATTGGGCGACTTGGCCGGCATAGAAATGCGCGAGGCGCAGAACAGCCTGCTCGACGCAGAAGAACGCCTGCTCACCGCCGAATACGACACTAAAGTCTGCGAGATTTCGCTCATGCAAATCAGCGGTAACATCACCCGCTACCTCGAATAGCGCCGCACAAGCTGTGCGCCCCGCATTTCACATCCCCCGGCTGGCAATAAGCAGGCCGGGGGATGTTTCTTTATCCGCCTTCCTCACCCCGGCCATCCCGAAGGAAAGAGGGAGAGCCCCCATCCTCCTTCTTCACGCAGTGACAGTTCTCCCTGTCGCCGTCACGGCAGGTTCAGTCACTGCGCCCACTATGACGCATCGGCCTGTGCCGGCGCCTCACGTCCTTCGACCGAAACCCTTGCCTGGCCGTAGGCCATGTGTCCCGTTTTTCGTATCTTTGTTTCGCAAAAACAGGATGCGGCCCGGGCGAGCCGGCAGAAATAAAACAGTTTTTCGCGGCTCTCTGCCCGTCTTTCCGTATCTTTGTCCACAATTCTGTATTCCCCGGGGACACCCGTTCCTGCCGCAAGGCGGCCGCCCCATTCTGTCTGCGCCACGCGCACACCCAAAAAAGGACGCCCTATTATGCCCATAAACCAACTAAAAGCCGGAGCCGCACTGTCCTATGTTACCATTGGTCTGAATGCTGTCATCGGACTGCTCTATACGCCTTTCATGCTGCGCACGATGGGGCAGTCCGAGTATGGCCTGTATGCTCTTGCAGCCTCCATCATCGCCTACCTGACCGTCTTGGACCTCGGCTTCGGCAACGCTGTCATCCGATATACCGCAAAGTTCCGCGCAGAAGGGAAGCTGCGTGAATTGCAAGAAATGTTCGGCATGTTCGTCGTGCTCTATGGTGTGATCAGCGTCATAGCCTTCTCGTTAGGAATGGTCCTGTATTTCAACGTCGACGGCCTCTTTTCGCGCGCCATGACTACCGACGAGGTACACAAAGTGCGCATCATGATAATGTTGCTATCCTTCAATCTGGCCTTCACGTTCCCCATGAGCATTTGGGGCTCCATCATCACCGCCTACGAGAATTTCATCTTCCAACGGGTAGTCAATATCATCCGTATCGTACTGAATCCCGTCGTGATGACCATACTCCTGTGCTATGGTTACCGGGCCATCACGATGGTCGTTGTGACCACTGTTTTCAACGTCCTCACCCTTCTGATCAACTGGTGGTTTTGCCACTATCGGCTGAACATACGTGTACGCTTCGGCCGCTTCCGGTGGAAATTCCTACGCGAGGTGAGTGTCTATTCCTTTTGGATTTTCCTCAACATCATCATGGACCGCATCTATTGGAGCACAGGGCAATTCGTATTGGGCATTTACCGAGGCACAGCTGTCGTAGCGGTTTATGCAATCGCCATCCAACTCCTAAACATGTACATGATGTTTTCCACGGCCATATCGGGCGTATTCCTGCCCCGCGTGACTGCCATGGTCAGCCGTCACAGCAGCGAAAGGGATATTTCGGACCTGTTCATCCGAACCGGCCGCATCCAATACATCATTATGGCCTACATTCTTATTGCCTTCATCGTATTCGGGAAAGCCTTCATCCGGCTTTGGGCAGGCCCGGGCTATGAGGAAGCCTATCCGATCACGCTACTGTTCTTTATCCCGCTCACCGTGCCCCTTATCCAAAACGTTGGCATCGCCATCCTCCAAGCGCGCAACCAAATGAAGTTCCGCTCCATCGTATATATAGCCATAGCACTGGCCAGCCTAGTCCTGTCCATCTTCGGCGCAAAATACTATGGCGGCATAGGCTGCGCATGGGCTACAGCCATAGCCCTCACGCTCGGACAAATTGTAGTGATGAACATCTATTACAAAGTTAAACAACACCTTGATATCCGCCGTTTCTGGCACGAAATCGGGAAGATGAGCCTTGCGCCTTTGGCCGTCGGGGGCATCTGCTATTACGGCCTGACGTTTGTCGACCTCGAGAGCCCATTCTGGTTTATCGCCGGGCTGCTCCTGTTCACTGCCGCCTACCTCCCATGCTGCTGGTTCTTCGTCATGAACCACAGCGAACGCGACTTACTGATCAGACCACTCAGAAGAATCAGACAGAAATTCCTATGATCGACATCAAAAGAAAAGAAGATTGCACCGGATGCTGGGCGTGCGTTCAACGCTGCCCGAAACAATGCATCAGCATGCACGAAGACAACGAAGGCTTTCTCTACCCCGCAGCCGATGCCTCACTCTGCATCCACTGCGGCCTCTGCGAAAAAGTCTGTCCCGTCATCAATCAAAACGAAAAACGCGAACCGCTGGCAGCTTTCGCCGCACGGAACCGCAGCAAAGACGTGCGAAAACAGAGCTCGTCCGGAGGGGTATTCACGGCCTTGGCCGAAAAAGTGCTCAGCCAACATGGCGTTGTATTCGGTGCGCGTTTCGACGAACATTGGGAAGTGGTACACGATTGGGCAGATACGGCCGAAAAACTGAACGCTTTCAGAGGGGCCAAATACACGCAAAGCAAAATAGGCAACAGCTTCTTACAAGCCGAAAAATTCCTGAAGGAAGGGAGAATCGTCCTTTTTTCAGGCACCCCCTGTCAGATAGCCGGTCTGAAAGGCTTTCTGCGCAAACCCTACGAAAACCTTCTCCTCGTTGACGTCATTTGCCATGGTGTGCCCAGCCCGGGAGTTTGGAGAGAATACCTACAAGCTGAAATGAGGAAGCGCACGGGAAGCACAGACACGACAGCCATCCGGAGCCTCAGTTTCCGCGACAAGTCGACAGGGTGGAAAACGTACAGTTTCACCTACGTAGCAGACACGAATAAGCCCAACCTCCAACGAATCAGCATGTTGTCTTCCGTAAATCCATTCATGCGCGGTTTTCTGGCCGACATGTATTTGCGGCCCAGCTGCTCAGCGTGCCCCGCCAAATCACTAAAAAGCGGAAGCGACCTCACCATTGGCGATTACTGGGGATTAGAAATGGCACACCCCGAACTGGACGACGACAAGGGGACGAACGCGGTTATCACATCCACCGAAAAGGGGAAAATGTGGCTCGAAGGAATTGCGGACGTCGTTGAACTCACGCCCAGCACGTATGGAAATATCCTCCGCTGTAATCCCTCGCTCATTCACTCGTCCCAAACCAAGTTCAGGCGGAAAGCCTTTTTCGCGCTTCGTCCGCTTCCTGTTTCAACACGTGTCCGTCTGATTATATTCATCTCCTCCCGGTTCGGAATACAATAGGCGGCTGCGGAACTCGCCCGGTTATGTCAAAAGACTCATCGTCCGGCCGACGACACAAAATTAAACGATAATCCATGAAAATAGGCACACTCACCTACTGGTGGACGCAGGAAAACTACGGTCAAGTCTTACAATGTTTCGCCCTGCTGAGATTCCTGACACAAAAAGGGCACGAGGCCTTTCTTATCAAGTACAAACCAAGCACAAAAAGCCGCCCGCTGATTTACTGGGTGAAGTTCTACATTCTCTACCTACTGAAACCGTCTCACCGGCACAACGCCAAAATGTGGAAACGCCTGAACAGGATTGAGAAAGAAGAGGCCCGAAAACACCCGCGGCGATTCGACGATTTCAGAGCGCGCTATATTCCTTCATACCCAGGCGTTTACGACGAAAAACAGCTAAAAAGAAAGGCCCCGGAAGCCGACGCCTATGTTTGCGGAAGCGACCAGATCTGGGCAAACCTCGACTCCATTTTCTTTCTCCGTTTTGGCTCGCCGCAAACCAGACGTGTGGCTTACGCCCCGTCATTTGGCAGTCTCAACCTAACCCCCAAAGCCAAACGCAGGGTAAAACAATATCTTTGCAACTTCGACTTCATCAGTTCGAGAGAAAGGAAAGGCGTACAGCTCCTCCATGAACTGGGCTACCACAAAGCCATGCTTCAACCCGACCCGACACTGCTTCTACCTGCCGACACCTATCGGGAAATGGAAATCAGTCCCGCAAAGGCACGACCATACCTCCTGCTCTACCTTCTGGGGAACGAAACGGAATTAAGCGTCGAAGAAATTCACGATTTTGCCCGCGTGCATCAATTAGAAGTGCGCTACGTGGCCAGTCAGGGACGAATCGACCAGTTCCCCAAAGTTTACCCGACCGTCGAAGAGTGGCTGGGACTGATTGACAACGCCGACTATGTGATCACCAATTCTTTCCACGGCACCGTCTTCTGCCTACAATTCAACCGCCCTTTCCTTGTCTTTCCCGTGAAGGGCTGCATGGAAGGAATGAATAACCGTATTTACGACCTTCTAAACACCTACGATTTACGACAGAGGATATATAACGACTCCTTAGACATCTTGTTCCACGCAGTTGACTTCTCGACATTCAACAAGAAGAGGAAGGAAGAGCAACAAGCTACAAATGATATATTTACGAGCATATTAAAACAAACAACCACGGAAGAAGAACTGACTAATGAAGCAAACGGATGACATTCTTCCCATTTTGTACAGCGCATGGGGAATGTAAATAATTTTGTCATTCTATTGCTTAACAGATAGAGAGAACTCTTGGTTTTTCACGCTTTGTCCGGCGCAATCGGCAGAAAGCGCGCAATATCAACCCAACTATTTTCCGTATCTTTGCACCTTAACATTCTGACGTCGAATCATGCTGATGCCACTACTAAACAATAAAGAACTCTTTTCACTCCTTCAACTCATAAAGGAAGCGCGGCGCATCGTAGTCTGCGCCCACCGCAGTCCGGACGGTGACGCACTTGGCTCAGCTATCGGCTGGACGAGCTACTTACGGGGACTACGAAAAACGACCCACATCGTCATGCCGAATGCGTTCCCCGACTTTCTTCGATCCACTCCGGGTGCCGGAATGGTTGTGTTCTTCGACAAGCAGAACGACATAGCCCTACGCTTCATCAACGAGGCGGACTTGATTTTCTGCCTTGACTTCAACGCACTCACGCGCCTCGAAGCCATGGGCGACGACATCGCCCGCGCAAAAGCCAAGAAAATCATCATCGACCATCACCTCGACCCCGACAACAGCTTCACAGCGCTCACGATTTCACATCCCGAATGTAGTTCGACAAGTGAAATCGTGTTCCGCCTGATCGAGCAACTCGGCGGGTTCGACGAGATGAGCAAAGACGCCGCAGCAGCCATCTATACAGGCATGATGACCGATACGGGAGGATTCACGTACAACTCCAACAATCCGGAGATATACACCATCATCAGCCTATTGCTTACCAAAGGCATTGACAAAGACCGGATATATCGAAACGTCTTCAACAACTACACCGAAAGCCGTATCCGGCTTATGGGCTACGTGCTCTTCGAGAAACTACGCTTTCTTGCCCAAGGCCGTGCCAGCCTTTTCACGCTGACCCGCAACGATTTAGAACGGTTCCACTACATCCGCGGCGACGCCGAAGGTTTCGTCAATCTGCCCCTGCAAGTCCGCGGGACCAAACTCAGCATCTCCCTGCGTGAAGACACTGAAACCGACGTCATCCGCGTCTCACTACGCTCGGTGGGCAATTTCCCCTGCAACAAGATGGCCGCTGAATTTTTCAACGGAGGCGGGCACGCCAACGCTTCGGGCGGACACCTGCCTTGGCCCATGGAGGAGGCTATCGCTACCGTCGAAAAAGCCGTCGAAGCCTACCTGCCGCTACTCGAAACGTCAACGCTATAAAACCGGCACACCGACAGGGAAAACGGTCAGGCCGACGGAAACGAACATCGCAGTGTCTGTTTTGCGCCCGACCGACACGCTTACACTAAACACAAAGAAAATGGCCAACATCGTACACTCTGACCAATTGGCTCGCCGGAAAGCCCTACTCGGACTACCCATCCGCATGGTGAGCCTCTGCGTCTATTATTTTGAAAAGTACCTGCCTTCGCCGTTCGTTGACGCCGCATACAAGTATCGTAATTACCTGATACGCAAAAGATACAAAGGATTTCCGCTACCCCCCCATTTACTCCGAACCTGAGCGCCCCACTGCGCCGCTTCCCATCTGGTTTTTCTGGATGCAAGGAGAAGAAAACATGCCCTGCATCCCCCGCCTATGCTTGGACTACGTGCGGAAAAACGCCAACGGACATCCCGTCGTAGTCCTGACGGACAAAAATTTAAACCACTACGCCCAACTGCCCGAACATATACTCCGCCTGTACCGAAAAGGGCGCTTCACCACGACGCACCTGTCGGATTTCGTGCGCTTGGCCCTGCTTGCCAAACACGGAGGACTCTGGGTCGATGCCACCCTGCTCGTCACGCGCCCCCTGCCCGACGACATTTTCAACGTCCCCTTCTTCACGGTGAAAAACCCACCCTTCGGACATTTCCCGGGAGAGTGCCGCTGGACCGGATTCTGCCTCGCCGCATGGAAAAACCACCCGCTGATCGTGAATGCATACCGCCTCCTCGTCGGCTACTGGCGACACGAAGAAACGCAAATCGACTACTTTCTCATTGATTTCATCTTCGACCTGCTCTATCACACCGACCCCGCCTCGCACCAAGCGGTCGACGCCGTCCCTTACTCCAACCAGGGCATACACTGCCTCGAACCGCTCCTTCCGCGCAAATACGACACTGCGCAACTTACTGAGCTCATGCACAGCAACTACCTTTTCAAACTCAGCTGGAAAACCCACTCAGAAGCTGACTTGACCCGTGACTCCGAAAGCCTATACAATCATTTGCTGAACAACGGCTGACCGTCACCCCACTGTCTCCCGGCCATTGAGCACGTTCCACATCTTCGATGCCGCCTGCCGATATATCCAGAACGTTGCACCACGCTTCCGCCCGTCCACTCCCACCATAAAGCCAACAACGACACACAACGACAGCCACTTCCGGACATTTTTCTGGCGCTGAACGAAAAAAGCGGAAAACACTTGCCGCATTGCCGGTATTTTCTTATTTTTGTCGCAGATTAACCACAAAAAAGATAAAGCCTATCGAGAAACATTACGCCAAGAACAAAAATTGCAGTAATGGAAAATATGAACGCATTCACCGACGAGACGTTGGTGAAACTCTACGCAGAAGGGAACAACGAAGCATTCGATGTCATCCTTAACCGCTATGAGAAAAGGCTTTACTCGTATATCCTCTATTTCGTACGTAACAACGACGTGGCCGACGACCTCTTTCAAGAGACTTTCGTCAAAGCCATCATGACCATACGCCAAGGACGCTACACCGAATCCGGCAGATTTTCCGCATGGCTCACCCGCATCGCGCACAATCTGATAGTGGATCAATTCCGCGATGAGCGGAACGAAAACACCGTCTCGAATGACGAAGTGTCCCACGACCTGTTCAACAACATCAACTTGGCCGAGGCCTGCATCGAGATGCAGTTCGTCAACGACGAGACCCTCACCGACGTCAAGCGGTTGATGCAGGAACTCCCTGAGCCCCAACGCGAAGTCATCTACATGCGTTTCTATCGCGACATGAGCTTCAAGGAAATTGCCAGCGCCACCGGGGTCAGCATCAACACGGCTCTCGGCCGTATGCGCTACGCCATACTGAACATGCGACGCATGGCGGGCAAATACCATACGTTCTGACCCTCCATGCGCAGCCCGCTCCCAAGCCTGCCCGGAGGGAATCCGCGTATTTTTGGCAGCAGACGCAATAAACCACAGCGGCGGACGTTCTTTATAGGTAGAAGGCTCACAAACCATATCCGCCTATGAACCAAACTACACCGCTCAGACCACATCCGAAGAAAGAGATCCTCGCCTTTCTCAGAACGTTTGCACGCACATACTGCCCGACAGAGGAAAACGAGGTGCCCGACGAAGACACCGACAAGCCGCATCCGGCGTTCCCGGCCCTTTGCTGACAACCGGGAACGCCTTTTTCCGACCAGCCGAAGCTTTTTCACCTAAAAAAACGTAACTTTGCATCACACGGTCACCCACGAGGGTGAACGCGAATTACCGACCTCAAAATTACAACGTGTAATGAAGAAAATCATGTTACTCGGCTCAGGCGAACTGGGCAAAGAATTTGTCATTGCCGCACAACGACTCGGACAATACGTCATCGCGTGCGACGCCTACGCCGGCGCACCGGCCATGCAGGTGGCAGACGAAGCAGAAGTGTTCCCGATGCTTGACGGAGATGCCTTGGAGCGCGCCGTGGCCAAACACCAGCCCGACATCATTGTGCCCGAGATAGAAGCCATCCGCACCGAGCGCCTCTACGAATTCGAAGAGAAAGGCATACAAGTCGTCCCGAGCGCCCGTGCGGTCAACTACACGATGAACCGTAAGGCCATCCGCGACTTGGCCGCCAAAGAGTTAGGTCTGAAAACCGCCAAATACTTCTACGCTACGACATTCGAAGAACTGAAGGACGCCGCCGGACACATCGGCTACCCCTGCGTGGTGAAGCCCCTCATGTCGTCTTCGGGCAAAGGACAGTCCGTCGTAAAAAGCCCAGAGGACCTGCCACATGCCTGGGAGTACGGCATCAGCGGCAGCCGCGGTGACATCAAGGAACTCATCATCGAGGAATTCATCCACTTCGACAGCGAGATCACCCTCCTGACCGTCACGCAAAAAGACGGGCCGACGCTCTTCT
>USCX01000005.1 GCA_900553285.1 uncultured Prevotella sp.
CCCATCCTATTTTCGCGAAGCAGAGATGGGAAAGGCGAGCGGAGAGACGCAGAAAAGCCTGCTTTTCTGACGGCTCGCCCGAGCCGCATCCTATTTTCGCGAAGCAGAGATGGGAAAGGCGGGCGGAGAGACGGGGTCGCCACGCGGCGCGACAAAAGCCACCGGAGGGGTGCGGGAAAGGACGGTCGCCCCTCGGAAAGTCTGAATCACAGTGTGAAATATATAAATCACAGTGTGAAACATATAATTCACCGTGTGAAATAAAGTCTGCCAGCCGTGGGCCGGATTTCCGTCAGCGAGGCGGGCTTTTCTGTCAGGGCGTCCGCACGTTCTGTCAGGGTGACGGGAATGCCTGTCGGGGCGTCCGTCGCGCGGAGCAGGGAAGCCGTGGCGTCCGGCCGGGTGGCAAAACGCCCGGCCGGCCTCATTTTTCGCCGGGCGGGCGACAGGAAATCCGCAGAAACTTCGTACATTTGTCCCCGATTACCGACCCGACCCATGCGGCCGGAGAGAGGGAAAAAAGGAAAAAGACTTAATTTTCATGTCCTGCATTCTCCATATCGAAACCACTACGCACGTGTGTTCCGTCGCGCTGAGCCAAGACGGTGCGTGCCTTTATAATGAAGAGAAACACGACGGACCGTCGCATGCCTCGTGCCTGGCGGGATATGTCGACGCGGCGCTTTCGTTTGCCGACAGCCACGCCATCCCCCTCGACGCCGTGGCCGTCAGTGCCGGTCCGGGGTCGTACACGGGGCTGCGCATCGGCGTGTCGACCGCAAAGGGGGTATGTTTCGGCCGCAACGTGCCGCTCATCGCCGTGTCGACCCTCGAACTGCTCTGCGTGCCCGTCCTGCTCCGCCATGACGACCTGCCCGACAACGCCCTGCTCTGCCCCATGCTCGACGCGCGGCGTATGGAAGTTTATTGTGGCTTTTACGACAGGGCCCTGCGCCCCGTGCGCGAAATCCGGGCCGACATCGTCAGCCCCGGTGTCTACGACAGCCTTCTCGACGAGCGTCCGGTCTGGTTCTTCGGCAACGGGGCTGCCAAGTGCCGCGAGGCCCTGGCTCACCCCAACGCCCATTTCATTGACGGCATCGACCCGCTGGCCCGCTATATGTTCCCGCTGGCCGAGAAAGCCATAGCCCGCGGGACGTATGCGGACGTTGCCTATTTCGAGCCGTTCTACTTAAAACAATTCGTGACGACGAAACCCAAAGACATATTACATGGATTATAATACACAACGCCCCCGGCTGCAACTTCCCGAATACGGCCGTATGGTGCAGGAAATGGTGGACTACGCCCGCACGCTGCCCACGAAACGGCAGCGGCAGGCTTGCGCGGAGGCCATCGTCAACGTAATGGCGAACTTCGCCCCGCAGCGCCGTTCGCAACCCGACTTCTGGCACAAGCTCTGGGACCATCTTGCCCTCATGGCCGACTATCAGCTCGACATCGACTATCCTTATGAGGTCATGCGCCGCCCGGACCACATGAAGCCGCCCCGCATCCCCTATCCGCACACCCGCATCCGCTACCGCCACTACGGCCATTTGATCGAAGAGCTGGCCGGAAAGCTGAAAGAGATGCCTGCGGGCAAGGTCCGGACCCAGTTGGCTTGGCTCGTGGCCGGACAGATGCGTCGCAGCCTGAACGACTGGAACAAGGACGCACTGAACGACCGCAAGATAGCCTTCGACCTGGCGCATTATACTGACGGCGTCATCCAGCTCTCGCCCGAGGAACTGGGCGCCGCCGCCCGCGAGAACAACCGGCGCAACGGACGGCTGCGCCGCGGACGCCGTAACTATTAGACAGAGCGGAAGAATATGGCGTCGTTTCTCATCGAAGGCGGTCACGCGCTGACGGGGACCATCATCCCGCAAGGAGCCAAGAACGAGGCTTTGCAAATCATCTGTGCCACGTTGTTGACGGCCGACAAGGTACGCGTGGAGAATGTGCCGGACATACTGGACGTCAACCACCTCATCCAGCTGCTGCGTGAGATGGGGGTGAAGGTGAAGCGGCTCGCCCCGACGGACTACGAATTCCAGGCCGACGACGTACACCTCGACTACCTGAAAAGCCCGGACTTCCTGACCAAGTGTGCCTCTTTCCGGGGCAGCATCCTGCTTCTGGGCCCCCTGCTCGCCCGTTTCGGCAGTGCCGTCATCCCGCAGCCCGGCGGCGACAAGATAGGCCGCCGCCGTCTCGACACGCATTTCTATGGTTTCACGCAGCTTGGCGCACAATTCCACTACGACAGTCACCGCGAGCTTTACACGATAACCGCCAGCCGGCTGACGGGCACCTACATGCTGCTCGACGAAGCGTCTATCACCGGCACGGCCAACATCATCATGGCGGCCGTCATGGCCCGGGGCATCACTACGATTTACAACGCAGCTTGTGAGCCTTACATCCAGCAACTCTGCCGCCTGCTGACGGCGATGGGCGCCCGCATCAGCGGTATCGCCTCGAACCGGCTGACCATCGAAGGAGTCGACGCCCTGCACGGGGCCACACACCGCATTCTGCCCGACATGATCGAAGTGGGTAGCTTCATCGGCATGGCCGCCATGGTCGGGAAAGGACTTACGATTAAGGACGTCGGTTATGACGAACTGGGCATCATTCCCGAAGCGTTCCGGCGGCTGGGCGTCACCCTGACCCGCAACGGCGACAATATATATATACCCGAACAGGAGCACTATTGCATCGAGTCGTTCATCGACGGCTCGTTCATGACGGTGGCCGACGCCCCGTGGCCGGGCCTGACACCCGACCTCATCAGCGTGCTCCTCGTGGTGGCCACCCAGGCGTGCGGTTCCGTCCTCTTCCACCAAAAGATGTTCGAAAGCCGCCTTTTCTTTGTCGACAAACTGATCGACATGGGCGCACAGATCATACTTTGCGACCCGCACCGGGCTGTGGTCATCGGTCACGATAGGAAAATCCAGCTTCGTGCGCGCCGCATGGTGTCGCCCGACATCCGGGCCGGAATCGCCATGCTGATAGCGGCATTGAGCGCCGAAGGCACCAGCCGCATCGACAATGTCGAACAGATAGACCGCGGCTACGAACGCATAGAGAACCGACTGAATGCCCTCGGGGCAAAGATAACGCGGATAGAGGTATGATAAACGACGAAGACGTAATCTACATAGGCCGCATCACGCGGTCGCGCGGCTTGGTGGGCGAAGTGGAGTTCGAGTTCACCGATGACGTGTTCGACAGCGGCACGGCCGAGTATTTCATCTGCGACTGCGAGGGAATTTACGTTCCCTTCTTCTGGGAAGAATACCGGTTCAAGAATGACACGACGGCTATTGTCAAGTTTGAGCACATCGACAACGAGAACCAGTCGCGTCGTCTGGTGGGCGCAAAGGTCTATTATCCGAAAGCTGCCATACCCTCCGACATCGCCCGGACCCCCACGCGCTGGACGCATTTTACCGGCTACGTGGTGCTCGACGCCGCCCGGCGCATGGTGGGCACGGTGAAAGAGGTGGACGAGCGATCGGCCAACATCCTCTTTACGCTCGAAATGCCGCAGGGCGACGAGGCCATCATCCCCGTGCATGAGGACCTCATCAAAGACTTCGATGCCAAAGAGCGGGTTATCGTCATTGACATCCCCGAAGGCGTGCTCGAATTAAACAAGTCGCTTACGTAATTCATGGATAAGAAGAAACAACTTACGATTTTGGGCTCGACCGGTTCCATCGGCACGCAAGCGCTCGATGTCGTCCGGCGACATCCCGACAGGTTCGAGGTTTACGCGCTGACCGCAAACGTAAACGTGGAGAAGCTGGCGGTTCAGGCACGTGAATTCATACCCGACAGCGTGGTCATAGCGGATGAAACGAAGTACGAAACGCTGAAGGACGCCCTCGCCGACCTGCCGATAAAAGTGTATGCGGGCAGCAGCGCCGTGGCCCAGGTGGCCGGAAGTCGTGTGGCCGACATGGTTCTGGTGGCGCTGGTCGGTTTTTCCGGACTGGCCCCCACCCTTTCCGCCATCGAGGCAGGACGTCCCGTCGCACTGGCCAACAAAGAGACCCTCGTGGTGGCCGGTGAACTCGTCACCGAGGCCGCGCTCCGCCACCACGCCCCCATTATCCCGGTCGACAGCGAGCATTCGGCAATCTTCCAGTGCCTGGCCGGTGAGCGATACAGCAAGCCCGAAAAGATACTTCTGACAGCTTCGGGAGGACCGTTCCTCCGTTGTCCACGCGAAGCGCTGGCACAAGTGACGCCCGGACAGGCCCTGAGACATCCACGCTGGGACATGGGAGCCAAAATCACCATCGACTCGGCCACGATGATGAACAAGGGTTTCGAAGTTATCGAAGCCCGCTGGCTGTTTGACGTGTCGCCCGAACAAATCGAAGTGGTGGTCCACCCGGAAAGTATCGTGCATTCGGCGGTACAATTTGAGGACGGCGCCGTCAAGGCGCAACTCGGCGTACCGGACATGCGCCTTCCCATACAATATGCGTTTGCCTACCCTGAACGCATTCATCTGGAAAGCGAGCGCCTGGACTTGTTCGCCTTGGGTGCGCTTCATTTCGAACGGCCGGACTTCGAACGCTTCCCCTGCCTGGCCATAGCCTACGAGGCAATCCGCCGTGGCGGCAACATGCCTTGCATCGTCAACGCCGCCAACGAAGTGCTCAACCTTGCGTTCCGGCAAGGCCGTATCGGCTTTTGCGCCCTAAGTGACACGATTTACAAAGTGATGGAACGCGCGCCCTTCGATTCTCATCCGACGTTGGAAACCTACTTCACCACCGACCGCGAAGTGCGTCGGCTGGCAGAAAGTTACCTATAACCCATTTCATATCCATGGAAGTATTTCTTATCAAGGCTGCACAATTGCTTTTGTGTTTCGCCATATTGGTCTTGCTGCACGAGGCTGGCCACTTCTTCTTTGCCAAACTTTTCAAAATCAGAGTGGAGAAATTCTGTCTCTTCTTTGACCCCGGCTTTACGCTTTTCAAGTTCAAGCCGAAGCACAGCGACACGACCTACTGCATAGGCTGGCTTCCTTTGGGCGGCTACGTGAAAATCGCGGGCATGATTGACGAATCGATGGACACCGAGCAAATGAAGCGACCGCCCCAGCCCTGGGAGTTCAGGGCCAAACCGGCGTGGCAACGCTTCTTTGTGATGATCGGAGGCGTGCTCGTCAATTTCCTGCTCGCCCTGTTCATCTACTCTATGGTACTCTTTCATTGGGGTGACAGCTATATTCCGGTAAAAAGCATGACGTATGGCTTCAAGTTCAACGAAACGGCCCAACAGTACGGCTTTCGTGACGGCGACATCCTTATCGCCACGAGCAAGGGCGACGTCGTGCGCTTCGACCGAAAGTCGCTTGACCATGTTTACCGCGACCTCTCTGAAGCCACGTCGGCCACCGTCTTGCGCCATGGAAAAGAGGTGACCATCGGTTTGCCGGGCAATCTCAGCCTGCTCGACATGCTGAAAGAGGATCCGCCCTTCATCAACCTGCTTTCGCCCTCCATCGTCGACAGCGTTATCCCCGGGACACCGGCGGCCAAGGCTGGCATAAGAAAAGGCGACCAGGTCCTCATGTTCAACAATCACGCCATGACCACATGGAACGAGTACGGCGAGATCATGGGCCGCATGAACGACGTGCTTGCTGCCGGCACCCCCGCCGACAGTGCCCGCCTGCGGCACGCGGTCATCGCGTTCCGTCATGCAGGGGCTGTCAAGGTTGACACAGCCGCCGTCCTGCTCACGCCGCAAATGCAGCTCGGTTTCTATATGGCCAATCCGCTGACGGACTACAAGGTGGAGACGAAGCACTACGGCTTCTTTGAATCGTTTCCGGCGGGTATGGCTTACGGCTGGCAGAAACTTTCGGGCTATGTGAGTGACTTGCAGTATCTCTTTACGTCGGACGGTGCAAAAAGCATCGGCAGCTTCGGGGCCATCGGCAGCATGTTCCCGGCTCAGTGGCAGTGGGACCGTTTTTGGGAGCTTACCGCTTTCATCAGCCTGATGCTCGCGTTCATGAACATCCTGCCCATCCCGGCGCTCGACGGAGGCCACGTGCTGTTTCTCCTCTACGAGATGGTTTTCCGTCGCCAGCCCAGCGAGAAGTTCATGGAGCGCGCGCAAATTGCCGGTATGTCGTTTCTGCTTCTTTTGATGCTTTACGCCATCTTCAACGACGCCATGCGCTTTTTGTTTTAACGAAAAGGGGAAAATCTGCCGGTGTCGCGGGTTGCATATATTCCGGATATCAAAAGAATCAGGTGCTGTCAGTAAATACCTGCCGGCGCAGGCAGTTGCGAGATGCAGACTGAATAGACGAGGACGACGATAGAAAAATCTCCCGCTGCGACAACCCGAACTATCGCAGCGGGAGATTTCCTTTCCTGCCACTCCGTGGTCGGCACGACGGCGGAATGGCTTTGTTTCCCTGCATTCCGCTTATTCCGCAGCCAGTTTGAAGCGGATGCGGAAACTGTGCTTTTCCTCATCCCAGTTCGTACCAAGGAGGACAAAGCGACCGATTTCGCGCGTGTTTTCTACATGAAGTCCGATGCACGGGCAGACGTCGTAGTCGCCGATGCGGACAAGGCGGATGGCTTCGCTCACGTCGTCGGGCAGGCGATCGGGCATTACGCCCTCGGGCAGATGTTCGAGTGTGACGAACTCATAGGTCACGGGCATGGCCCGCTGGATTAGCCTGTTCATCTCGTCGGCAATCCACACGACCTGCTCGTCGGTCGGGCATGAAGCGAGTATATAGCTGATTTTGCTCTTTTTCCGTTCAATATGAGCGTTGCGCGAACGTTCGCAGCCAAAGTTTTTTACCATCAGGGCATTCAGTAAATGTTCTGCCGTGTGCATGGGCGGATACTCCTGTTTGTTGTGTTCGTTCAGTTTGGGTGTGCTATCCATGAGTGTATGACGATTTTCTAAGGTGGGGTATAAACATTTTATGGATTGTCGGCTCGTTTTCCTTCGGCCATCCATGGGTTGAATACACGTGAAAGGGACGTCTGGCAGTGCTTGCACACACCGTTTCAGACGTCCCGTACTTTTTATGCTTTTCAGCCGTCAATCAATCTTTTTTGTCTACTTTCAGACAGAGCTCTTCGAGTTGTCCGGGTTCGAGCACGGAAGGGGCGTCGAGCATGACGTCGCGGCCTGAATTGTTCTTAGGGAATGCAATGCAGTCGCGGATGGAGTCGAGGCCGGCGAAGAGCGACACCCAACGGTCGAGGCCGTAGGCCAAGCCGCCGTGGGGGGGAGCGCCATACTTGAATGCGTTCATCAGGAAGCCGAATTGTGCCTGTGCCCGCTCGGGAGTGAAGCCCAAGATCTCAAAGATTTTGGCCTGCAATACGCTGTCATGGATACGGATACTGCCACCTCCCACTTCGACACCGTTGCAAACCATGTCATAGGCGTTGGCACGTACCTGCTCGGGATGCGTGTCAAGCAAAGGAACGTCTTCGGGTTTAGGCGCGGTGAACGGGTGATGCATCGCCATGAGGCGTTGTTCTTCGTCACTCCATTCAAACATGGGGAAGTCGACAATCCAAAGCACGTTGAACTTGTTTTTATCGCGGAGGCCAAGACGGTTGCCCATTTCCAGACGGAGTTCACAAAGTTGTTTGCGTGCCTTCATGGCATCGGGGCCGGAGATGATCAGAATGAGGTCACCGGCCTCTGCCTGCATCTCATCGCGCAGTCTGTTGAGGATTTCGGGCGAGTAGAATTTGTCGACAGAACTCTTCACGCTACCATCGTCACCGACACGAGCGTAGACAAGCCCCTTGGCGCCGATTTGCGGACTTTTCACAAATTCTGTGAGCTGGTCAAGCTGCTTACGGGTATAATGTGCGCATCCTTTGGCGCAGATGCCCCCGATGTAGGCCGCTTCGTTGAATACACCGAATTCCCCTGTACCTTTGAGTACGTCCATCAGTTCGACGAGCTCCATGCCGAAGCGCAAGTCGGGTTTATCCGAGCCAAAGCGCCGCATGGCCTCTTCCCAAGGCATACGGATGAAGGGCGTGGGAAGGTCGTAATTCCGTATCGTCTTAAACAGATACACTGCCATCTCTTCGAAGAGCGTCAGGATGTCATTTTGTTCCACGAAGCTCATTTCGCAGTCTATCTGGGTAAATTCCGGCTGACGGTCGGAGCGTAAATCTTCATCCCTGAAACATTTTGCAATCTGGAAATAACGGTCCATTCCGGCAACCATCAGCAACTGTTTCAAGGTTTGCGGACTTTGGGGAAGGGCATAAAACTGTCCGGGATTCATGCGTGAAGGTACGACAAAGTCGCGTGCGCCTTCGGGAGTAGAACCGACTAAGACAGGCGTTTCAATTTCAAGGAAGCCCTTGCTGTCGAGAAATTTACGGACTTCGAGGCAAACCTGATGGCGAAGTTCGAGGTTTGCGCGTACCGGTGTGCGACGGAGATCAAGGTAGCGGTACTTCATACGAAGGTCGTCACCGCCGTCGGTGTTGTCTTCGATGGTGAACGGAGGCGTTTCAGATGCATTGAGGACCACTAGTTTGGTCACGTTGATCTCTATGTCACCCGTATCCATTTTCGGATTTTTGTTGTACCTCTCGCTCACTTCTCCCGTCGCTTGTACCACATACTCGCGGCCGAGCTTGTTGGCCGTTTCACAGAGCTCAGCGTTGGTCTCCTCGTTGAACACCAACTGTGTGATGCCATAGCGATCACGTAGGTCGATGAACGTCATTCCGCCCATCTTGCGTATGCGCTGGACCCAACCTGCCAAGGTGACTTCTTCGCCTACATTGCTGATGCGTAATTCACCGCATGTTTTCGTTCTAAACATTGTTACTATGTACTTTTAGATGCCGCCGGAAGATGGACTCCCGGCGGACAACATTTGTGTTAATGTGACTATGCGTCGTTGTTGCCGTATTCTTGCCAGCTCTTGATGTCGAGCTCGTCGGGTTTGACCGTGCAGAACGCATAGATAAAGGCGCTGGCCAGGCGGGCATTGGTGATGAGAGGGATATTTAAGTCGATGGCCGCACGACGAATCTTATACCCGTTGTCAAGTTCGCTGACGGTGAGATCTTTCGGCACGTTGACCACCATATCTATCTTCTTTTCGTGCAACATGTCGAGCGCCTGTGGCTGCCCTTCCTCGCTGGGCCAATATACCAAGGTGTTCGCTATGCCATTTTCCGTCAGGTAACGGCTTGTTCCGCCGGTCGCATAAAGATGATAACCATGCTTGACAAGGAGTTTCGACGCTTCGAGCATTTCTGCTTTTTGCTTAGCCGCTCCTGTCGACAGCAGGATGTTCTTTTCTGGTATGCGCTGGCCGACGGACAGCATGCTCTTCAAAAGGGCCGTGCGTGAATCTTCGCCCAGACAACCGACTTCTCCGGTCGATGCCATGTCGACTCCAAGTACAGGGTCGGCTTTCTGCAATCGGTTGAACGAGAACTGGCTGGCTTTGATGCCGACATAATCGAGATCGAAAAGGTTCTTTGCAGGTTTTTCGACGGGAAGTCCCAACATGATTCGTGTGGCGATTTCGATCAGGTTTATTTTCAAGACCTTGCTCACGAAGGGGAAACTGCGCGAGGCCCTCAGATTGCATTCGATGACCTTGATGTCATTTTCACGCGCCAGGAACTGGATGTTGAACGGTCCGCTGATTTGCAGTTCCCTGGCGATTTTTTTCGATATCTTTTTGATGCGCCGAACGGTTTCGACGTAAAGTTTCTGAGGCGGGAACTGAATCGTGGCGTCACCGGAATGAACGCCAGCAAACTCTATGTGTTCGCTGATTGCGTAGGCGATAATCTCCCCGTTACGTGCAACGGCATCCATCTCGACTTCCTTGGCATGCTCCATAAAACGGCTGACCACGACGGGATGCTTCTTGGATACGTTTGCCGCCAGTTTAAGGAACCTTTCGAGTTCTTCCTGATTTGAGCAGACGTTCATTGCTGCACCTGAAAGCACATAAGAAGGACGTACCAGAACGGGGAATCCCACTTTCGCTATGAAAGCATTGATATCTTCCAAACTTGTCAGAGCGCTCCATTCGGGCTGATCGACGCCGATACGGTTCAACATTGCCGAGAACTTCTCGCGGTCTTCCGCATTGTCGATGTGTTGCGCTGACGTACCGAGCAGGGGGACGTGCTGCTCGTCAAGACGCAAGGCAAGGTTGTTCGGAATCTGTCCACCTGTCGAAACGATGACGCCATAGGGTGTTTCGAGTTCCAGCACATCCATCACACGTTCGAATGTCAACTCGTCGAAATACAGACGGTCACACATGTCGTAGTCAGTGGAGACAGTCTCAGGATTATAATTAATCATGACACTCCGGTAGCCCTCCTTGCGAATCGTATTCAAGGCTTGAACGCCACACCAGTCGAACTCTACCGAGCTTCCGATGCGATAGGCACCAGAACCGAGGACAACCACCGAACGGCGGTCATATTCGAACTTGATGTCATGAGCTATGGCGTTATAAGTCAGGTAGAGATAGTTGGTCTGCGCCGGGTACTCAGCGGCTAAGGTATCGATCTGTTTTACATACGGTACGATGCCAGCTTGCTTGCGACGGTTCCGGACAATAAGTATGGCTTTTTCGATTTCCATGTCTTTCTCCATGCCGAGCGCACGGGCTATCTGGAAATCCGTAAATCCTTGCTGTTTGGCTTTCAGAAGCAAGTCATTGCTCAACACGTTGATACTGGGACATGCGTGTAGCTCGCGGTCTGTTTCGTGAATGTGGGACAACTTTTGAAGGAACCACTTATCGATTTTTGTCAACTCATGGATTTTATCGATGGAATATCCCTTCTCCATGGCTTTGGCTATGACAAAAATACGTTTGTCAGTAGGTTCCTGCAAAGCCTCGTCGACATTATCAATTTTCAGTTCCTTGTTATCTACGTAGCCATGCATGCCCTGGCCAATCATACGGAGTCCTTTCTGGATGACTTCCTCGAACGTGCGTCCGATGGCCATGACTTCGCCGACGGATTTCATGCTCGAACCTAACACGCGGTCCACACCGCGGAACTTGCCCAAATCCCAGCGAGGTATCTTACAAACGACGTAGTCCAGCGCCGGCTCGAAAAAGGCGCTTGTTGTCTTAGTGACGGAGTTTTTCAAATCGAACAGGCCGTATCCTAAGCCCAACTTGGCGGCTACAAATGCGAGCGGATAGCCCGTGGCTTTGGAAGCCAAGGCCGACGAACGGCTCAAACGGGCGTTGACTTCAATCACACGATAGTCATCAGAGTCCGGATCGAACGCATACTGCACATTGCACTCGCCGACAATACCTACATGACGCACAATCCGGATACTCAGTTCGCGCAGTTTGTGGTAGTCGTGGTTCGTCAGTGTTTGAGAAGGCGCGATGACGATACTCTCTCCTGTATGGATGCCCAGTGGGTCGAAATTCTCCATGTTACAAACGGTGATGCAATTGTCGTAGCGGTCGCGCACCACCTCGTATTCAATCTCTTTCCATCCTTTGAGACTTTTTTCAACCAATACTTGCGGGGAGAAAGAGAATGCTTTTTCGGCAAGACGGTTAAGTTCCTCTTCGTTGTTGCAGAAGCCGGAGCCGAGTCCGCCAAGCGCATACGCGGCACGAATAATGATGGGGTAGCCCAATTCTTTGGCTGCCTGTCGCGCTTGTTCTATATTTTCGCAAGCCTCACTCTTGATGGTCTTTACGTCAATTTCATGCAGTTTCTCAACAAAGAGCTCGCGGTCTTCGGTGTCCATGATGGCCTGCACAGGCGTGCCGAGCACTTGAAGATTATATTTTTCGAGCACGCCGCTCTTATAAAGTTCTACGCCGCAATTGAGTGCAGTCTGACCGCCGAACGCCAGCATGATACCGTCCGGACGTTCCTTGGCGATGACTTTCTCGACGAAGAAGGGCGTAACAGGCAGGAAGTAGATCTGATCGGCTACTCCTTCGCTCGTTTGTACCGTAGCTATGTTCGGATTGATCAGCACCGTGGTGATGCCTTCTTCCTTTAAGGCTTTCAGGGCTTGCGAACCGGAGTAATCGAATTCACCGGCCTCACCTATTTTCAGCGCCCCGGAACCTAACAACAGGACTTTGCGTATCTTGTTTTCTTTCATTGTGGCAAGTTTTTTCGCACCTATGCAATTAAACAGGAATTAATTAAAGCAGTTTGACGAAGTCGTCGAAAAGGAACTCCGTATCGACAGGGCCACTGCATGCCTCCGGATGGAACTGTGCGCTGAACCATGGATTTGTCTTATGGCGCACTCCTTCGTTCGAACCGTCGTTCATGTTGATGAAATAGGCTTCCCAGTCCGAGGGCAGAGTCTTGCTATCCACTGCATAACCGTGGTTCTGGCTCGTGATGAAGCATCGCGTGCTTCCTGCCATCCGTACGGGCTGGTTGTGGCTGCGGTGACCATACTTCAATTTATAGATAGTGGCTCCGGCTGCCTTTGACAGCAGCTGGTTGCCCATGCAGATGCCCATGCACGGCCTGACCACAGGATTAGCTAAGAATTTCCGGATGTTTTCCACGGCTTCAACACAGGTGTCCGGGTCGCCGGGACCGTTCGCCAAAAACAGTCCATCAAATTCCATGCCGTTGAAATCATAGTTCCATGGCACGCGGATTACCTCGACGCCACGTTTGATAAGGCAACGGATAATGTTATGTTTTACGCCGCAATCGACAAGGAGCACTTTCTTTCCGGCTCCTTCGTTGTAGCGTATGATTTCCTTGCACGAAACCTGCGCGACATAATTGATACCGCTGTATTGCGCCGTCGGGATGTGGTCCGGCTCATCGTCAAAAATGATTTTGCCCATCATGACTCCGTGTTCACGCAGGGTCTTGGTGAGTTCTCGCGTATCAATCCCCGTGATACCCGGCACGTGTTCGCGCTTCAACCAGTCGGCCAGACTTTCCACCGCGTTCCAATGGCTGTATTGCTGGCTATAATCTGCCACGATAATTGCCGAAGCATAGATGCGGTCGCTTTCCATGTAAGTGGCTAAACCATTGGCTTCCATCGTGAACGGGGGTACGCCGTAGTTGCCCACCAACGGATATGTCAGGGTCATCAACTGACCGGCATAGGAGGGATCGGTCAGACTTTCGGGATAGCCGGTCATGGCGGTATTGAATACGACTTCACCCGCTACGGGCTTTTCGTAACCGAAAGATTTGCCATGGAAACGACTTCCATCTTCCAAGATTAACGTTACATTTCTCATTTTGTGCGATTTTTGGCCCCGCCCGTCTTTTTATGTTCCGGTCGGTTATTGGGTTTTGAAGGATATTACTGCTGGTTGGCTGTTTGGGGTAAATAGACCTGTTCGTAGTAGTCGATAAACGCTTGATTGACCTTTTTGTTTCCTCCGGGAGTGGGATAGCGGCCGCTGAAATACCAGTCTCCCGGGCTTTGGCTGCAAGCCTGATGCAGGCCGTCGAGGGTCTGGTACACGATGCGCACTTCCGATTTCACCTCTGCCGGACGGAGCATTTCTGCCATTTTTTCCGAAATCTCTTCCTGAGAGAAGTCCTTATATATGTCGGTGACATAATTGATGACCTCTTCTTTGGGCTTATGCTGCTGGGCTTTGCATTTCGCATAGGTTTCGTCTATCAATTGTTTATGGCCGCGGTCTTTCAGGAGCGCAATGGCCGCCTTGAAGGCTATGAACTCGTTCATGCGGGCCATGTCGATTCCGTAATAGTCCGGAAAGCGGACCTGGGGCGACGAAGAGACAATCACGATGCGTTTGGGATGCAGGCGGTCGAGAATGCGGATAATGCTTTCGCGCAGGGTTGTTCCTCTCACGATGCTGTCGTCTATGATGACGAGGTTGTCCACATGAGGTCGCAGGCTTCCGTACGTGATGTCGTACACATGGGCGGCCAGATCCTTCCGGCTGTTGCCTTCGGCGATGAAAGTGCGCATTTTGATATCTTTCCAGGCTACCTTTTCCGCACGTATGCGGCGGCTTAAAATCCGCTGCAGTTCGTCATCGTTGATGCGTGTCCCAATCTGCCGGATGGCTTTTATCTTCTCTTGGTTCAGGTATTGGTCAAGCCCGGATGCCATGCCATAGAATGCGGCTTCGGCGGTGTTTGGAATGAAAGAGAATACGGTGTTGTCTATGTCGTGGTCGATGGCGTCCAGTATGGCCGGAACCAGAAGGCGTCCAAGCTCTTTGCGTTCACGATAGATGTCGCAGTCGCTGCCGCGGCTGAAATAAACGCGCTCAAAAGAGCATGCTTCATAATTTTTCGCCTCGATGATTTGCTCCGTGTGCAGCTGGCCGGCCTTGTTGACAAAGATTGCCTCTCCGGGAGTCAATTCATGCACCTGTCCCGCCTCGAGGTCAAGCGTGGTTTGTATGACAGGACGCTCGGAAGCCAGCACCATGATTTCATCGTCTTTGTACCAAAAAGCCGGGCGGATGCCCCAGGGGTCACGCATGGCAAACATTTCGCCGCTTCCGGTCACGCCACAAAAGACATAGCCGCCATCCCAAATCGGTGCCGACGTGCGCAGCACGTTGGCCAGGTTGATATGGTCTTCTATATAATATGTGATGTCTGTTCCTGTCAGGCCGGCGCGCACCGCTTCGTTGAAAAGGCGTTCGCTTTCGCGGTCTAACCTGTGCCCGACCTGTTCAAGCATGATATAGGTGTCAGAATACATGCGCGGATGTTGGCCGCAGGCTGCAATGCTGTCGAAGATTTCATCTACGTTGGTCATATTGAAATTGGCGCAAATGCACAGGTTTTTGGCCCGCCAATTGTTCCGGCGCAAAAACGGATGCACATAAGAAAGGCCACTCTTTCCGGTAGTCGAATACCGAAGGTGGCCCATATAAATCTCACCGGCAAAAGGAATGTGGCGACCGGCATAGGCTGCATTGCCGAACTGTTCTTGCGGAATATCCTTGAAGCGCTTATGCACGTTGCCGAAAATTTCCTGTATGGCCCCCGAGCCCAATGCCCGCTCACGGAACATATACTCTTCGCCCGGAGCGGCCTGCATCTTCACGCATGCAAGCCCCGCGCCTTCCTGGCCGCGGTTGTGCTGTTTCTCCATCATCAAATAGAGCTTGTTCAAACCGTACAGCCAGGTGCCATACTTTTGCTGATAGTAGTCAAGAGGTTTCAAGAGCCGCACCATGGCTACTCCGCATTCGTGTTTCAGTGGTTCCATCCTTAGTCGCAGATTTTCGGGCAAAAGTAATAAAAAAAGCCGAGTTGTAACCACGAAAAGCGCGAAAATGACGGGCAATGCCACCGCAGCGGCTGGATGAAGCCCCGCCGCGACAGTTTTCCCTGTCACTGCGTCTGATGGCACCCGGCAGGGCTTCTCTCTTTCCGTATCCCGGCCATCACGGGCTCGTCGTCGGGCAAAGTCAAGTTGTCAACCTGAAACGGGTGTCAGCTTAATCCGGCGTAAACAGGGTTACAGGATTTGTTTTATTACGTAAATTGGCAGCAATTGCACGCAATCATGCTTTTTTTGTGCGTGGGTTTTGCGTATTCAAAATCTTTTGAGCAAATTTGCAAGAAGATTAATCTTAACATCTCACTATCATGGAAAAAAATCAATCGCCCATTTGCGGCTTAAAAAGAGAAGACTTCCAAAAAGAGATAAACGGGAAGAAAACCGATCTGTTTATTCTGACCAATAGTGACGGCATGGAAGTGGCCATTACGAACTACGGCGGCGCTCTTGTGGCAATCATGGTGCCGGACCGCGACGGCCACATGGCCAACGTCATCCAAGGGCATGACAATATAGACGACTGCATACACTCGCCCGAGCCGTTCCTCAGCACGCTTGTCGGTCGCTACGGAAACCGCATCGGCAAAGGGCGCTTCACGATGAACGGAAAGGAATATCACCTTGCCATCAATAACGGCCCCAATCACCTGCACGGCGGACCAACGGGCTTCCACGCCCGGGTGTGGGACGCTGAACAAATAGACCATCAGACTTTGGTGCTCCGTTATGTATCAGCCTACTACGAAGAAGGTTTCCCGGGCGAACTTTCAATGACCGTACGTTACTCTCTCAGCGAAGACAACGAACTGATCATAGAGTATCACGGAACAACCAACAAGAAAACAGTGGTCAACATGACCAGCCATGGCTTTTTTTCACTTGCGGGTATAGCCAACCCCACCCCCACCATCGAGAACGTTATCTGCGAAATCAACGCCGACTTCTACGTACCTATTGACGATACATCTATCCCGACCGGCGAAATCCTTCACGTCAAAGACACGCCGTTCGATTTTACCACGCCGCATGCTATCGGCGACCATATCGACGATGACGATGAGCAAATCAGAAACGGAGCAGGCTACGACCATTGCTTCGTGCTCAACAAGCACGAGCCGGGCGAACTGACTTTTGCCGCAAAAGTGACCGAGCCCGTCAGCGGACGCACGATGGAAGTATATACCACCGAACCGGGCGTACAATTTTATACAGACAACTGGGCCGATGGCTACAAGGGACAGCACGGGGCTACCTTCCCCCGGCGCAGCGCCGTATGCTTCGAGGCGCAGCACTTCCCCGACAGCCCCAATCGCCCTTATTTCCCCAGCGTGGTGCTCCGTCCCGGCGAAGTGTACAGCCAGAAGACCATTTATAAATTCGGAACTGACAAATAATTCAATTCAATCAATACTAACCGTAAACAAATCATTAAACGACCATGAGTCAACAAAAAAAACAATGGGGCGCAATCATCATAATGATTGCCCTGTTCGCAATGATTGCCTTCGTCACTAACCTTTGTACTCCGATGGCTACCATTATTAAGAACCAAGGTAGCGTGTCGAATGTGCTGGCACAGATTGGAAACTATGGCAACTTTATCGCCTACTTGGTGATGGGTGTGCCTGCCGGCATGCTCTTGAAAAAAGTCGGTTACAAGAAGACGGCGCTTATCGCACTGCTCGTCGGTATCATCGGCATTCTTATCCAATGGCTGAGCGGCAAGGCTGAATCCATCAACGTGGCTTTCGGCGTGTACCTCGCCGGAGCATTTATTGCCGGCCTCTGCATGTGTATGCTCAACACGGTGGTTAACCCCATGCTGAACATCCTTGGTGGTGGTGGCAACAAGGGTAATCAGCTCATTCAGATTGGTGGAGTTTTCAACAGTACGGCGGCCGTTGCTGTTTATATCCTGATGGGAGCGCTGATCGGCGATGTGACGAAAGCCAAAATTGCCGACGCTACACCGGCGTTGATGATTGCCTTGGGCATCTTTGTCTTGGCTTTTATCGTTATCCTGTTCTCTAAAATCCAAGAGCCCGAACAGCAAACCGAGAAGAAAACTGTCACAAAAGACCGTTACAGTGCATTCTCTTTCCGCCACTTCAGGTTAGGTATTCTCGCCATCTTCCTCTACATGGGCATCGAGGTGGGTGTGCCTAACTTTATCCAGCAATATCTTTCAACGCCGACCGATGCGGCCACTCCGGGCTTGGGAATGGATGCTGGAACTGTGGGATTAATTGTGGCCGTGTATTGGCTGATGATGCTTATCGGTCGGTTTATCGGTGGCGCCATCGGTGGCAAGGTATCGAGCAAGACGATGATAACTGTCGTTTCGACCGCAAGCATCATCTTGGTCGCATTTGGAATGCTGGCGCCGACCGACATCCAAGTGAATGTCCCCGGAATCGACTGGGCTAACCTTCAAATGGTTTGGGAGGAAGTGCCCGTCGGCATTTTCGCTTTCCTCCTTGTCGGCCTCTGCACATCCGTAATGTGGGGCGGTATCTTCAACTTGGCCGTTGAGGGCTTAGGGAAATACACATCCATGGCATCGGGTGCCTTTATGACCATGGTGTTTGGATGTGCCGTAATGATGGCCATCCAAGCATGGGTGGCAGACCTCACGCAGTCATACATGACGAGTTACGTCGTCGTACTCTTCTGTGCTGCCTACCTGTTGTTTTATGCCCTTATTGGCAGCAAGAACGTCAACAAAGACATTCCCACGGAATAATCACTCATTAACCCTAAAAACATACTATCATGAGATTGAAAATAGAAGATGTAAGAAGCCGCTTCATCGAGCATTTTGATGGTAATACCGGCTCAGTATATGCCTCGCCGGGCCGCATCAACCTGATAGGTGAACATACCGACTACAACGGAGGCTTCGTGTTTCCGGGCGCAGTACAACAAGGCATTATCGCAGAGATTCGCCCGAATGGTACGCGGGCGGTACGCGCTTACTCTATCAACCTGAAAGACTACGTGGAATTCAGTCTTGACGATAATAAAGGACCGACGGCGACCCACTTCCGCTTTATCTACGGTATATGCCGGGAGATGATGAAGCTCGGCGTACCTGTCGAAGGTTTCAACACCGCTTTTGCAGGCGACGTGCCTCTTGGAGCGGGAATGAGTTCGTCAGCAGCTCTCGAAAGCACCTATGCATTCGCGTTGAACGACATGTTCGGCGAAAACAAAATAGACAAATTTACGCTGGCAAAGGTAGGCCAAGCCACTGAGCATAACTATATTGGCTGCAATTGCGGTATCATGGACCAGTTCGCGTCGGTGTTTGGTAAGGCAGGCAGCTTGATGCGTCTTGATTGCAGAAGTCTGCAATACAAGTACTTCCCCTTTGATCCGCAAGGCTACAAACTCGTATTGCTTAACTCGCAAGTTAAACATGACCTCGCATCCTCAGCTTATAACGACCGCCGTCGTAGTTGCGAAAACGTTGTAGCTGCCATGAAACGCCACTATCCGGGAATAGAAAGTCTGCGTGACGCCACCTATGATATACTGAACGAAGTGCGGAGCGAAGTCAGCGAAGAGGACGCACTCCGTGCTAAATATGTCCTTGGCGAGAAGTATCGTGTACTGGAAGTATGCGTGGCGCTCGAAGAGGGCGATTACGAGGAGGTAGGCAAAAAGATGTACGAAACTCACTACGGCCTAAGCAAAGAGTATGAAGTATCTTGTCCGGAAATCGACTTCCTCAATGAAGTGGCTTTAAGCTGTGGCGTCACAGGGTCGCGTCTCATGGGTGGAGGTTTCGGTGGCTGCACAATCAACCTCGTAAGCGACGAACTATACGCAAACTTTGTGGATACAGCCAAAAAGAGCTATAAAGAAAAATTTGGTAAAGAACCTATTGTCATCGACGTCGTGATTGGTGACGGTTCACGTAAGCTTTGCTAAAAGGGCGACTTACGTCTGTTTCAAAAAGAGAGGGCAATCTGAAATGGGTTGTCCTCTCTTTTTTGCCGCCAAAGAGTGCGTGATGATACCTAATCATACACGATAGGGGTACTGCGGAAAACACGCTATTTCTGACAGGTTCTCCCCTGAGCAATGTGCAGTATTCCACCGCTAATCTTTATCTTCGGATTTGCATGATTAGCCAAAAGTATTGCCCCCTAATCAAACCCTTTTTATAATCTTCAATTAAGCGAGAGCTATTGCCTGCGAGGCATTTCGGGGTCCTTGAAGATGAATGTGGGCTCTTTTTTCAAGGTTTTGTTCTGAACTCCTGATTTTTGACAAAGACATATTCCAATAAGGCCCGTACAAGATAGAATGGATGCGTACCTCGAATATGGAATAAAACAAGGTAGAATTCATCCTTTTTATGGCGTGTCTCTGTCGGCCCGACTCGGATTACGGTCAAGGCGAACGTTTTGTCGTTCAGAGTGATAGAGAAAACCGTCTGAGCGGTTCATAAAGTGTCGGCTTGAATCCATTCTGACAGAAAAACTTCAAACCTATGTTTGCTTGCGACCTGAATCCGTCGCAAGCTCAAACCGAAAGGGGAAACAAGCCAGCTATGTATGACCAGGCTGGCACGGATGTCGCCACGGACTCATAATTGGCATGTCGTGAAAAAACAGAAAAAACGTTCACTGCCAGAGTTCGCAAACAGAAACTCTGGCAGTGAACGTCGAAATGTAATTTTAGTCTTGCGGGCCTTTTCCTAAATTTATTGCATGCTGCCACCAACGATATCAAGCAACTCCGTTGTAATGGCCTGCTGGCGTGTCTTATTGTAGGTCAGAGTCAGGTCTCTTAACAATTCGTCAGCGTTGTCTGTAGCGACCTGCATGGCCACGACACGAGCGGCATGTTCGCTGGCCACGCTGTCAAGTATTGCAGTATACAATTTCAGGCAAAGAGATTTGGGCACAAGTTCTGACATGATATCCTCGACAGAAGGCTCGATGATGTAGTCAAGACTATTCCCCGTTTCTGCTTTTTCTTGCTGTGGCGGATCGACTGGCAGCAACGCCTCACGGACAAGTTGTTGCGTAGACGTGCTTTTGAAATGATGGTATATAAGTTCCACCCGGTCTATCTCACCGGCAATAAATCTCTCCATCAGATTCCGCACGACGGCTGCTGCCTCCGCATAAGCAGGATGATCAAGCAGGCCGGCATGGTCGTTGTCAAACTTAAAACCATCTTTTGATAATGCATCTGCCACCTTCCGCCCGAAAGGAATGACTTCTACGTTGACGTGCCCATCCTTATATTCTTGTACGGTCTCCCGTACTTTTTTTATCAAGTTGGCATTAAAGCCACCGCACAGACTGCCGTTGGAAGACACGGCAAGCACTACCACGTTCCGGACGTCGCGCTGTGCTGAAAAAGGAGAGGAGACGTCTCCTTGCGCATTGTCGACAAAAGTTGACATGATGCGAGCCAAACCGCGCTCGTAAGGACGCATGTTTTCTATGGCTTGCTGCGCTTTGTGTAGCTTAGACGAGGCCACCATCTTCATTGCACTCGTAATCTTCCGCGTGCTCTGAACCGACGATATCCGATTTTTAACCTCTTTCAGTGAAGCCATAATTCTTATTTATACTGACCTGCAATATCCGCAGCCACTTTTTCTATCGTTTGGCAGATAGCGTCTGTCAGATTTCCTTTCGTCAATTCGTCTAAGACTTCACTCTTATAGTTCGTGCGAAGCACTTGTAGGAAGTTCGTCTGAAACTCGTTAACCTTGTCCAGCGGAACGTCTGCCAATAAGCCATGCGTACCGCAGTAAAGGATAGCAACCTGCTCGCCCACAGGCATCGGACTGTATTGGGCCTGAATTAACAATTGGTTGTTCTTTCGTCCTCTGTCCAAAGTCATTGCCGTCACTGCATCCATGTCAGATGAAAACTTCGAGAATGCCTCCAATTCGCGATACTGGGCTTGGTCGATTTTCAGCGTACCGGCAATTTTTTTCATACTCTTGATTTGTGCAGCTCCACCTACGCGGGAAACTGAAATACCTACGTCTATGGCCGGTCGGAAACCTCGGTTGAAAAGATTCGTATCCAGATAAATCTGGCCATCAGTTATGGATATCACGTTCGTAGGGATATAGGCAGATACGTCGCCGGCCTGCGTCTCAATAATGGGAAGGGCAGTCAGCGAGCCACCGCCAACGACTTTTCCTTTCATGCTTTCAGGCAAATCGTTCATTTGTTGGGCGACCTCATCCTGCGCGTTGATCTTAGCTGCACGTTCCAACAAACGCGAGTGAAGGTAGAACACGTCGCCCGGGTAGGCCTCACGTCCGGACGGACGACGCAAAATCAGTGAAATCTCACGATAGGCTACTGCCTGTTTCGAGAGATCATCGTACACGACAAGGGCATGTTTTCCACGGTCGCGGAAGTATTCACCGATTGCCGCTCCGGCAAAAGGTGCATAATACTGCAAAGCCGCAGGATCGGCCGCAGTAGCTGATACGACAACCGTGTAAGGCAAGGCTCCCTGCTCTTTTAGGGTGTTCACGATGTTTGCCACTGTCGACGCCTTCTGTCCAATTGCCACATAGATGCAGTACACGGGATCGCCATTCTCGAAGTTGTGCTTCTGATTGATAATGGTGTCTATCGCGATTGCAGTCTTACCCGTTTGACGGTCGCCAATAATCAATTCTCGCTGGCCACGCCCGATAGGAATCATCGAGTCGATAGCTTTAATTCCTGTTTGCAAGGCTTGATTTACAGGCTGCCGGTAAATGACTCCCGGCGCCTTTCGATCGAGAGGCATCAAAAAGCGCTCGCCCACGATCGGGGCTCCTCCGTCAATGGGCTGACCGAGCGGATTTATAATGCGTCCCAACATGTTTTCATTAACTTCAATCGAGACAACTTTTCCGGTACGTTTAGCAGTTTGCCCCTCTTCAATACCTTCTGTGGGCCCCAAAAGCACAACGCCGACGTTATCTTCTTCCAAGTTCATTGCCACAGCCATCGTCCCGTTCTCGAATTCAAGCAATTCGTTGGCTGTCACGTTCTTCAATCCATAGAGACGGGCCACGCCATCGCTCACTTGAAGAACGGTACCGACCTCTTCGAACCCTGCATTCGTGTCAATGCCTTTCAGCTGTTCCAAAAGGACTTCGGAGACTTCGCTGGGCTTTATGTTATTTGGCATACTAACTGTTTATAGTTCGGTTGTTAATAAACACAATATCTTCTGAAACATGCAGTCAGCGACATAGTTTTCGTCTGAGCTGGCACAATTGAGTGCGTAAACTTGCATCTAACTTATAGGTGTCAAATTCAGCGATAAAGCCGCCCTCTATGCTTGGATCGACCTTAATCTTGAACTGTATTTTCTGTTGCGCAGTTTTTTCTATCGCGTCTTTCAAGCGGTCAAGGGTCTTAGAACCTAGGTCAACTGGCAAGGTCAGACACCCTGCTATCATGTTCTGCTGTTTCCGGAAGAGCGTGAGATACGAGCGGGCTATGAATGGCATCATCTCCAAACGCCCGTTCTTTATAACTAACTGGACAAAACGCCGAAAGACTTTCGAAGTGTCCCCTCCTGCCGCTGTATCTAAGAGCTTCGCTTTTTTTTCGGCGCTCAACACTGGGTTGGCGAGCGCAGTAGATAGTTCACGAACCTCAGTATACGACTGCGCAAGAGTCTCCATCTCGCGACCGAGTCTTTCTTCTTTCTTTTCCTCCGTTGCATACGCCAACAATGATTTGGCGTAACGGTTAGAAATGACACCTATGTCCATATTAGTCAGCTTATCGTTTTGTGACAATCTCGTTTAGCAGGCGATCAATCATTTCTGTCTGCTCGGAACTGTTTTTCAGTTCTTTTCGCAGCATCTTCTCGGCTATCTGAATAGAAAGGTCCGCCACTTGGGTCCGAATTTCTTTGAGCGCGTTTTCTTTTTCCGACTGGATGAGATCTTTTGCCTCGTCGAGGATTCGTTGACCTTCTACCTGCGCCTTGATCTGAGCCTCCTTTATTATATTATCACGAGTTGCCATCGCTTCTTTGAGAATTTGAGCTTGCTGTTCATGTGCCTGTTTTAGGATTTTCTCTCCTTCTGCTTGAATATGCGCCAATTTCTCATTGGCTTCACGCGCCTTTCCAAGAGATTCATCTATATAGGCTTTACGTTCTTCCACCATTTTTATAATAACAGGGAAGCCGTATTTTGCCAATACGATGAACACCACTAAGAAGGCGATGAGCATCCAGAATACTAATCCGAAATCAGGCGTGAAAAAGGATGGCATTTTTTGCTTTATTTGATAAAGATACAGAGTACGCAGACGATAACGGCAAACAGAGCGACACCTTCAACAAGGGCGGCAATAATGATCATGTTTGAACGGATATCGCTTGTTGCTTCGGGCTGACGGGCAATGGCCTCCATGGCGGAACCACCGATTTTTCCAATGCCGAGACCTGCGCCGATAGCTGCGATACCAGCACCTATACCTGCACCTAATTTTGCCAAACCTACTGCGGCTGCTTGTAATAACATTAACGAAATCATAGTCTTACTGTTTTTTAGATTAGTTACTTATCGGGTTTTGTTTATTGTTTACGAGTGACTTTGCTCATGTGCTAAACCGATGAATACGGCGCTTAACATGGTAAAGACATAAGCTTGGATGAAGGCCACTAACAGTTCGAGAGCATTCATGAAAATCAAAATCAGAATGCTTACGCTGCTTAATGTGGCGCCAATACCTATGCTGATTTGGCATGTAACAAATATGATGCATGTCAAAGAGAGGATGATTGCGTGTCCCGCCATCATGTTGGCGAAGAGACGGACCATCAGGGAAAACGGCTTCGTCAGAATACCGAAGAACTCAATGACCGGCATCATCGGTATGGGACATTTCAACCACCAAGGGACCTCCGGCCAAAATATATCTTTCCAATAATGTTTGTTACCAAACAAGTTGACGGCCAAGAATGTACATAAGGCTAAGAACATTGTTATAGCGATATTTCCTGTCAGATTTGATCCTCCGGGAAAGATAGGAATCAGCCCCATTAAGTTGGCCATGAAGATGAAGAAAAAGACAGTCAGCAAATAAGGCGCATAGGCCCGATAATGCTTTTCGTCTATATTGGCTTTTATAACATCGTCATGAATAGCCATCACAAACATCTCCATCATCCCCACGAAGCCCTTAGGCGCATTATCACTAGGTTTCCGATTCCGATACCACCGGGCGCATCCTAAGAAGATAACGAGTAAAAGTGTCACATTAATCCAAAGCTGGAGGACATTTTTTGTAATCGAGATATCCCAAGGTCTGACATCGCCTGCTGCTGTTTTTTCATATACTTTGCCGTCTTCTGCGTTCACATAGAAACCGTCGTAAACACCATCGGTGTTGTCATGAAATCTGGCAGACGAAAATACATGCCATCCACTCGTTTCGCTCCATAGAATTACAGGAAGGGGAATCGTTACGTGAACTTTGTTCCACGTGGTGATATGCCATTCATGCGAATCGCTCATGTGCCCCAAAACGATTTCCTTCACGTCGATTTCTTCGCTTGCGGTTTCGGCAGCTGACATCGGTGTCATTCCCCATAGGAGGGTCAACATAAAGATGACCTTAATAATATGTGTCATTCTCATACTATTTCTTTTATTTGCTTTTCCAAACGAACATAGAAAACACTTCCCTGTACCATCGTGGCTAAGTAAAGTGAGAGTGTAGTCACTATCAGCGGGAGTAGTGAGTCTCCACTCAAAACGGCATAGCCGACTATGAAGAGTACGCAAAGCAGCATCCGGATGACCTTAGCAACCAGTATGGAAAGCGTTGCAGTCTTCGCATTCATTTGGAGAAGGCGCAAATATAACAAAAGCACAAGCGAATTGAACAAGAACAGCGCGATAGCGAAACCGCAGGCAGTCCCCAGTGGCAGGGGGAAACCTATGGCATATGTGATGCCACTGCATGCGCCAAGCGTCGCGGCGATCGTCATTCCTAACGCCGCAATGAATTTTCCTATCACTACCGGCTGCTTCATCGTTCAAACCTCTATACAAATTGTTATTTTATTACAAGCTACTTCGATAAAGCCACCTTTGATATCCATAGTGTGCTCCTCATCATTCCTGTACACGATTTTGCCTTCGCTCATGCTCGATATGATGGGTGCATGGTTAGCAAGAACTTCGAAGCGTCCACGTTTACCAGGAACCTGTACACACGACGCAACTCCGTCGTAGAGGACCTTTTCCGGGGAAATGATTGTCAGTTCCATCACGCGTTAACTTAATGACTTGCCTCTGACAGGAGTTTCTTTCCCTTTTCGATAGCCTCCTCGATGGTTCCCACATTGAGAAACGCTTGTTCGGGAAGATCGTCAACCTCACCGTCGAGAATCATATTGAATCCCTTGATGCAGTCTTCTATGGATACCATGACCCCAGGAAGTCCGGTGAATTGCTGCGCGACAGTGAAAGGCTGGCTAAGGAAGCGCTGCACACGCCGCGCGCGATTTACTGTCAGCTTGTCCTCATCCGATAGCTCATCCATACCCAAGATGGCGATGATGTCCTGTAACTCTTTGTATTTTTGGAGTATCTGCTTTACACGTTGTGCACAATTATAATGGTCAGACCCGATTATGTTCGGATCGAGAATGCGCGAAGTAGATTCCAAAGGATCGACAGCCGGATAGATGCCAAGTTCTGTAATTTTTCGGCTTAACACTGTAGTCGCATCCAGATGGGAGAACGTGGTAGCAGGTGCGGGGTCTGTCAAGTCATCTGCTGGAACGTATACGGCCTGTACTGAGGTAATAGAACCGTGTTTCGTTGACGTGATTCTCTCTTGCATCCGGCCCATTTCGCTCGCCAGCGTAGGCTGATAGCCAACGGCAGAAGGCATTCGACCCAGCAACGCAGAGACTTCTGAACCAGCCTGCGTAAAACGGAATATATTGTCGATAAAGAATAATATATCACTGGCTTTACCTGTCTTGGCCCCTTCATCACGAAAAGATTCCGCAATAGTCAATCCTGACAAAGCCACAGATGCACGTGCACCGGGAGGTTCGTTCATTTGTCCATAGACAAGTGTGGCTTGGCTTTTAGCCATTTCGTTATAATCCACTTTCGATAGATCCCATTGGCCCTTTTCCATCGCATCGGTAAAATCCTTACCGTACTTGATTACGCCGGACTCCAGCATTTCACGTAAAAGGTCATTCCCCTCACGCGTGCGCTCACCAACACCAGCAAAAACTGAAAAACCGTCATGTCCCTTGGCAATGTTGTTAATCAGCTCCATGATCAGTACGGTCTTGCCTACACCTGCACCGCCGAAGAGACCGATTTTCCCCCCTTTTACATAGGGTTCCAATAAGTCAATGACTTTGATACCAGTTCTTAGGATTTCTTGCGAAGTAGTCAGGTCTTCAAATTTTGGAGGTTCGCGATGAATGGGATAGGCTCCATCTTTCGAAAGGTCATTCAGTCCGTCAATAGCCTCGCCTATAACGTTCATCATGCGGCCTTTGATCTGTTGACCTACGGGCATCGTTATAGGAGAACCTAATTGCTTCACTTCCATTCCACGCTTCAAACCATCTGTATTATCCATGGCGACAGTGCGCACCGTATCTTCACCGATGTGTTGTTGCACTTCTACAATAAGTTTGCGGCCATCTGAACGGGTTATTTCGAGTGCATCGTTAATCTTAGGGAGTATTTCTTCCGGGTTCTTGCCCTCGGTATCGAAATAGACGTCGATAACGGCACCAATGATTTGTGAGATGTGTCCTATTACCTGCGGCATAATATAAATATATCAGATTGAAAGTTCGTCTAACACTTTGATTAACTGCTTGTCGATGGGTTTCCTCTTGCCCACGGCATCGACAAAAGGAACGTATACAACTTCGTTATTGCGAATGCCTACCATGACGTTACGTTGCCCTTGGACAAGCGCCTCAATGGCACCGACCCCTACTCGACTCGCCAAAATACGGTCGCGGGCCGAAGGTGATCCTCCACGCTGCAAATGTCCTAGTATAGAGACGCGGACATCAAAATTAGGATATTCCTTATTCACACGATTAGCATAGTACATTGCGCCGCATTTAGGGCTTTCGCTGACAATCACGATACAACTCTTCTTACTTTTACGAATGCCGCGCTCCATGAATTTAATCAACTGATCACTTCCGGTTGAATCTTCCGGGATGATTGCAGCCTCTGCTCCTGCTGCAATAGCACTGTTCTGCGCCAGAAATCCGGCATCGCGTCCCATAACTTCCACAAAGAAGATGCGTTCGTGTGACGTTGCCGTATCCCTGATTTTGTCTACGCATTGCGTGATTGTGTTCAGCGTTGTATCGTAGCCAATCGTATTATCGGTTCCATACAGATCGTTGTCAATTGTGCCGGGAAGGCCGATACAAGGAATGTCGTATTCCTCAGCAAATATGCGCGCGCCGGTAAGCGACCCATTTCCGCCTATGACAATCAGTGCGTCTATAGCTTCGCGCTTTAACGTCTCAAACGCTTTTTTCCGCCCGGCTGCCGTCTCAAATTCTTTTGAACGTGCAGTACGCAAAATCGTTCCGCCGGTTTGAATGATGTTACTTACATCTTCGGTCGTGAAACGTTTCACTTCGCCATTAATTAGTCCATCATATCCTCGGTAGATACCCTTCACTTTGAAGCCATTACAGATGGCACTTCGTGTCACTGCCCGAATGGCTGCATTCATACCTGGGGCGTCCCCTCCGGATGTCAAGACTCCTATGCATCTGATTTTACCCATATCTTTAACTACTACTCGGTTATCCTATTTGCAATCTTTACAATGTCAATATATCCACTCTGCAACAACAATCAGGACTGCCAGCCCACAGAGGCCTCCAAGAAACACTTTCCAAGTCACGAAACGGAAATACCAAGCCAACGTGACATTTTCCATTCTCATCAAAGAGTAACCAGCCATTGATCCTATGGCCAAGAGTGACCCTCCCCATGCCGTACAAAAACTCAATAGAGGCCAGAAAAGTCCATCTGTCGCGAATGTATGCATATTTTCTCTCGCAACAGAAAAAGTTGAAGGCGCAAATGTGGATACATTTGTTAGTATCACGACTATGCCGTCCAGTAATACAGACAACGCTCCCATAAAAAGGCCGATGACGTACACATTCGACACGTTAGTGCTGCACCATTCAGCCAACTGGCGAAGAGCCCCAGTTTCTTGTATGGCTCCAATCGCCATCGACATGCCTAATATAAATAATATCGTCTGGATATTGGCATATTGAAGTGCCAATGGGAAACGTCTTAAAAAAGGCATCTGCTCGCTTTTAAGCAACTTGCGGTTGCTGAGTTCATGAAAAATCCACAAAAAAGCCAATACGCACATTGCCCCAACGAAAGGAGACAAATGAGTAATCCGATGAAAAGTGGGGATAAACCATAGGCCTCCTATGCCTATTACCAGGAAGAACAAGCGTTGTGAGCGTCCGAGCGTAGTATCGTCGCCTCGAAACCGCGGTGCTGTTTCAACCAATTCAAGATGATGAGGAAGATGACGCATCATTAGCAGGCCAGTTACGATCCACATCGTAAGGCATGGTAAAAACAGAACGCCGGAATAATGCGTTGGCGTGACAACTCCTTTCACCCAAAGGATCAAACTTGTCATGTCTCCAATCACGGTAAACGCGCCCCCACAATTGGCAGCTATTACAATCATAGCTCCGTAGATCATACGTTGCCTTCTACTTGCAACTAACGTATGCGTAATTGACAGCATCAGACATACAGTCGTCAAATTATCCAGATTAGCGGAAAGAATAAACGTAATGCCCGTTGTCGTCCATAGTAAACAAAGGGCACTTCTTGTACGTAGCCATTCGGAAAGAAATTCGAAGCAACCGTTATTGCTTAACACTTCGACAATTGTCATCGTGGCTAACAGAAACAGTATAATTTCACATGCATCTGCTACATAATGCATAAATACCGAGTTCGCAATAAAGTCGCGAACTACCCCTACCGTTGTATTTCGGCCATCTAAGAACTGGACGAAATCGGCTGCATGCTCAGCCGTAACATAAGAAGTCCCGTAAATCAGGTAGAGAAGCCAGCAGAGAGTTCCCAAGAATATTGCAACGGCCGCCTTATTGATGTGGTTGATTTTTTCTGTGGCAATCAACACACAACCTACAATAAATAGGATGACAAGTATCACCGTCATTGCAAACAGGCTTTTGAATAGAGCGGCAAACGGGGCTCGAACCCGCGACCCTTAGCTTGGGAAGCTAATGCTCTACCAACTGAGCTACTGCCGCTTTGCGCTTGCAAATATAATACTTTATCTTTTCTTCCGGTACATCTTGTTCACTTTTTTACCACAATTTCGGGAATTTTGAATTGTATAATACTTTTGCTATATCCGTTTAACGACAAAGATTTAATAACTACGGGCGATGACAACACGATATTTAGCGGGCCGACCTGAAACCATGTCGATGCCTAAATTACTCTGATCGAAGCCAAACGGTACGCAACGAATGGTTGCTTGTGTGTCGGCTTTAATCTGTGCCTCTGTCTCAGGAGTTCCGTCCCACGGACAAAGGAAAAATCCGCCACCAGCGATACGTTGTTTGAAGTCCTCGTAGTCGGTGCAAGTATATATATGACTGTCCAGGAATTTTTTTGCTTTCTCAAAGATATGAGTTTGCATCTCTTTGAGGAGTTCCGGAATGCGTTCGTCGATACCTTCAAATGCAAGGGTTTGCTTTTCGAGCGTATCGCGACGCATGAGTTCAATCGTACCATTCGAAAAATCCCTCGCCCCCATAGCGAGACGGATAGGTACGCCTTTAAGTTCATAATCGGCAAATTTGAATCCCGGCCGCTTGTTGTCTGCATTGTCATACTTCACGCTAACGCCACGAGCCCGAAGACGCTGGGCGAGATCCTCAAAACGAGCATCTATTTGATGAAGTTCATCCGCATTTTTATAGATAGGAACCATTACGACTTGGATTGGCGCGAGTTGAGGAGGAAGAACGAGACCATTGTCATCACTGTGGGTCATGATGAGGGCACCCATCAGACGTGTGCTGACGCCCCAACTTGTGGCCCACGCATAATCCAACTTGTTTTCTTTGTCCACGAACTGCACGTTAAATGCCCGTCCGAAATTTTGTCCCAAAAAATGGCTTGTACCGGACTGCAACGCTTTCCCATCTTGCATCATTGCCTCGATGGTATATGTATCAAGAGCACCGGCGAAGCGCTCCGTGGCACTCTTAACGCCTTGTATTAAAGGAATCGCCATGTATTGTTCTACAAAATCAGCGTAAACTTTCAGCATCTGACGTGCGCGGGCTTCTGCCTCTTCACGCGTTGCATGGGCTGTGTGTCCTTCTTGCCAGAGGAACTCACTTGTGCGAAGAAACAAACGGGTTCGCATTTCCCAGCGCATCACATTGCACCATTGGTTGCACAAAACGGGAAGGTCACGCCATGAGTGTATCCACTTCCTGTATGTGTTCCAAATCGTCGTTTCCGAAGTGGGGCGGATAATTAGTTCTTCTTCTAATTTTGCCGCAGGATCAACGACTACACCATCACCGGTTTCGTTGTTCTTCAACCGATAATGTGTAACTACTGCACATTCTTTTGCGAAACCTTCGACGTGTTCAGCTTCCTTTGACAAAAAAGACTTTGGTATGAGTAATGGGAAATAGACATTCTGCACGCCCGTTTCCTTAAACTTTCCATCAAGAATATGTTGTATTTTCTCCCATATTGCGTAGCCATAAGGCTTAATGACCATACATCCGCGCACATCAGCGGGCTCAGCTAAGTCGGCTTTTACGACTAACTCGTTGTACCATTGCGAATAATTCTCGTTACGTTTGGTAAGGTTTTTGAGCTCTTTTGCCATAATCTTATTCGTGTCGAACGTTTTGTTTGCCTGCAAAGGTAGATATATTTAACGAGATGTAAAAGTGTCAGCAGTATATTATCGATTCTTCAAAACAAGAAACCAACGAGAAAAGGCGGTAAATAGGCCGTCTTTCTCTTCAAAAAAGAATATATTTGCGGCACAACATCAAACTTATCGTATACCATGAGAAGAGCATTCATCCGCTTTGCTGCGATTATCACAGTCTGTACCACGTTTTTTGTTTCCTCGGCCGCAGCCCCCGAATACGTTCCTACAAAAGAAAATATCGCTGCGCGTAAAGCATTCGCTGATGCCCGGTTTGGCATTTTTCTCCATTGGGGGATTTATAGTCTTTTTGCTCAGGGAGAATGGTATTTGCATAATGCAAATCTCGACTGTCAGGAATATGCAAAAGCTGCTGGAGCCTTCTACCCGGCTGCCTTTGATGCTGATGCCTGGATTCGTGCCATCAAAGATGCGGGAGCAGGTTACATCTGTTTTACGACTCGCCATCATGACAGTTTTTCCATGTTTCACACTCAACAGTCGAAATATAACATCGTAGACGCCACTCCTTTTGGCCGTGATGTGTTAAAAGAACTATCAGACGCTTGTCAGCGTTATGGCCTTAAACTTCATCTTTATTACTCTCATCTTGATTGGTCTCGACCAGATTACCCGTTGGGGCGTACCGGACACGGAACGCATCGTCCACAAGGACAAGCGAATTGGCCACAGTACTATGCTTTCATGAATGCACAACTCACCGAATTGCTCACCAACTATGGGCCAATAGGAGCTATTTGGTTCGATGGGATGTGGGATCACGACCAAGATACAGTTCCTTATGACTGGCAGCTCGACGAACAATATGCCCTCATCCATCGTTTGCAGCCTGCTTGTCTTATCGGCAACAACCACCATTCTTCTCCCTACCCCGGCGAGGATATTCAAATTTTCGAGCGCGACTTGCCCGGGGAGAACAAGGCGGGACTTTCTGGCCAGTCTATCAGCCGCTTACCTCTCGAAACTTGTGAAACGATGAACGGTATGTGGGGATATAAGATAACGGATCAAAATTATAAGTCGGCGAATATCTTGATTGATTATCTCGTGCGTGCGGCTGGGAAAGGTGCGAATTTGTTACTCAACATCGGTCCTCAACCCGACGGACGGTTACCGCAGGTAGCGCTTGAACGCTTGAAAGAAATCGGACAATGGATGAATACGTATGGTAATACAATTCGAGGCACATCGGCCGGCGACATTCCTGTGCAAACGTGGGGGGCCACAACACGCCGTGGCGATACCCTTTATGTCCACGTCTTAAAAGCAGAAAACAAAGCTCTTTTGCTCCCGTTAAGTAACTTAAAGGTCAAACACGCCGTAGAATATGTCAGCCGTAAGAAAGTCCCCTACGAAAATTGCAAAGCGGGCATCGTTCTTGATCTTACGAACGCCGTTTCTGATCCTGACTATGTAATAGAGTTGGTTACAAGATGATCTTTCTTATATAGCGACATACGGCATGAACTGCTCGAAACGATATACCCTTGAAATCTGTGCTGGCAGCTGGGACAGCGTTGTGGCGGCCCGTGACGGAGGAGCGGACCGCATAGAACTTTGCACAGCCCTCTCTGAAGGCGGTCTTACGCCTTCCATCGGGCTCATTACAGCGGCGTGCTGTCTTGAAGGAATATCCGTACACGTACTCATCCGTCCGCGAGGGGGCGATTTCCTTTATACAGACGACGAGGCTGCACTCATTGAGGCGGATATCTGCCATGCCATAGCAGCAGGAGCAAATGGCGTGGTAGTGGGTAGCCTGACACAGGACGGGAACATAAATGAATCACAACTTCATCGTTGGGTAACAGCTGCCGCAGGACATAGTGTAACTTTTCATCGTGCGTTCGATCTTTGTCAGAATCCAGAACATGCCCTTGAAACCATTATTGCCTGCGGATGCAACCGTCTCCTCACGTCTGGTCAGGCCGACAAAGCCACCAATGGGCTGCAACTACTCACCTGCCTCGTCCGCCAAGCGGCCGATCGAATATCAATTATGCCGGGTTGCGGAGTAAATGCGATCAACGCCGCTGAAATTCTGAGAAAAACAGGAGCCTGCGAAATCCACGCCTCTGCCCGACGGCCGCTTGGAAGTCACATGCAATACCGGCGTGACAACGTTTCTATGGGACAACCTTGCGATGAGTACGTCCGGTTGGAGACCCACGCAGATGAGGTACGGGCCATTCGCCATTCAATTGACACTATCTGACGTTCGCGACGCAATAAAATACACATTTACGGAAAATCTGTGGAAAAACCGCCGAAATTCAGCAGATTAACGCAATATAATCTGTAAATTAAGTAGTTAGGAGAAAATCACGGAAGTTGGGAAGAGGGCTGAAAACCGTTTCTAAGCGGATTGAAGCAGAAGAACGGTTTCCTATTCGTTACCCGATGAAAGTGCAGATTTAACAGTCACCGTTCCGTTTGCTGCGCTCTGCGTAGGTTTGCTTGTCAAGGTTTAACTCGTTGATTTATAGTTTTGCAACCA
>USCX01000006.1 GCA_900553285.1 uncultured Prevotella sp.
CCACAGACACAGAACGAGAAGCCGGGATACCTGTGCAGCTCGCCTTGGAAGACGTAGGCCACATTGTTGTTGAACTGGTCGCTGAACGGCTGGGCGTGCATGGCCACAACGGTGCGCAGCGTCGAGTCGGGCGTGGCCTCAAGGTCGGCGCGCAGGAAAGAGAAGTCGGGAACGGGTTCAGAGTAGTCAAACTCGAAGGCGTTCGTGTTGAGACAGACAAAGTGATAAGGACCGGCGTCGAACGAGAAATTCGGGTCGCCATACATGGCAAGGAACACGTCGCCGCCCGTCCCCAGGCAGTCATGGTTTCCGATAAGGCAAACGTAAGGCCTCGCAAGGCGGTTCAACTCGTCACGCATCCACTCGAACTCGCGCGTCAGCCCGAAATCGGCCTGATCGCCGCAGTGGATGACAAAATCAATGCTGTCGCGGGAGTTGATGGCGGCGACGGCCGCACGCGTTTCGTCATACCAGCGCTGCGTGTCGCTGATGACGGCAAAGCGGACCGTGTCGCGGCCGCGGCAGGCTGACTCGATCTGCCCTATATGGCGGCGGTTGAGGTCGCGCTCACCGTCTATCCGCGTGTCATAAGGATGATATTCAATCAGTTCGCACCCCGCAAGCAGGAAAGCCGCAGCGGCAAAGAGCAACGTGGTGGCCTTTCTGAAAACTATCGCCATGGGAAAAGTTTTATTCGTGTGCAAAAGTCGTATTTTCCCTTCCAGCCGGAAAGGTCGGGACGTCGTTTTTATTGTCCATTATGGGAATTTGTGAGGACGGCCGGAATTATGTAATTTTGCAGCCGTCAAAACGATATGCCTACGACTATGGAAATAAAAATAGAAAATCCCGGCGGGCTTCATGAGGCGGCCCGCCGTTTCATTGAAGCGATGGGCGGGCACACCATCTTTGCCTTCTACGGAAAGATGGGAGCCGGAAAGACCACGTTTATCAAGGCCGTCTGCGAGGCGCTGGGCGTCGAAGACCCTGTGACGTCGCCCACGTTCGCCCTTGTCAACGAATACCGCTCGGCCACAAACGCCGAACTCATCTATCACTTCGACTTTTACCGCATCAAGAAGCTCGAAGAGGTCTATGACTTAGGCTACGAAGACTACTTCTACTCCGGTGCGCTCTGTTTCATCGAATGGCCTGAACTGATTGAGGAGCTGCTTCCCGGCGACGCCGTGCGCGTTCGCCTCGAAGAACACCCCGACGGCAGCCGCCTGCTGACCTTCTGACCCTACGGCCCTATGTCTGTCAAGAAATCACTGGCCGCCCTTTCGGCCGGCACGTTCGGATTGGGCGTAGCCGAGTTTGCCATGATGGCCGTCCTCCCCTATGTCGCCAGGGACATGGGCGTCAGCATCCCCACGGCGGGCAACTGGGTGTCGGCCTACGCCTTGGGCGTCTGCTGCGGTGCCCCGGTTCTGGTCTTGGGCCGGACGCGGCCGCTCAAACAGTTGCTGTTGGTTCTGGTTGGCCTGATGGTGGCCGGAAACCTGCTGGCCGCCGTTTCGCCCTCCTACTGGAGTCTGATGGCCGCCCGCTTTGTCTCGGGCCTGCCCCATGGTGCCTATTTCGGCGTGGCCTCACTGGTGGCGCTCAAACTGGCCCCCGAGGGGAAAGGGTCGCTCGCCGTGTCGGCCATGATTGCCGGCATGACGGTAGCCAACTTGGCCGGCGTGCCCCTGTCGGCCGCCGTCTACCACTACCTCTCCTGGAGGCTCACGTTCCTCATCGCCGGACTGTGGGGCATCGTCACGCTGCTGCTCATACTGCGTTGGGTGCCCTTTATGCCGGGACTGCCCGACACAGGATTCCGCGGGCAATTCCGCTTCCTGCGCCACGGCGCCCCGTGGTACATTCTGGCCGCTACGGTGCTGGGGAATGGAGGCGTATTCTGCTGGTGGTGCTACATCAGTCCCTTACTGACGCACACAAGCGGTTTCAGCGAAAACATGGTGCCCGTACTGATGATGGTGGCAGGCGGCGGCATGGTACTGGGCAACGTGCTCGGAGGATATTTCAGCGACCGCTTCACGCCCGGCCGCGTCGACGCCGTGGTACAGGCCGCCCTCGGCCTGGGGCTGGTGGCTGTTTTCTTCCTTTCCTCCGACCGGTGGTTCTCCGTGGGACTGATGTTCCTGATCACGATGGGCCTCTTCGCCATCTCGTCGCCCCAACAGACGCTTATCTTGAAGCATTCGCCCGGCGGCGAACTGCTCGGCGGAGCCTGCATCCAGATAGCCTTCAACCTGGGCAACGCGATTGGCGCACAGGCTGGCGGATGGCCGCTTCGCCAAGGGCTGGACTATCCCTACACCGCACTCATGGGGGCCGCGTTCGTCGTTTTAGGCTCTCTTGTCCTGCTTGCATTCGTACGCCGCTACGAACCGGCAGCCCGCGAAAGCGCCCGCCAAGCGGCATGACCCGTCCGGCACACTGCAAAAACCGAAGCCGGCTACACGCAAGCCTCGTGTAGCCGGCCGACAAGAGAGGCGGCATCATCCGATGCCGCCTCTTATAGAAACGCTCATTCCTTCCGGCGAAGCAAACCGACCATCAAGACAGCCGCCCGGCGGGCCGCCCCTTCTTCGCCCAACCGACGGCGCATCTTCTCATAGCCCGCGAACATTGCCTCACGGCGGGCACCTCCTTTCAGAATAGTGCCCAGATGCCGGCGAACGTTTTCCACCGTCATGCCGTCGGCCACCAATTCGGGAACGACTTCTTCCTCACACACCAAATTCACGAGGGATATGTAAGGCACTTTGAGCAAACGGCCTCGAAGCCAAGACACGAAGCGCCCGAAGGCGGTATAATAACAGACCACCTGGGGCACACCGAAAAGCGCGGTCTCCAACGTAGCCGTACCCGAAGTGACAAGCGCGGCCTCGGCGTGAGCAAGCAGGGCATAGGTTCCATTATGTATCAGATGCACATGCTGCCGAAGCATCGGTGAGAGAGAGGCAAGAATACGCCCGTAAACATCGCTATCGACCGAGGGCGCCCCGGCTACCACAAGCTGGTATCCCCGCATTGCATACGGTTCGGCCGCCTGACACATGCGCTGCAAATTGTCATTGATTTCCTGTATGCGGCTACCGGCAAGCAACGCAATCACGGGCCGCCCGGCAGAAAGCCCATAACGCTGGAAGAAGCCATCGCCAGCCTCAGGATGCGACCGGCGGTAGTCCGCCACTTCGTCAACCGTCGGATTGCCCACATAGTGAATGGGATAGTGATGCTTACCTTCAAAGAAGGCTTTCTCGAAAGGCAGTATAGAAAACAACTCGTCGACGTCTTGACGGATACAGGCGATACGATGTTCTTTCCATGCCCAGATTTTGGGAGCGATGTAGTAATAGACAGGTATGCCAAGCTGCCGATGGGCGTAACGGGCCATTTTGAGGTTAAAGCCCGGATAGTCTACGAGAATGACGACGTCAGGGCGAGTCTTTCGCAGCTGCGACTTGCAGTCACGCAGATGGCGAAGGATGGCCGGAAGATGGCGCAAGACGGGAACAAAGCCCATATAGGCCGTTTCCTTATAATGCCGTAAAAGCGTGCCGCCGACCTGCTGCATAGCATCGCCGCCATAAAAAAAGAACTCGGCCTCCCCATCCGCCCGCTGAAGTTCCTCCATCAGACGGGCGGCATGAAGATCGCCACTGGCCTCACCGACGATTAAAAAGTACTTCATGACCGAAAAAAATTCTCCGGATTAATCGTCTGCAAAAACTGCGTCGAGTTGCTTTTTCAAGCCATAAGCCGTCACGTCCACTGTGACCGGGGTAATAGCCACATACCCGTGTTCAAGCGCCCAGAGATCCGTCTCTTCCAAGTCGGGTTCCAAGTTTTCGTTATGACCTGTCAGCCAAAAGAACTTCGCTCCATACGGATGCGGACAAGGCACATACTCGTGCGTCCAGCTGCTCCGGGCCATACGGCACACGCGGACACCCTTGAAAACGGGAAGGTCGGGAAAATTGACATTCAGGCAGGTGTACTTGGGCACCTCCATGGACAAGACACGCCGCACGATGTCCGGCACATAGGGGCGCAACGGTTCAAAGTCGGCGTCGGGACGGTGATTGCAAAGAGAGAACGCCACGGCCGGAATCCCCTTCATGGCGCCTTCGAGCGTCACTCCCAACGTTCCGGAGTAGTGAACGTTAATCGAAGCATTACTGCCATGATTAATACCACCGACAACAAGATCCGGGGTGAAGTCCATGGCCTGGTCAAGAGCCAGCTTGACACAGTCGACAGGCGTCCCAGAACAGGCACATACCTTCAAGCCGGGCTCATCGCGGAGCACACGATAGCTCACCGGCACCACAGAAGTTAGCGAGCACCCTGCTCCCGAACGGGGCGCGTCAGGAGCCATCACGAAAAGGTCTGCCATCGGCGCAAGGACCTCTATCAGAAAATTCAGCCCCCTTGCGGTGACGCCATCATCGTTGGAAAGAAGAATGCGCGGTTTGCGAGTAGAATTCATAAGACGATCTGTGTGGTGGCAAAAGTACAAAAAAAAGTTTAGCGGCCTGAGCTTCGTGGAAAAATAACTATCTTTGCGACCTACAAGTTATGGCATTTTAAGAGAATCCTATGGGCAAAATTATTGCATTGGCCAATCAGAAAGGCGGCGTAGGGAAGACCACGACGTCCATGAACCTGGCTGCGTCTTTGGCGACACTCGAAAAGAAAGTCTTACTGGTGGATGCTGACCCTCAGGCTAATGCGTCGTCTGGTTTGGGCGTCAACCTAGGTGAAATCGACTGCTCGATTTACGAATGCATCATCAACGGTGTCGATGTCCGTGAAGCGATTTACACCACAGACATTGACGGACTCGATATCATCCCTTCTCACATCGACCTCGTCGGGGCAGAGGTCGAAATGCTCCATTTGGAAAACCGCGAAAAGATTTTGAAAAACCTGCTAAGCCCCTTGAAAGGAGACTATGACTACATATTAATTGACTGTTCCCCCTCGTTGGGCCTCATTACGGTCAACGCACTGACGGCAGCCGATTCGGTCATCATTCCGGTGCAATGCGAATACTTCGCGCTCGAAGGAATCAGCAAATTGCTCAATACGATAAAAATCATTAAGAAGAAACTTAATCCGGCGCTTGAAATCGAAGGTTTCCTGCTGACCATGTACGACAGCCGGCTCCGTCTGGCCAACCAGATATACGACGAAGTGAAACGACACTTCCAGGAACTCGTTTTCAAGACTGTCATCCAACGCAATGTAAAGCTGAGCGAAGCACCAAGCCACGGAATGCCGGCTATTCTTTACGACGCTGACTCGGCCGGAGCCAAGAACCATCTGGCACTCGCCAAGGAGATAATCCGCAAAAACTCGTAACGAAACATGGCAGTACACAAGAAATATCCCGCTCTGGGACGCGGTCTGGACGCCCTCATCCCGACCACAGAGGTGCGCACCAACGGCTCTTCGTCCATCAGCGAGGTCCCCCTCAATCAGATTAAAGCGAACCCCAATCAGCCTCGTCGCGAATTCACGACAGACACTTTGCAGGAACTGGCCGCCTCGATACGTGAAATCGGTATCGTACAACCCATCACCCTCAGGAAGATGGAGGACGGCTCCTATCAGATTATCGCGGGCGAACGACGTTGGCGCGCCTCACAAATGGCGGGGCTCGAAACCATTCCGGCCTACATCCGCACCGCCGACGACGAGAACATGATGCAGATGGCCCTCGTGGAAAACATACAGCGTGAGGATCTCAACTCCATCGAAATCGCATTAGCCTACCAGAACCTGATAGAACAATACCACCTTACGCAGGACCAGCTCAGCGAAAAGGTGGGCAAGAAGCGCACGACAATCGCCAACTACCTCCGCCTGCTGAAGCTGCCGGCCCCGGTACAAATGGCACTGCAAAACCGCATGATCGACCAAGGACATGCCCGCGCACTGCTCGGACTGGAAGACCCCGCGCTACAAATCAAGCTTTTCAGCGAAATACAAGCCAACGGGTACTCCGTCCGTCAGGTTGAGGACATGGTGAAAGCCATCAACAACGGAGAAACGGTGAAAAGCGGCCGTAAGAAACTCTCTTCGGGCGGCCACAGACTGCCCGAAGAATTCAATCTGCTGAAATCGAAACTCTCCGATTTTTTCCAGACAAAAGTGCAAATGACCTGCTCGTCACAAGGAAAAGGGAAAATCAGCATTCCATTCTCTTCGGAAGAAGAGTTAGAGCGCATCATAGGTCTGTTCGACAAAATGAAAGAATGAAGGCAACGAGAGGCGGCATATTAATCCTGTTATGCTTTCTATCCAGCCTCGTCAAAAGTGGCAACCTGACCCTGCTTCCCGACAGCGTGAAGCCGAAAGACAGCGTCACCGTGATGGCAAAAGACAGCGCAGCGACAGAAAAGACTGACGCCGTGACGATCCGGACTGACGCCCTGACCGACTCGGCTACGGCGGCTGACACGGCACGCATCCTTGCCGCCGTCGATTCCGTCAACCGCATTCCATCGCCGCCCATAGAGTCCAAAAGGTTCATACCCAACCCTAAACGGGCCTTATGGCTGGCCTTGGTATTCCCGGGCGCAGGACAAGTTTACAACCGTAAGTTCTGGAAACTGCCCATCATCTATGGTGGCTTCCTGGGCTGTACGTATGCCCTGATGTGGAACCAACAGATGTATTTGGACTACTCGCAGGCCTACCTCGACATCATGGACGACGACCCCAACACCAACAGCTACATGGACATGCTCCCGCCACGTTACGACATCACAGGACGCGAAGAGCAGTTCAAAACTATTTTCAAGAACAAGAAAAACTACTATCGCCGTTACCGCGATTTGAGCGCCTTCTGTTTTGCCGCAGTCTACCTACTGTCCGTCATCGACGCCTACGTCGACGCACAACTGTCAGTTTTCGATATCTCGCGCGACCTCAGCATGAGGTTTGAACCGGCAGTCATAAGCGAACGGGGGTGGCATCGCTCCACTTCGTACGGCATTGGCTGCAGCCTGAACTTTTAACCGCAAAGAAAAAAATGAAACGAAGCTCCTTACTGATATCCATGCTTGTGGCCGGTTTTATCACGGCCGGGGCACAGACCAAAGTGACCGCCATAGATCCCACCAACCAGCATGAAGAGACCATCGACCTCCCCGAAGGGATGACTTACGACGCAGACAGTCTCCTGCAAGAGTGGAACGCCAAGCGCTATCTTGTCCCAGACACAAACTGCGAGAACCCCGACATCAACCCCGTCTTCGAAAAAGACGTCTACATCGACCGCCTGCGCCGCATCCCGGCCGTGATGGAACTCGCCTACAACGACGTGGTACAGAAATTCATCGACCAATACAGCGGTCACCTCCGGCGCTCCGTTTCCTACATGCTCGGAGCGTGCAATTTCTACGTGCCCATCTTCGAAGAGGCCCTCGACATGTACGGACTGCCGTTGGAATTGAAATACCTGCCTGTCATCGAATCCGCGCTCGACCCGCGCGCCGTCAGTCACGCCGGCGCTGTCGGCCTCTGGCAATTCATGCTGAAGACGGCCAATCGTTACGGTCTCGAAGTCAACAGCCTGATCGACGAACGCCGCGACCCCATCAAGTCGTCCTACGCCGCTGCCCATTACCTGAGCGACCTTTACGCCATGTTCGGCGACTGGAACCTTGTCATCGCCGCCTATAATTGCGGTCCCAACGCCGTGAACAAGGCCATCCACCGCGCAGGAGGCTCACGCGACTATTGGGTCATCTACCCCTATCTTCCCCGCGAGACCCGCGGTTATGTGCCCGCGTTCATCGCCGCCAACTACATCATGAACTACTATTGCGAGCACAACATCTGCCCGATGCGGACCAAAGTACCCGTCAGCACCGACACCGTCATGCTGAGCCGCAATGTACACTTCGACCAGATCGCCGCCGTCTGCGGCATAGACCCCGACGAACTCCAAACGCTCAATCCGCAGTACCGCACGGGGCTCATTCCCGGCTCAATCCGCCCGATGACGCTCTGTATTCCACAAGCCAAGATAACGGCCTTCATTGACAATGAAGACTCCGTCTACAACTATCGCAAAGACGAATTGCTGGCTCGCCGCGCCGTGGTCAGCGTAAATGCGTCCGCCGCTCCCGAACCGGGCGAACAACGCCGCAAGACAGCCACGAAAAAGACACGAAGCTCACGCCGCTCGTCACACAAATACGTCACCATACGCAGCGGACAGACCCTCTCGGAAATAGCCAAGAGAAACGGAACCACGGTCAGCAAACTACGCCGCCTGAACGGCATCAAAGGCAGCAACATCCGCGCCGGGAAACAAATTCGCGTACGCTGAGACAAGAAGCACGCACATGGTTAACCTTCAACCTGAATGACGATGGACGATACGAACACACACACGCTGACTCCACAGGAGCAGAAAGACGAGGAAATGATTAACGCCGCGTTTCAGAAGTTGCTGGACACGTATCTCGCCTCCAACCACCGGCGCAAGGTCGACATCATAACCAAAGCGTTCCACTTTGCCAAACAAGCCCACAAGGGCGTCCGCCGTCTTTCGGGCGAACCTTACATACTCCATCCCATCGCCGTAGCCCAGATCGCATGCGAAGAAATCGGCTTGGGCTCCACCTCGATTTGCGCCGCGCTCCTGCATGATGTCGAAGAGGACACGGACTATACCAATGAGGACATCAGCAACCTGTTCGGCCCTAAGATAGCCAACATCGTTGAAGGACTGACTAAGATAGCCGGCGGCATATTCGGCGACCGCGCTTCGTTGCAGGCAGAAACATTCAAGAAACTTCTGCTCACAATGAGCGACGACATCCGCGTCATTCTCATTAAGATCTCCGACCGCCTGCACAACATGCGAACCCTATCGAGCATGTTACCCAGCAAACAATATAAAATTGCGGGCGAAACGCTCTATATCTACGCCCCCCTTGCAGACCGCCTCGGACTGAACAAAATAAAGACCGAACTGGAAGACCTCAGTTTCAAATACGAACATCCGGAAGAGTACAAGGCCATCGAAGAGAAGCTGGCCAAAACCCAGCGTGAGCGCGACGAGATCTTTAACGACTTCACGCCTCCTATACGGGCCGAACTCGACAAGATGGGAATAAAATACACCATCAAGGCACGCGTAAAGAGCCCCTACTCCATCTGGAACAAGATGCAGAAAAAGCATGTCACCTTTGAGGAGATCTACGACATACTTGCCATCCGCATCGTCTTCACCCCGCTGAAACGTGAGGAAGAAATCAATGAGTGCTTCAACATTTATGTGGCCTTATCGCACATCTACAAGCCTCATCCCGACCGCCTGCGCGACTGGCTGAGCCACCCGAAGGCCAACGGCTACCAGGCTCTTCACGTGACGCTTATGAGCCACCGCGGAGAGTGGATTGAAGTACAAATCCGCTCCGACCGCATGGACGACATCGCCGAACAGGGCTTTGCGGCCCACTGGAAATACAAGGATGCCGGAGCCGAATACGACGACAACGAACTGAACCGCTGGCTGAACTCCATCAAAGAAATACTTGACGACCCACAGCCGGACACACTCGACTTTCTCGACACAATCAAGCTCAACCTGTTCGCCTCGGAAATTCTCGTGTTCACGCCGAAAGGGGAAATCAAGACCATGCCCGCCAACTCCACCGCACTGGACTTTGCCTTCTCCATCCATTCTTTCCTCGGAAGCCATTGTATCGGCGCCAAAGTCAACCACAAGCTCGTCCCCCTGAACTATCGTCTGAAAAGCGGCGACCAAGTAGAAATACTCACGTCACGCTCGCAACACGTCCAGCGCGAATGGATCGACTATGCCAACACCGCGAAAGCCAAGGGGAAAATTCAAGCCATCCTACGCCGCGCCGACAGAGAGCACCAACGTGAAGGCGAACAGATACTCAAAGAATTCCTCACATCGAAAGATATTGAAGTCAGCACGCCCAACATAGACAAGCTCGTCCAATTCCACGGTTTCACCACACGTGAAGAACTGTTCCTGGCCATCGGCGACAAAAAAATCGTGCCCGACGAAAGCGATGCCAACTGCCTGCGCGGACGGTCCGGCGGATTGGACTGGCGTCGCTACATCCCCTTCATCGGTTCGCGCTCATCGTCGCGTAACCACAGCATGGTCAATGCCTTTGTCAAAGGCATCGACCGCAAGAAGACCCTCATGCTCGACGAGGAAACACTCGAACACTGCCAGTTGGGTGAATGCTGCCATCCCATCCCAGGCGACGACACCTTAGGCTACATCGACGAGAAGAACAACTTGATTATACATAAGCGGAACTGCGAGGTGGCAAACAAGCTGAAAAGCAGTTACGGCAACCGTATCATCGCTACGAAATGGGCGACACACAAGCTCCTCTATTTCCCCGCCCGTTTCTACATGAAAGGCATCGACATGCAGGGTATGCTCTGCCAGATTGCGGACGTGATACACACAACACTGAACTTCGAAATCACCAAAATCTCAATGGAGACGAAGGACGGCATCTTCGAGGGCAATTTTGTCATTCGCCTGCACGATACGGATGACGTCCGCGACGTTTGCAATGCTCTCAAACAGATTAAGAACGTAATCAAGGTAGTCCGGGTGGATTGATCCGCCATCTCATCCCCCGAATACACGCTCCAAGGCGGGAAACGCCCTTCCTCCTTCTATCGAAGGCATCCGAGGCGTTTCCCGCCTTTTTCCTGGCCATCCGGACGCAGCGACAGTTCAAACAAACGCAGTGCCGGGAAATTCAGACACTGCGCCAGCCTTCCCTTTCGCGGCCTCACCTGAAAAACAAACTGCCTGAAAGGAACACAGCCGACTGATCGACCGATGAAATGGCCGTTTTTGGGGCTCCACCGCGCAAGTTGCCAAACAGGAGACGCCACACACAGAAAAAGTCACACGGGCCTCCATCCGCAACCGCCCAACATGTACAAAAAAAGCCGGTTTCACCGGTATTTCCGAGCCTGACTTACACTATAATCCCCCTCCCCCGGAAAAAGGACCGACACATTGGCTCCACCCTCATACAGGCCCACAAAACGAGCGGAGCTCCCCCGCAGTCATACCACGAGGGAGCTCCGCTTTGTAGGGAGATTTAAAAGAAGAGGGCAGCTTATGCCATCAACACGTTTCTTAAAGCCTTCGTCGTGTCGGGCGTTACTGTGTCGTTCGCTGCAACAAGGGCAAAGGCCTTCACTGTCGTATCGGCGGGAACTACGGTATCCTCAACGGCCAGAAAAGAAAACGCTTTCGACGCTGTATCCGCAGGAACTACCGTATCGTTCATGGCAACAAAAGAAAAGGCCTTCGTCGCGGTGTCGGCAGGAACTACCGTGTCGCCCACGGCCAAAAAAGCCTCCGACTTAGCCGTGGTATCCACGGGAACCACCGTATCATTAACCGCTATGTTCATCAAGGCTTTCTGAGCGGTGTCGGCTGGAACCACCGTGTCGTTCACGGCCTCAAAACCGGTCGTCACCGCACGGCCGCCTGCGGCCATCATGCTGCTCACACCTACTAACGCTACTACTGCTACCAATAACTTTTTCATAATGCTTACTATTTTTGATGTCCTTAATTTTGTGGCTTGTCGCTGCTTATACAAAGACAACAGGCGTGCCAAAAACAAAAGAAACCTATATCATGCTATAATTCAGCTATTTACAAAAACCAACCGATTCAGTCTGGTATGCAGAAAGTGTGGAAATCATGGCAAAAGGTGTGGAATAAGTCCACATCAGCCCGTGGAACACTCAGCGGGCAACGGGAACTCACCGAAGCATTTCATGCCATGAAGCTCCGACCGTTCAATTTAAAAAGTGTAACTTTGCAGCTATACAATCACATACTCACAGAAAACTCGTACGATATGATTCTGTTTTTTACGACTCCTGCGAATACGGTCATTGCCGTTCAGGCCGAATCCCGCCCGTCTGAAAATGACGTAAAGGCCCTCTGCTGGCTCTTTGGTGACGCAAAAGTAGAGAGCGCCGACCATCTCACGGGCTGGTTCGTCGGTCCCCGCCGCGAAATGATTACCCCATGGAGCACAAACGCCGTCGAAATCACCCAAAACATGAACCTTGGCGGCATCTCCCGCATCGAGGAGTATTTTCCCGTAGCCGATGCCGACGCGGACCACGACCCCATGCTGCAACGTATGTACGACGGCTTGGACCAAGACATCTTCACCGTGGACATCAAACCCGCACCGATTCAGCATATCAACGATTTGGAGTCGTATAACGAAGAAGAAGGCCTTGCCCTTTCTCCCGCAGAAATCGACTACCTGCACCACGTGGAGCAACAACTCGGCCGCAAGCTGACAGACTCAGAAGTTTTTGGCTTCGCCCAAATCAACTCAGAACACTGTCGTCACAAAATCTTCGGCGGGACGTTCATCATCGACGGCGAAGAACGGCCTTCGTCCCTGTTCGCACTGATCAAGAAAACCACAAGTGAGAACCCTCACCAAATCATATCGGCATATAAAGACAATGTGGCCTTTGCCCAAGGGCCTATCGTCGAACAATTTGCACCCAAAGACCACGCTACGAGCGATTACTTCGTCATAAAAGACATCGAAAGCGTGATTTCGCTGAAAGCGGAGACCCACAATTTCCCGACCACAGTCGAACCGTTCAACGGCGCTTCGACAGGCACCGGCGGTGAAATCCGGGATCGCATGGGCGGCGGTGTCGGTTCGTGGCCTATAGCCGGAACAGCCGTCTACATGACGGCCTATCCGCGCCTGGACGGCGGCCGGGAATGGGAAAAAGCCATGCCTGCCCGCAAATGGCTATATCAAACCCCTGAACAAATCCTCATCAAAGCCTCAAACGGCGCTTCGGACTTCGGCAACAAATTCGGCCAGCCCCTCATCACCGGCTCGGTGCTCACATTCGAACACGAAGAAAACGGAGAGAAATACGGGTATGACAAAGTCATCATGCTAGCCGGCGGCGTAGGCTATGGCACCAAACGCGACTGTCTGAAAGGAACTCCGGCCAAAGGCAACAAAATCGTAGTGGTCGGAGGAGACAACTACCGCATCGGCTTAGGCGGCGGCTCCGTTTCCTCAGTCGACACCGGCCGCTATTCAAGCGGCATCGAGCTGAACGCCGTGCAGCGGGCCAACCCCGAAATGCAGAAACGGGCCAACAACTTAGTCCGCGCCCTCTGCGAAGAGGATGTAAACCCCGTCGTGAGCATTCATGACCACGGTTCGGCCGGACACGTCAACTGTCTGTCAGAACTTGTGGAGGACTGTGGCGGTCAGATCGACATGACAAAACTCCCCATTGGCGACAAGACCCTCTCGGCCAAAGAAATAATTGCCAACGAAAGCCAGGAACGCATGGGGCTTCTCATTCAGGAAGAACACCTCGACCACGTACGCCGTATCGCCGAACGCGAAAGAGCCCCGATGTACGTCGTGGGTGAAACCACAGGCGACGCCCATTTCTCCTTTGTCCAAGAAGACGGCGTGCGTCCGTTCGACCTTGACGTCGCTCAAATGTTCGGCCATTCGCCCAAAACCGTCATGGTGGACGAAACGGTTGAACGCCGCTACAAAAACGCGACTTATGACGTCACCCACTTGCAGGAATACTTGGCCAATGTCCTGCAATTAGAAGCCGTAGCCTGCAAAGACTGGTTAACCAACAAGGTGGACCGCAGCATTACGGGAAAAGTTGCCCGTCAACAGACGCAGGGCGAAATACAACTGCCATTGTCAGATTGCGGCGTCGTAGCCCTCGACTACCGCGGTCATGCCGGCATAGCGACAGCCCTCGGCCATGCCCCACAGGCCGGCTTGGCCAGTCCGGAAGCCGGCTCAATCTTATCGGTCTCAGAAGCCCTGACCAACATCGTATGGGCGCCCTTGGCAGAAGGCCTCGACAGCGTGTCGCTCTCGGCAAACTGGATGTGGCCCTGCCGGTCGCAAAAAGGTGAAGACGCCCGCCTGTACGCTGCCGTGCAGGCTTTAAGTGATTACTGCTGTGCCTTGCGGATCAACGTACCTACGGGCAAAGACTCCCTCTCCATGTCGCAACAATACCCGGATGGTGAAAAAATCATTTCTCCGGGCACAGTGATCGTCTCGGCCGGAGGTGAAGTAAGCGATGTCCGAAAAGTTGTCTCCCCCGTCGTGGTCAACCATAATCGGACGACACTCTATCACATAGATTTCAGCTTCGACACATTCCATCTCGGCGGCTCGGCCTTTGCCCAATCTCTCGGCTACGTGGGCAGCGATGTCCCGACAGTGAAAAACCCGGATTATTTCCGCGATGCGTTCAATGCGGTTCAGGAACTCGTCAAACGTGGCCTAATTCTGTCCGGCCACGACATCTCGGCCGGAGGTCTTATCACATGCCTGCTCGAAATGTGTTTTGCCAACACCGAAGGCGGTCTGGAAATCAATCTCGACCATTTCAAAGAGGACGACCTTGTCAAACTTCTCTTTGCCGAGAACCCCGGCATCGTCATCCAAGTGTCCGACAAGAATAAGCACGAAGTCAAGAAACTTCTCGACGAAGCCGGTGTGGGCTACGTCAAATTAGGCAAGCCCACCGAAGAGCGCCATATCCTTGTTACAAAGGCAGACGCCACTTATCAGTTCGGCATCGACTATTTACGTGACGTCTGGTACTCGACATCTTATCTGCTCGACACGAAACAAAGCATGAACGGCTGCGCCGGGAAACGCTTTGAGAACTACAAGAAACAGCCGTTAGAGTTTAATTTCTCACCAGACTTTGAAGGTTCATTCACCCAATTAGGCATCAACCCCGACCGACGTACACCGTCGGGCATCCGCGCCGCCATCATCCGCGAAAAAGGGACAAACGGCGAACGCGAAATGGCCTACGCCCTGTACTTGGCCGGCTTTGACGTGAAAGACGTTATGATGACAGACCTTGTCAGCGGTCGCGAAACGCTGGACGACATCAATATGATTGTGTTCTGCGGGGGGTTCTCCAACTCCGACGTCTTGGGTTCAGCCAAAGGGTGGGCCGGCGCGTTTCTCTATAATGAAAAAGCGAAATCCGCACTCGACCGTTTCTATGCCCGTCCGGACACACTCTCTCTCGGCGTCTGCAATGGCTGTCAGTTGATGATAGAACTGAACTTAGTCACTCCCGAGTTAGAAAAAAAGGCACACATGCTGCATAACGACAGTCACAAGTTCGAAAGCGCATACCTCGGAGTGACAGTCCCGATGAACCGTAGCGTCATGTTCGGCTCATTGTCCGGCGAACGATTAGGCATTTGGGTCGCCCACGGAGAGGGCAAATTCTCGCTTCCCTATCCGGAGGAATGCTACAACGTTGTCCTCAAATACAGCTATGACGAATATCCCGGAAATCCCAACGGATCCGATTATAACGTAGCCGGCATCTGCTCGCAAGACGGCCGCCATTTGGCCATGATGCCTCACTTGGAGCGGGCTTTCTACCCTTGGCAATGCGCATACTATCCCGAAAAACATCGTCAGGATGATGTGACCCCGTGGATGGAAGCATTCGTAAATGCTCGCCGCTGGATAGAAAGCCAAAAGGCCAACTAAGCTTTGCCCCAGCAGATTTCTCAAAGCGTGTTCTCTGTTTCACAGACGGAGGACACGCTTTTATATAACGAAGAAACGAGTATGCAAGACCAATCATAACGGAAAAAAGTCCTTGTCCCTTTACAAATCCCATATTAACTTTGTAGACAAATTATAAAGTACCAGTCATGACACCTGCTTACAGAATAGGTTTAGACATCGGTTCAACCACAATAAAACTCGTCGTCCTTGATTCCGGCGGAAACGTATGCTTCACACGCTATGAGCGTCACCATGCTAAAATTCAGAGCAAGCTGACAGACATGCTCGCTGAAGCAAATTCCCTTATTGGCGATACGCCTGTCAAGCTGTACATCACGGGATCTGTGGGCATGGGCGTGGCCGAAAAATGTGACTTGCCGTTCGTACAAGAAGTCATTGCGGCTACTCATTACATCCGTCATTTACCTGAACCGGTTTCCACCCTCATCGACATCGGCGGAGAGGACGCCAAAGTTGTGTTCTTCGATCACAACCAAGCCACAGACTTACGCATGAACGGCAATTGCGCAGGGGGCACAGGCGCTTTCATCGATCAGATGGCCATCCTACTGGGCGTCTCCACAGAGGAACTGAACAAACTGGCCCTGCATGCCCGGCAAATTCACCCCATCGCCTCACGATGCGGCGTGTTCAGTAAAACAGACATACAGAACCTCATTGCCAAGAACGCGAACCGCGAAGATATTGCGGCGTCCGTGTTTCACGCCGTAGCGGTGCAAGTTGTAGTCACATTAGCCCACGGTTGCGACATCACGGCGCCGATACTCTTTTGCGGAGGTCCTCTTACGTTCCTTTCTGCCCTGCGCAAAGCCTTCACCGACTATCTCCACCTGCACGAGAATGAAGTGGTTCTCCCCAGACACAGCCACTTAATTCCGGCGTGGGGCGCCGCTCTTTCTGACGAAGAAACAGAGGCGCGTCCCTTGCAGGAAATTATCGCCACACTACACACAAGACTTTCTGCCGCATCTCGTCCTCGCAATAGTCTCGACCCTATTTTCAAAGACGACACAGAGTATGCTCTCTGGAAACAAAGGATTGAACAGCATGCCTTTCGCGAAAAGTCCCTACGGCCAGGTAAAGAAACGGTCACATTAGGTATCGACTCTGGTTCTACCACCACAAAAATCGTCATACTCAACCAGCAAAACGAACTCCTCTATACCTACTACCACGACAACGACGGCAGCCCTATCGAAACCGTGCACAAGGGAGTGACCGAGTTCATAGAAGCCTGCCATGCGGCCGGCACGGAAATCGACCTCGTCGGCAGTTGCTCCACTGGCTATGGCGAAGACCTCATCCGGACGGCATTCCACCTTGACACAGGCATCATCGAAACCATCGCCCACTACATAGCCGCCCGCCACATCACGAAAGATGTGTCATTCATCCTCGACATCGGGGGACAGGACATGAAAGCCATGTTCGTCTCCGGCGGAGTCATCAGTCGCATCGAAATCAATGAGGCTTGCTTGTCCGGCTGCGGTTCTTTCATCGAAACCTTTGCCCGGTCGCTGGACTATTCCGTCGAAGACTTCGCCCACGAGGCCTGCAAGGCCAGCCATCCTTACGACTTAGGAACGCGCTGCACCGTTTTCATGAACTCAAAAGTAAAGCAGGCCCTGCGCGAAGGAGCCTCCGTCACGGACATCGCAGCCGGGCTCTCTTACTCGGTCGTGAAAAACTGCCTTTACAAAGTGCTCCGGCTGAAAAACACGAAAGAACTCGGCGACCATGTCGTCGTACAAGGCGGCACGATGAAAAACGATTCTGTCGTACGCGCTTTTGAGAAGCTCACAGGCCATGAGGCCTTTCGCAGCAATCATCCTGAGCTCATGGGGGCCATCGGCTGCGCACTCTTTGCCCGCCAATCGGCTCATTCCCCCATATCGTTAGCCAGCCTGCTCGACCAAGCGTCCTGCACCACTCACTCACAGCAATGCCACGGCTGCGAGAATCAATGCGCCATCACTGTCTACTGCTTTGCCGGAGGTAACCGGTACTACTCCGGAAACCGCTGTGAAAAAGTTTTCAGCAACCATAACACACCGCACAAGCAAGGCCTCAACGCGTACACGGACAAGCTCCGGCTACTGTTTGACAGAGACCTTCCCGTCGGACAACCGCGCTCGACGGTTGGCATTCCGCGTTGCCTCAACATGTATGAGGAATACCCCTTCTGGCATACGCTCCTGAGCCGTTGTGGCATTCAAACCGTCCTTTCGTCTCCCTCCACGTTTGTCCGCTACGAGGCCAACGCACGCATGGTCATGTCGGACAACATCTGTTTCCCGGCCAAACTGGTCCACAGCCACATCCAGGACCTGATCTCACGTCATGTTGACCGCATCCTCATGCCTTTCGTCGTGTTTGAAAAGAACAAAGGAGGACAAAACAGCTACAACTGCCCCATCGTGACAGGATATTCCGAAGTCGTCAAAAGCGTACAGGCCTCGTCCATTCCCATCGATACACCAGCCATCACTTTCAAAGACCCTCACCTCCTCTTCATACAGTGCGAACATTATCTGCGGGCGACCTTCGGCATAGAACGCACGACCATAAAACGCGCTTTCGACGAAGCCATAAAGGCCATGAGGCAATTCGAGACCGACTTGGTCGCCTGCAACCGCCGCATACTCGATGACGCCAAAGCACACGACCGACTCACTATTCTACTGGCCGGACGGCCGTACCATACCGACCCTCTCATCCAGCATAAGCTCTCCGACCTGATTGCATCCATGGGAGTCAACGTCATCACGGATGATATCGTACGGCTCAGCGACATCCGCACAGACGACGTCCATTTCGTTTCCCAATGGGCCTATACCAACCGGATTTTGAAGGCCGCCAAATGGGCCGCCGAACAGCCCGACAATGTGCAATGTATGGAACTGACCTCTTTCGGATGCGGCCCCGACGCATTTCTCACCGACGAGACCCGCAATCTCCTGAAACGTCACGGGAAAACGCTCACTCTGCTGAAAATCGACGACGTGAGCCACATCGGTTCTCTCAAACTGCGTGTACGCTCCGCCATAGAGAGCCTACGTCTGGCTTCCGGGCAGCTTGCCCGACCTGAGACACACCCGTTCACGTCAACTCCTGCGTTCGGGAAAAACGACCGACGAAGAAAAATTATCGCCCCGTTCTTCACCCCATTTTTCTCTCCCCTCATCCCCCCGCTCATGAAGCTCGGCGGATACGACGTCGACATCCTCCCTCCGAGCGACGCCATCTCCTGCGACTGCGGCCTGCGCTACGCCAACAACGAAGTATGCTATCCCGCCACACTCATCGTGGGAGACATCGTCAAGGCATTCAAGAAAGGCACATACTCACCTGAGGACACAGCCGTGGCCATCACGCAGACAGGAGGCCAATGCCGGGCGTCAAACTACATCTCGCTCATCAAGCGCGCTTTGGTTGAGTCGGGCTTCGGCCACGTGCCTGTCGTCTCCGTCACGTTCGGCGAAAGCCTCGGCAACCCTCAACCTGGGTTTCACCTCAATTGGTTCAAACTGATACCCGTCATATTGAATGCCCTGCTGTACAGCGACAGCATAGCTAAGCTGTATTACGCCGCTGTTGTCCGCGAAACGAAACCCGGCGAGGCCGCCCGTCTGCGCGACTTCTACCTTGATGCGGTCCGCCCTGCCATTGAAAACAACAGGCCCAAGGAGTTGTTGACCTACCTCGCCAAAGCTGTAAGCGACTTCACCCGTATCACACGTCAAGGACATCGGCCGCGCGTAGGCATCGTCGGCGAAATCTACTTGAAGTTCAATCCCTTTGCACAGAAAGACCTCACTGAATGGCTCGTCGGGCAGAACATTGAAGTCGCCCCTCCCCTTCTCACCGACTTCTTCATGCAGAGTTTCGTCAACCAGGAAGTCAATCAGCACAACGGCCTGACACGGAAGCATCTGCCCGACGCTGTCCTTCATTGGGCCTACGGACGGATATGGAAACGCACCGAACAATTTAACCGCATCGGGAGCAGATTTCCCTATTTCACACCGTTCAATCATATCTTCAAAGAATCGACACAAGCCACCAAGGCCGTCAGCCTGAATGCACAATTCGGCGAAGGATGGCTCCTGCCGGCCGAGGTGCTCTCGCTCTACCGTCAGGAGGTCAATCACGTGGTCAGCCTGCAACCCTTTGGCTGCATTGCCAACCACATCGTGTCGAAAGGGCTCGAAAAGCGTCTTAAACAGCTCTGCCCGGACCTGCACCTCCTCTCGCTCGACTTTGACAGCGGCGTAAGCGATGTGAACATCACCAATCGGCTGCTGCTCTTTGTCCACAATCTGAAATAGGGTACGCGCGCCTCCCGACCGAGACCGGGCCGTATCGCTGTGCCGCCTTCTTCCGAACGAGACAGGACGCACGAACGCCGTGACAGGAATCCCCGTCACGGCGTTCGTGCGTCCTGTCGGCGTCATGGCTGCGCCGGTCAGCCGGACAGCATCAATCCGTTGACTTTTGCCGTAACCAACGGCCTCGGAAACGTTGCCCGGCTGTTTCAACGATAACAGGAATACAGCATCGGATAAAAAGGACAAAGAGAACAACAAGTGACAAATGCCTACCCGTCATACAAAGATTCCTTCTCTAAATCACAAAAACTGGATGTAAACCGGGAGAGCCGTCAGAAAAACAAGTTTTTCTGCGGCTCTCCTCTCGCCTTTCGCTATATTTGCACCCAGAAGCTGCCCGAAGATGTCCGACACAGCCTGCCTTCAATCCACACAACCATTAAACGTTATGAAGAAACATCCTGTTCTGTCCGCCTCTCTCCTGATGATGAGTGGCCTGCTGTGCAGCGCATGCAGCGAGGATGACAATAAGCCTAAACACATTATCGACCCGCCGCTCTCTGTGGTCAATGTCCAATATAACCTCGACTACTCGGCGGATATGGCCGAATGTATGAACCTGACCGTATCCTACGTCGTATCAAGCAGCGACACCGTCAGCGAAACGGTCACATCGCTTCCGTGGACAAAATCGTTCACGACGGGAGACGTGCACATCCTACCGTCCCTCACCGTGACATACAGCCGGAAACCGTACGCCACATTTGACAAGGAACAATATACTTTCACCGGCCATCTCTCTATTTCGGCTGGGTTCAACAGCGAGCCAAGCAAGCACACCCAAAACTCATCCTTTCAGCGCGCAATAAAGAACACAGCGGACAATCTCAACCAATTCTTCACCATGATGGAGCAACACCCGGACACGCTGAACCTCAGCCTGACCGACACGGCACAATAGGCAAAGCCGATACTGGCAGCTGACAGCAATATACGGAAAAGAGGCATCTGCGATTACGGACGCAGATGCCTCTTCCCCTTCCTTACAGGTGGCGTGAAACGGCTGCACTCCCAAAAAAACACGCTCCGGACGCAACCTGTCACACAGGTCCCGTCCGGAGCGATTTCAGACAAACGCAAGACGTGCCGGCGTCATGCCCCGGCCTCGGCCGACTGACGGCGACGAAGGGTCAGCACCAGTGCGGCCACGAATCCCAGCAGGACAAGGGCAATGGCCACGTAAGCAATCGTTTCGGTCACGGTGATGCTCGTCGGGCGGAACTCCATCACAAGCGTATGCTTTCCGGCCGGCACGTGAACAGCACGCAGGGTGTAGTCGGCACGGCCGACCTCAACCGCATTTCCGTCAAGCATGGCGGTCCACCCCGGATAATAAATCTCCGAAAAGACAATCACGCCGCCTTGCGGAGAGCTGACCTCATAGTGCATCTCGTTAGGCGCATACTTCGTCAGCGCCACACTGCATCCATCCGTCGGATTGGCCTCGCCGATAGCCGTCCTGAATTTCACGTCAGCCACGGCCTCATGTTTCAAGTTCAACTTACCAAGCGCCGCCATCTCGTCGTCCGCCGTATTGACATACTGGACACGGTCGACAAACCAGGCACAGCCGTTTGCATAAGGATTCAGGACGGGCAAGCCCTGTCCGTCTTGACTCGGACAGATAAAGTATTTCGTGTTCAGCATATTGAGCACGGGGAAAATAGAATCACCCGCCACGCGCCTCATGTCGCCTCCGGCAGAGACAATAGCCGAATAGGCCGCATTGAGTTCGTTGTTCAAATGCCGGTCGATAAGGTCCTGATAGCGGCGCAACTTGGCAGCATGATAACCGCCGACATTCTTATGCCAGGCCCCGATGGTGTTGTCGTTAAAGGTGTTGCGCGACAGATCCACCACACGATAATACGGATCTTTATCTTGCAGGATCATCTCGTCCGCACGGGTCTTCTTGGCCTCGGTGACCTGGGACGGTTCCGTAAAGTTGTCATCATTCAGATAACGGCGGTTGATTGTCCACATATCTACGAGACTGATTACGATGAACAGTCCGCACAACACCCAGCCCTGCATCTTACCCATACGATAGAGCCACAGCAAACCGGCTCCGACCACCACGATAAAGAACGAGCGCCATGCGGACGCCGAAAGTATGGCATGGCGGATAGTGGCGATACTTTCACGATACGAGGCAAGGAAATCAGACGGAAAGACATTAGCCAACTGCGAAAAGACATCGGATTCCTGCGCGGAAAGACAATCGCCGAAAAACAGGCCGGGGAAAAGGGCAAAAAGCAAGGCGACGCCACCCGTCAAACCAAAGCTCACATAAAAATAAACCGGTTTCTTCTTGAACAGCTCCGGTTGACGCACCACGGCGGCCAAGCCCAGCATGGCCAGCAAAGGGATGGTAAATTCTGCTATGACCAAAGCCGACGAGACCGTGCGGAACTTGTTATACATCGGCAGATAGTCAATAAAGAAATTCGTCATGCCCGGACTGTTGTGCCCCCATGCAAACAGGAACGAGAGGAATGTCGCTGCCAACAGCCCCCACTTAATCGGTCCCCGCACGTAGAACATGCCCATGAAAAAGAGCAGGCAGACAAGCGCCCCGACATATACAGGACCGACAGTGAACGGCTGATCGCCCCAATACTGGTTCAGGCCCGGCGTGGCTTGCGCCATGTTCGGGTCAACCTGCCCAAGCGTCTGGTAGGTCTGCGCCACACATTCCTGATACGTCGGGAAGGCTTCGCTCTCATAAGCCTTCGGGTTATCCATGAGCGACCCCGAACCGCCCCCCTTGACGTCAGGAACAAGAAGGGTCCATGTCTCACCTAAACCGTAGCTCCACTGGGTGATATAGCTCCGTTCAAGTCCGCTTCCGGTGTCCTCTTCGGCCGAATGGTCGGGCTGCGTAAGTTCGCTCTTCCCGCGCATGGTCTCCTTACTGTATTCGTAAGTATGATACAGATTCGACAAGTTGGCACAAAGGCCCAGCAGGCCGGCCAACACAACCACACCCGTGGCACACAGGAACTTCTTCACCGTGCGTTTTCTGACCGCGTCGACCAGATAGGCCAACACGAGCAACAACATGACGAAGAAAAAATAATAGGTCATCTGCAAATGGTTCGAGAAGATCTGCAACGCCGTGAAAAGGGCCGTGACAGCCCCGCCCCAAAGCAACCGGCCACGATAGCAAAGGACCAAACCTGCGATTGTGGGCGGAATGAAGGCCAGAGTCATGACTTTCCAGATATGACCAGCCGCGATAATGATAAAGAAGTACGAAGAAAAAGCCCATACGACAGCTCCCAAGGCCGATAACCACGGCTTGAAATTGAAAGCACGCATGAGAATGTAAAAGCCCAAAAGATAAGCAAAAACGTAAAACAGCACACCGGACGTGCCGAGACCGTAGACGGAATCGATGATGCCGAGCACGCGGCTCGATCCGTACGACGGGGAAAGCTGGTAAGTAGGCATTCCGCTGAACAGGGCGTTGGTCCAGCGCGACGTCTCGCCGGTAGCCTCATGGTAGGCGTTGATTTCATTGTTCAGCCCGACGCCGGCCGCATTGTCATGACCGCCAAGGACAAGCCCTTCACTGATGGGCGTGGCAAAATAGCTGAACGACAGCACGAGAAAAGCCACGATGGCAATCACGTCGGGCGCTATTTTCTTAAAGAGGTTCATACGTAAAAAAGATAGGTTTAATAACGATAATGTTCGGCTTTATAGGGACCGTCGACGGAAACGCCGATGTAGTCGGCCTGCGCCTGGGTCAGGCGGGTCAGGTGAGCGCCTACGTGGGCCAGATGGAGGCGGGCCACCTCCTCGTCGAGCGCCTTGGGCAGGCGGTAGACACCCACCTCATACGGGTGGGTGAAGAGTTCCATCTGAGCAAGCACTTGGTTCGTAAAGGAGTTCGACATGACAAAGGAGGGATGGCCGGTGGCACAGCCGAGGTTCACCAGTCGTCCGTCAGCCAACAGAATGACACGATGACCGTCCGGAAAACGATAGCTGTCGACCTGCGGTTTGATAGCAGTACACTCGATACCCTCAACACGCTTCAAGGCATCGACCTGTATCTCGCTGTCGAAATGGCCGATGTTGCAGACAATCGCCTGGTCAGGCATGGCCTGCATGTGTGCCACGGTGATGACATCAATGTTGCCCGTCGTCGTGACGAATATATTTCCCACAGGCGCGGCCTCGTCCATCGTGACCACCTCAAAGCCTTCCATGGCGGCTTGCAGGGCGCATATGGGGTCAATCTCAGTGACGAGCACACGTGCTCCGTATGAACGCATGCTCTGTGCACAGCCCTTGCCCACTTCGCCATAGCCTGCCACAACGCACACCTTGCCGGCGATCATCACGTCCGTAGCGCGTTTGATGCCGTCCGCCAACGATTCACGACATCCATAGAGATTGTCGAACTTCGATTTCGTTACCGAGTCATTCACGTTGAACGCCGGAAAAAGAAGTTCGCCCCGTTCCTGCATCTGATATAAGCGATGAACACCCGTAGTCGTTTCCTCACTCACGCCACGCATACCCTGGGCCACACGGCTGAAAAATGTGGAGTCGGTGGCCAGCACCCGACGCACAAGTCTTTTTAATGCGGCTTCGTCACCACTGCCCGAAGGTTCTTCAAGCACTTCGGGGTTACGCTCCGCCTGTACGCCAAGATGTATCATCAAAGTGGCATCCCCACCGTCATCCACTATGAGGTTCGGCAACCTCCCGTCACCGAAATTCATGGCTTGGAGCGTACACCACCAATACTCGTCGAGCGTCTCTCCTTTCCAGGCAAACACGCCTACGCCGTCGGCCGCGATGGCTGCGGCGGCATGATCTTGCGTAGAATAGATATTGCACGAGCACCAGCGCACCTCCGCCCCGAGAGCCGTAAGCGTTTCAATAAGCACGGCAGTCTGAATAGTCATATGGAGCGACCCCATGATGCGTGCTCCACGCAAAGGCTTCTGTTCGCCATACTTGGCGCGCAAGGCCATCAGGCCGGGCATCTCGGTTTCGGCAATGGCGATTTCCTTACGCCCGAAATCGACAAGCTTCATGTCTGCTACACGATAGGGCGTCGTGGCAAATAACTCTTTTTCCATATCTGGGATTTATCTTTATGTGTACGAGGTAAATATCTGCCGCAAAGGTAAGACTTTTTTCCGACGTAATCTCACGGCCGGAGACAAAGGTAAGGCCGAGAACAAGCGAACGGGTACACTCTGGAACGCAGGACTGAAAGCCCGGAACGTGCCAACGGACGCCCTCGAAAGAGACACAAAAACGCCTTAGCCCGGCAGTCGGGCTAAGGCGAATGACTCACTTATATGATCAGACTATGTCCGCTTATCCTTGGACGCTCCAATCTTCCTTTGACTTACGCACATAGCTGGCGTAACGACGTTTGGCAGCTTCCTCGGTTTTGTCGAAGAGTTCCTGGGCTTCCTCAGGACGGGCTTTCTTCAACGAGAGGAAACGGACCTCTCCGTTAAGGAAATCTTGGAACTTCGACCAGTCGGGCTCTTTCGAGTCGAGAGTGAAAGGATTCTTGCCTTCGGCTTCGAGTTCTGGATTGAAACGCCACAACTGCCAGTAACCGCACTCGACAGCCTTGGCTTCCTCGGCCTGGCTCTTACCCATTCCGCCTTTGACCTTCAGACCATGATTGATACAAGGAGCATAGGCGATGATGAGCGAGGGACCGTGGTAGGCTTCGGCCTCACGAATGGCTTTGAGGCACTGTGCCTGATCGGCGCCCATGGCGATTTGAGCCACGTAGACATAACCATAAGTAGTCTGCATGAGACCGAGGTCTTTCTTGGTCACGCGCTTGCCGGCTGCGGCAAACTGAGCGATGGCCCCCAGCGGAGTCGCCTTAGAAGCCTGACCGCCGGTATTGGAGTAGACTTCGGTGTCGAGCACGAGGATATTGACATCTTCGCCCGAAGCGAGCACGTGATCAAGACCACCGTAACCGATATCGTACGAAGCGCCGTCGCCACCAATGATCCACTGGCTGCGCTTGGTCAGATAATGACTCAACTCCGAAAGCTGGGCGCAGACAGGGCACTGGCCCTTGGCGGCCTCAATCTGCGGGATAAGCTTGTCGGCAGCCGCACGACTGGCTTCTGCATCCTCACGACCTGCAATCCACTCTTGGGCAGCAGCCTTGAACTCAGCGGGAACATGGGCGTCATTCTCAGCCTGCTCGAGGAGGCTCTGGATACGATTGCGCATCTTTTTGTTGGCCAGAACCATGCCCAGACCGAACTCACAGAAATCTTCGAACAGAGAGTTGGCCCATGCAGGACCCTGACCCTTTTCGTTCTTCGTGTACGGTGTCGAAGGAATGGAACCGGAATAAATGGAGGAGCAACCCGTGGCGTTCGAAATCATCTGACGGTCGCCAAAGAGCTGAGAGATAAGTTTGACGTACGGCGTCTCGCCACAACCGGAGCAGGCGCCGGAGAACTCGAAGAGCGGCGTGGCGAACTGCGAGTTCTTGGGGCTTTGCTTGATGTCGACGAGATGCTGTTTCGTCTGCACGTTCTTAACACAATAAGCCCAATTATCGGCTTCGCCCATCTGCGTTTCGAACGGTTTCATCACAAGTGCCTTGTTGCCGCGCATACCGGGACAAACATCGGCACAGTTGCCACAACCCAAGCAGTCGAGCACGTCGACCTGTTGACGGAAATGCATGCCTTTCATCGTGGCCGGGGCCTTCATGTCAAGCGTCGTGGCCGTGAAGCCCTTGACTTCGTCCTCGTTCATGACAAACGGACGGATGGCAGCATGCGGGCAGACGTAAGCACATTTGTTACACTGGATACAGTTTTCAGGAACCCACTCAGGCACAAAGGCGGCCACTCCGCGCTTTTCGTAGGCAGCCGTGCCTTGCTCCCATGTTCCGTCGACCGACACCTTGTAAGCCGAAACGGGCAGCAGGTCGCCGTTCTGAGCATTGATGGGGCGCACGAGGTCGCTGATATAAGCTGGCTCGTCGCGTTCAACCTTCGGATCGGCAGGCAGGCTGGCCCATGCGGGGTCGACGGCGAGTTCCTTATATTCGCCTCCGCGGTCGACAGCCTGATAGTTCTTGTCAACGACGTCCTGGCCTTTCTTGCCGTATGACTTCACGATGAATTTCTTCATCTGCTCAACGGCAAGGTCGACGGGAATAACCTGTGTGATGCGGAAGAATGCCGATTGGAGGATGGTGTTCGTACGGTTACCGAGACCGATTTCCTGAGCAATCTTCGTAGCGTTAATATAATAAACCGTGATATGGTGTTCGGCAAAATAGCGTTTCACGTTGTTCGGCAGGTTAGCCGCCAGTTCGTCGCCCTCCCAGATGGTGTTCAACAAGAAGGTGCCATTGTCGCGCAGACCGCGGAGCACGTCGTACATGTGCAGATAGGCCTGAACGTGGCATGCCACGAAATTCGGCGTCTTGATCTGATAGGTCGAACGGATGGGCTGGTCGCCGAAACGGAGATGCGAACAAGTGAAACCGCCAGACTTCTTCGAGTCATAAGAGAAATAGGCTTGGCAATACTTGTCGGTGTTGTCGCCGATAATCTTGACCGAGTTTTTGTTGGCCCCCACAGTTCCATCGGCACCAAGACCGTAGAACTTGGCCTCGAAAATGCCCTCGCCCCCAAGTGCCATTTCCTTTTCGAGAGGCAGGGAAGTGAACGTCACGTCGTCCACGATGCCCAGCGTAAAGTGGTCCTTCGGTGTCGGTAAGGCCAAGTTGTCGTACACGGAAATTATCATTGTCGGCGTGGTATCGGCTGAACCGAGGCCATAGCGGCCGCCCACGATGAGCGGGCTGTTCGCACGACCATAGAAGGCGTCCTTCACGTCGAGATATAGCGGTTCGCCGGCGGCGCCGGGCTCCTTCGTACGATCGAGCACGGCAATGCGCTTGCAGCTGGCCGGCACGGCAGCGAGGAGGGGTTTCACTGAGAACGGGCGGTAGAGGTGGACGCTGACCATGCCGACCTTCCCTCCCTTGCTGTTGAGGTAGTCGATGGCTTCACGGGCCGCCTCGGTCACCGAACCCATGCAAATGATGACGCGCTCAGCATCGTCCGCACCGTAATAGCTGAACAGCTTGTACTCACGGCCGGTGATCTTCGACACTTCGGCCATATACTTCTCGACGATGGCGGGCACCGTATCATAATAGGCGTTGCAGCTTTCACGATGGGCGAAGAACGTTTCGGGGTTCTCGGCCATGCCGCGGGCCACTGGATGCTCGGGAGAGAGGGCACGGGCGCGGAACTCGCTCAGAGCCTTCTGGTCGACCAACGGACGCAGGTCCTCCTGGTCGATCTCCTCAATCTTCTGGTATTCATGCGACGTGCGGAAACCGTCGAAGAAATTGATGAACGGCACGCGGCTCTCAATCGTGGAAAGATGTGCGACAGCCGACAAATCCATCACCTCCTGCACAGAACCCTCACAGAGCATGGCAAAACCTGTCTGGCGGCAGGCCATCACATCGCTGTGGTCACCGAAAATGCAAAGAGAGTGAGTGGCCAGCGTGCGTGCAGACACATGGAACACACAAGGAAGCAATTCGCCGGCAATCTTGTACATGTTCGGTATCATCAGGAGCAGGCCCTGCGAAGCCGTGAAGGTCGTCGTCAGCGCGCCAGCCTGCAACGAGCCGTGCACCGCACCGGCCGCACCACCTTCCGACTGCATTTCCTGCACGGACACCGTGTCGCCAAAAAGGTTTTTCCGACCTTGTGCGGCCCATTCGTCGACGTGTTCCGCCATGGGCGAAGACGGCGTGATGGGATAGATGGCAGCCACCTCTGAGAACATATACGCGATATGCGCAGCGGCCTGGTTACCATCACACGTAATGAATTTCTTTTCCTTTGCCATAATTCTAAAAATTGTTATGTGCGTTGTTGTGTATGATTGAATTGACTATTGTTCCTCTCGGCCCGCCCGTTCAAAACAGGAAACCGAAAAGCCAAAGCGGGATTTCGTTGTCATGGCCGACCTCAGCGTTATATTTTGCATAATACAAAGAGTTGTCCACCTTCATGCGCCGGTTCTTGTCGCACACGCAAATGTCCTTCGCGCTGTCCACGCGATATATCCCGTCCCGACGCCCCCGGTGGATGTTGTGATGCCGCCAGAGGCTGTTCACGAAGAAACACTCCATGATATGCTGCTCGCTGAGACTGGGGCTGTAAACGGCATACATCAGATTGGTGTCGTGGAGCATCACGACGGCCGGCTTCTTCGGAAACGCGTCGCCCTCGCGATAAATCATGTTGATGAGCCGGGCCTCTTCCAGATTTTTCAGATAGTTCATCACTGTGGCGCGCGAAGTGCCGATGGCCGCAGCCAGGCTGCTGACGTTCGGGCTTGCCGCCCCGTCCGAGGCCAGAAGGTAGAGCAGCTTCTTGATGCGCGAAAGATACTTCAACTCGATCTGCTTGATGAACAGAATGTCAACCTCAATCATCATGTTCATCGCTTTAAGCAGCATTTCGGTAAAGTTCCGGTTTTCAAGAAAAAACGGGTAATAGCCATGGTGAAGATAATCGTGGAAATACTGCCACGGCCTCACCTTGGGCAAAATGGATTTCAGGATATACTCATGCTCATGAAGCACCTCATCCAGACTGTACGTCCGGAAAGCGTTTCCCGTCTGCAAATTGATAAACTCGCGAAACGAAAAGCCATGAAGCACATAGCAACGGCTGATAGACGAAAGCTCATCGTCCAGCTCATTGACGTTCTCCACAGACGACGTGGTGTAAACAATACGAAGACGGGGAAACTTATGATAACATTCACAAAGTTGCCGGCGCCACTCAGGCAGTTTGAACGCCTGGTCGACCAAGAGCACATGACCGCCACAACGATAAAACTCGTCAGCAAAGTCCACCAGCCCACGCCCTTGGAAATAAAAGCTGTTCATGTTCACGTACAGACACTGCCTCATGCCCGGCTCGAAATTCTCCTTGGCATATTGGAGCAGGAAAGTCGTCTTACCCACACCCCGCGGACCCTTGATGCCAATCATACGGTAATTCCAGTCGATACTGTCCATCAAGGCACGGCGGACGGGAGCATTCGTCTGCTCAATCAAATAAGCGTGTGTCTGAAAAAACGTTTCCATGCCATCATCCCGTTTGCCGACAAAGGTACGACTATTCCCGAAAATGCAAAGCAGACCTGACAAATTATTTTTCCCCATCGTCACACACGCCACCAACCCACCTGAACGGCCCCTCAACACAGCGGCACACCCTACGCCCAAAGCGACAGAATCCACCGTCGCGCAGGCGGGAACAACAAGCAGGGCGACAGAACGGACCGGCACGCGGACAAAGCGAACAGGCGCTGCAAAACGGACGGGCAAGGCGGCAGGAATTTCCGCCAGAAAGACAAACGGTACCCCACGGCGTGGTCCCATGTCTCACGTCATGGCTTACACTTTTCATATCTAGCGGGGAGGCTTCCCACCGTCGCCCGGGCATCACCCGCCCCTCATGCCGTACACGCACCGAGCGCCGCATGCAGGTGATGCCGTACATGACGCCCGCCGCCTGCCGGGGCGGCCC
>USCX01000007.1 GCA_900553285.1 uncultured Prevotella sp.
GCTGAGGGCCTTTTCTGCGGTCCATGCCGCGTAGACCGGCGTCGGGGCGTTGACGATTTTGTTGTAGACGAGCTTGCTGAGCGTGTAGTGCGCTTCGGCCGCTTTGTCCTTGTGGTTTTTCAGCACGTGGCTGATGTCGTTTTCCGCTTTGGCGTAGTCGGCATGCTGGCTGTAAAATTCAGCGCGTTGGAGGTAAGGGGCGGCGTTGTCCGGGTAGGCCTGCATGAAGTCGCTGAAAGCGGTTTCGCAGGCGGCCGAATCGGTGCGGCTCATACTCAGCATGTAGAGGTAGCTGAGGGCGTCGTTCTCGTTTTCGGGCAGGGCCTTGGGGATGTTGATGCCTTGCAGGCTGGTGTTCAGGTAGCTGAGCGAGTTGATGTGCAGGTCTTTTCCGGCTTGGGCGTCAATGGCGCATATGCCGGCGGCGTTTTTGGTCACATTGAGCTGGGCCATCCCTATGGCTTCGCCAGAGGCCGAGACGATGGGGCAGCCGACGTATTGTCCGGCGTTTTCGGCGTCTAAGGTGTAGTAGGCGTAGGAGTCGAATTTCGACAGTTGGCCGACGTGGGCCGGGAGGGGGTTGCTCTTTTTGTCGACGGAGTAGGCGACGAGCGCGACGGACGCGCCCACGGCGGCGTCGGCCGTGGCCACGGGAAGAAAGTCGTTTTTCTTCGTGTCGACGCGGAAACGGACGAGGTCGTAGCTCTCGCTCGCTCCGAGGATGCGGCTGACGGGGTGCTTTTTCCCTTCGGCATCGATGGCGACGGCCTTACTGGCATGGGCAAAGAGGGAATAGCACGCGAGGGCCTCGCCGTTGTCTCCGACGAAGAAACCGTTTCCCGAGTGGAGCAGTTTGTCGTTTGCGTCGTAGGTTGTGATGTTGATGACGGCCTTTCTCCAGTCTTTTTCGCCGGCCATGGCCGGGGATGAAAGTGCGGCGAAGAGGCAGAGGGACAAGGTGAGAATCCGGAATGTGCGGGGTAGCTTTTTCATGGGTGCTGGGATTATGATTTCGCGCCGGCAAGTAGTGCCTGGGCGTTGCGGATGGCGGCGTCGGTCAGCGCTTCTCCGCTGAGCATGTGGGCGATTTCTTCTGTGCGCTCTTCGTCTGAAAGGAGCGAGATGTGGCTGCCTGTGCCTTGCGGCGTGTCTTGTTTGAACACGCGGTACTGGAATTTCCCACGGGCGGCTATCTGGGGCAGGTGGGTGATGCTGATGACCTGTCCGCAGGCGGCCATGTCCTCCATCATGAGGGCCATCTTTTCGGCCATGCGGCCGGAGACGCCCGTGTCGATTTCGTCAAAAATGATGGTGGGCAGGGGGCTGTGGCGGGCCGTGGCGGCTTTCAGGGCCAGCATGAGCCGGGCTGTTTCTCCTCCCGACGCGATGTGCGACACGTCCTGTTCCTCCATGTTGCGGTTGGCCGTGAAGAGGAGGGCGACGCCGTCCGTGCCCGTCGGGCCCGGTGCTTTTTCTTCAAAGGAGAAGTGGAGGCGGACGTGTGGCATTCCTAAGTCTGCCAGACGGTGGACAAGTTCGTCGGCGAGCGCCTGGCCGGCCTCTTTGCGCCGCGTGCTGAGGGTGTGGGCGGCTTCCATGAGTTCCTCCCGCTTTTCTTCAAGCTCCTTGTTGAGCCGGTTTATGCGCTCGTCGCTGGTGTGGAGGGTTTCGAGGCGCTGGTTGAAGTCGTCTTGCAGGGCTATCAGCTCGGCCACCGTCGTGACATGGTGTTTCTGTTCGAGCGTATAGATTTGGTTGAGCCTGTCGTTGACGTAGGTCAGCCGTTCCGGGTCGAAGTCGATGGCTTCTGCGTGGTGTTCCACCTCGTTGCCGATGTCTTTGAGCTCGATGTAGGCGCTTTCCATCCGGTCTGCAAGCGTCTGGGCCTCACTGAACACGTCCGCCTGGCCGCGAAGTTGCTGAATGCAGGCCCTGAGCTGCTCTAAGAGGTTGTTGTCTCCTTCTTGGAGGAGGGACGACGTCTGGTAGAAGGCGCTTTTGATTTCTTCGGCATGGTTGAGCTTGTTGGCTTCGCTTTCAAGTTCGGCCTGCTCGGTTTCCGCGAGGTTGGCTTCGTTGAGTTGTGTGACCTGAAATGTGATATAGTCTTCTTCCTGCCTGGCCGTGTCGATTTGTTGCTGCAAGGTTTCTTTTTCTTGCCGCAGCGTGTGGAACTCTTCGTAGCGGCTTTGGTAGGCGGAGAGGGCCTTCTCGTTGTCTGCCATCCCGTCAAGGGTGTTCAGAAGGAAATGTTCTTGATTGAGGAGCAGGTTCTCATGTTGGGAGTGAATGTCGATAAGTTGCGTGGTGATGGTTTTGAGCAGTTGGAGGCTGACGGGGGTGTCGTTGACAAAGCTGCGGCTTTTCCCGCTGGCCAGCACTTCGCGCCGTACGATGCATTCCCCGTCGGAGTAGTCGAGGTCCTCTTTTTCGAAGAGCGGTTGAAGTTTAAGGCCGCGGATGTCGAAAACGGCTTCTACCGTGCATTTCTTTTCTCCCGGTTTGATGGCTTTGCTGTCCGCGCGTTGGCCGAGGAGCAGGGACAGCGCGCCAAGGATGATGCTTTTTCCCGCGCCCGTTTCGCCGGTGATGGTGGAAAAGCCCGGATTGAACGTGATGTTCAACTCGTCGATGAGTGCGTAACTCTTGATATATAGGCTTTTGAGCATGGCTCTATTCTTTAATTTTCCGCCAGTAACTGCTTTGCGAGGGATTTATGCCCATCAGCATCTCGTAGATGGCCTCTTTCTCGTTGGCGGTTCCTTTTCCTTTATAGATGTTGACTAATTCGTCGCGCTTTATTTCCGTGAACAGCTGGGGCAGGCTGCTCAGCGGCTTGTTTTCCTTGGACGCTTTGAGGAGGTCGAGTGCGGTGGTGATATTGGCCCGCCCGCGGTCAGCGTTCGACGCCATTTCGTCCATTCCGTTGCGGTAGTATTGGTATTGTAACTGTCGAAAGGTTTCAAGTCCCCCGTCGAGGTAATCGTTGATGATGGTGTAGCGGTTCTTGTTGCTTTCGAACGCTTTCCACCCTTTGTTGGTGAAGTTTTGTGCGCCGTTCACTATGGTCTGCGCGTTCCGCAGGGCCTCGGTGCCTCCCATCGGTGACATCGTGTCCATGTCCCAGCCTATGATAAGGTAGGCGTAGTAGGCCATCAGGGCGGTCAGCTCGTTGTCGATTTGGTCCAGACGGAAGTCCAGTTGGTCGAATTCTTGGAACGTGAAGTTGAACGACGGGTCCTGGAAGTTGAAAACCGTCGTGGTATACGATGAGTTGTAGACGGGGCGTGAGCTTTGCACGGTAAGGGTGCATTCGAATTTGTTTTCGCCCTCGGTGTACTTGTTAATTGTGATGTTGAAAGAACAGGCAATGCGTTCGTGGGGAGCGTATTGCTGGTTGGTCCAATGGCGCTCGTTCATCAGTTGGTTAAGGACCGTTTCGAGATTTTCAAAGACGCTTGTGCTGGTACCTTGTACTTTCTGATGGTTGATGACCACTTTGGCGTTCAGTTCCTGCGCCGTTACGCCGATTGGGAGTATGGCGAGCAAGCCTGCAACTAACGGGCGGAAAAAGTTTGGCATAGTGTATCGATGATGTCTTTGGCCACTTCTGTCTTGGGTTTGAGCGGGAATGCTTTCTGCCGGTCCGGTGAGATGATGGTGATCTTGTTCGTCGAGTGCTGGAAGCCGGCTCCCGCATCCCTAAGGGAGTTTAAGACGATGAAGTCGAGCTGTTTGCGTTTTAGCTTTTCGCGGGCGTGGCTCTCTTCGTCGTTTGTCTCGAGCGCAAAGCCGACAACGCGCTGATGGGCACGTTTCATCGCGCCCAGTGTGGCGGCGATGTCTTGCGTGGGGCGGAGGTGCAGGGTCTGCGCGCCTTCTTCGCGTTTGATTTTGACGTCGGCTGTCTGGTCGGGCGTGAAGTCGGCTACTGCGGCGCAGAGGATTGCGGCGTCGGTCGTGGGGAACACGTCGAGGGAGGCTTTGAGCATTTCGGCGGCAGTGACCACGTCGACGCGGCGGATGGCCGGATGGTGGGCCTGCATGTGCACCGGTCCCGTCACGAGGGTTACTCGTGCTCCGCGCATGGCGCATTCCTCGGCCAGGGCAAAGCCCATTTTTCCGCTGGAATAGTTACCGATGAAGCGGACGGGGTCTATCCGTTCATAGGTGGGGCCGGCGGTGATGAGTATGTGCTTGTCTTTGAGGTCCTGCGGGCCTGTGAGGAACTCTGCGACGATTTCGCCTATGCGTTCCGGCTCTTCCATGCGTCCTTTCCCCACGAGATGACTGGCCAGTTCGCCTTCCTGCGGCTCGATGATGTGGTTGCCGAACGAGAGGAGAGTGCGGAGGTTCTGCTGGGTCGTGGGGTGGGCATACATGTCGAGGTCCATGGCCGGCGCGACGAAGACGGGAGCTTTCATGGAGAGGTAGGTGGTCAGGAGCATGTTGTCGGCTATGCCGTGTGCCATTTTTCCGATGGTGCTGGCCGTGGCGGGGGCAATCACCATGGCGTCGGCCCATAATCCAAGGTCGACATGGCTGTTCCACGTTCCGTCGCGGCGCGAAAAGAATTCACTGACCACAGGTTTTGACGTAAGCGTGGAAAGCGTGAGCGGGGTGATGAACTCTTTACCAGCCGGCGTGATGACCGTCTGGACCTCTGCTCCCTGTTTGACGAAGTAGCGGATGAGGGTGCATGCTTTGTAGGCGGCGATGCTGCCCGTGATGCCCACGACGATATGTTTGCCTTTCAGCATGATGGTAGTGCAGGTGCTTGAGGTTACTTCGTTTTATATTTCAGGCACAAGCGGGTTAGCACTTGTTTGGTGTTCTGCGGAAAGTCTGCCTGCAACATCCAGCTGATGAAGCCCGGCTCGTTGCGGACGACCCATTCTACGGATTTTCCCCGATGCTTGCCAAAGTTGAACACAGGGGTCTCTTTCTCGTCATAGATGATGCGCCCGGCCAAATCGATGTTCTTGTTGTATCGTGAGAAATCGGCGAGGCTTTTGATGTCGTGCGGAATGCGGTTTCCGTAGTGGTCAAGCTGGGCACAGAACACTTCGTATGTGGCTCGCGTGTCAGCCATGGCTGTGTGCGCGTTTTCCAAGTCCTTTTGGCAGTAGAACTGGTAGGCGGCCGCAAGCGTGCGTTTCTCCATCTTGTGGTAAATACCTTGTACGTCAATCAGGTTGCAGCCCGTGACGTCGAAGTCGACCTTTGCGCGGATGAACTCCTCGACGAGCAGGGGGACGTCGAAATGGTTGGAGTTGTAGCCGGCGATGTCGCAGCCGTTGAACACCTGCGCCACCTCGTGTGCCTTTTCTGCGAACGTAGGGCATTGGGCTACATCTTCATTGGTGATGCCGTTGACTGCGGTGGCTTCGGCAGAGATGGGAATGGTCGGGTTGAAGCGCAGAGTCTGTGCTTCTTCTTTCCCGTCGGGACTTATTTTGATGTATGACAGTTCGACGATGCGGTCCCGGCTTGTGTCGAGTCCTGTGGCCTCGATGTCGAAGAAGATGAGAGGCCTGTTGAGGGTAAGTGTCGCCATGGGTCAGTCGTTAAGGACCATAGGCATGAGAAGCATCAGCACGTCTTCACCTTCGGCTTGCGGGGTGGGCGTAACGATGCCCGGACGGCTGGGGTCGGACATGCGGATTACGATTTCCTCGCTTTCGAGATTGTTGAGCAGTTCGAGCAGGAATTGTCCTTTGAAGCCGATGTTGATGGGGGTGCCTTGATAGTCGCAAAGCAAGGATTCCTCGGCCGACATGGAGAAGTCGACATCTTCGATGGAAACCGTCAGTTTGGAACCGCTGAACGCCATTTTGACAAGGGCCACCGAGGGATTGGAAACGGTGAGCATGCGTCGTATAGCGCTCACAAGGGCCGGACGGTTGATGGTCGCCGTGTTGGGGGCGTCCTGTGGGATGACACTTTGGTAGTTCGGGTAGCGTCCTTCGATCAGGCGACAGGTGATACATGTGTCGTCAGTTTCGACGGTAGCACTTCTGCTGTTCCATTTGATATGTGTGGGTCCGCTTGCTTTGGCTAAGATGCTTTTGAGAAGCGTGGCTGGTTTTTTGGGAAGGATGAACGAGCCTTGGGCGGAATCTTCTGTCAGGGCGATTTTGTCACACACCATTTTGTGGCGGTCGGTGGCGACGAGCGTGGCTTTTCCTCCGTTGACGTCGAAAAAGATACCGGTCATGACAGGGCGGTATTCGTCGTTGTCCGTGGCGAAGGCCGTCCGGCTGATGCTGGTCAGCAGATGGGGGGCGTCTAAACTTATGGCTGTCGTTTCTCCGTCGAAGACGGGTGGCGTCGGATATTCGTCGGCGGCTTGTCCCATGAAGCAGAAATGGCCGTTCTGGTACTCAATCGTTATCTCAAAGGAACTTTCGTTGACAAAGAAGGTCAGGGGCTGTTCCGCAAGTTCCTTTACGGCATCCTGAATGGTTTTTGCGTGGACCACGAAGCGGCAGTCTGCGTCGCATTCAACGAGCGGCGCGTGTGAGGTGACTGTGGTCTCGTTGTCGGAAGCGGTGAGAACGAGTTCATCAGGGTGGGTCTCAAACAGGATGCTTTCTAAGATGGGCAAGTTGTTTTTTGAGGAAATAACACGTCCCAGTATTTGCAAACGGGCGTAAAGCTCGGTGCTTTGAATGACGAATTTCATATTTTGTATGTAGTTTTGTTGATAGCGGAAGTATATATCGGTTGGGGCAAAGGTACGTAAAAAAGTGCAGATTTTTTCTCCCGGAAAAGAAAAAATGTCGCACGGGATCCGTGCCGTTTGCGGAGTGCCGCATAGGCAGGGCGAGGAGGTGCGAACGGCGTTTTGGGGTTGGCCTGTCTGGTGGGGCTTTTTCCTGTCGCCGCGGAGGAAAGCCTTATCGCTGCGACGTAAGTTTCAGGCGCAGTGGTAAGAAGGCAGGAAAGCCTGTGGCGTAGCCTGGGCGAAAGGTGGAAACGAAGAACCGTAGTGAAACAGCCTGTCAGGCAGGGGCGTGGCATGAGGCGGGCGGACCTGTCCAGGCGAAGAAGAAGGAAAGCTGCGGGGTGGAATGGCCGCAGCTTTCCGTGTGTCATCTTTTTCGGGCTTGGTGTGCAGCGGTTATTCGGGCGCCTGTGGTGAGCAGGGTCATCGTGTGAGGGTGAATTTTATGCTGATGCCGAAATCTTGTGTGACGGTGGGGTATGAGCTGGACGTGAGCAGTGGCCGGTTCATCTGTCGGTCGTAGTATGCGCTCAGGGTGAGGAACCGGCTTAGTGCGTAGTCGGCCGTGAAAGAGGCCTGGACCGCTTTGTTTCCGCTGGTAGCCTGGCTGCGTCGTGAAAGGATGTCGCGGTTAAGCGTGCTTTGGTCACGGAAGGTGAGGTCAAAACGCAGATTGAGGTCGTTGCTGAATCCCGAATTGGCTTGCTGCTGGGTGTTTTGTGTGTCGCTGCTCTTGTTGCGTGATTTCCGTCGTGACTTCTTGCGCGGAGCGAAGAGTTTGAGGTCGGCAATCTTATAGCCGCAACCGATGACGAGGTCGTTCGAGCGGGTCTCGGTGAGTTGTTGTGAGGTCATGCTGAGGCTGAGCACGCGGGCTTTGCGGTATTCCGCAGAGAGTGTGAGGTTATTGTTGAACGTCATGTCGACACCCGCTAAGGGCGAGAATTGCTCGTTGATGGAAACCGTGCTTACGTCGTACATGCTGCTGGGTGTCGGGTCGCCGGTCGTAACGTCTTGAATGAAACCGATGGAGCCTATGTATGACATGAACGTCGAATAGGTGTTATACGCCCCGACGGCGTAGACGCTCTTATAAGAATGATTGATGTTGAAACTCTTGAAGATTTTTCTCATCTTGGGCAGTTTTGCCAGGCCGCTGTATTTGATGGACCAATTGGGAAGTAAACGCTTTAAGGTGGGGAAAATGTCGAGAGAACTGCCCCCTCCGGCATAGGCCGACAGGAAGGCGGGAATCATGACTTCCGGGGCGTAGGGGCTTACTGTGCCGTTGGCCGGGTCGAAAGGCTTGCCTGCCAGGCTTGTGCCTTGCGGATAGGTGGCGTTGGCATATTGCGCTTCGACGCGTGTCCTGAATTGTTCAAGCGAGTTGACAAACTTTTCGAACGTGGCACTCTTGTACCCATTGTTGGCGTCGCCCATGCTCTCGAACGCGCTGCCGATGCTGATGACGGTCATGTTGAAGCTCCCGCTTTCTTGTGTCGGCATTCCCTCGAACATATATTGTATGCTGCGCGAACGGTTGGTGGTCCGGGTGGCAGAGAGGTCGATTTTCAAGTCGGGGAGAGGCTCTATGGTCGCGCTGATCTGGAGGTTTTCTGTGAGGTTCGTGGTGGCCGGAGTGACAACGCTGTCGTTCGACACGAGCCAGCCGCGTTCGGCCGCACGGCGTATGTAGCTGTCGTCCGTAAAGCCGAAAGCGAAGTCTAACCCCGGTTGAAGGACGTCGGCGCTACGTTGCCCGAATACATCGCCAATGGTGGGTATGAAGCCGGGCAAGGTCATGCTGTAAGCGTTGCGATATGATATGTTGATGTTGCGGACCATCATGGCGACGCGGCTGGTAGCTTGTATGGCTTTGTACCAGAATTGGTCTTCGGGCTTGGGACCGGGGACGACGGTGATTTTTAGCTTGGCGGTATCTTTCGTGAGGATGACGATGTTGTTGGCGTCGTTCACTTTGTATTTGATGGGGTAGCGCTGGCCGTTTTGCCGGATGGCGTAGACACGGAGCTTTTTTGTTTTCTGGTTATGCGTGAGCAGGGTGGTCGTGTCAGGGCGTAGCTGGATTTCTTTTTGGAAATTCTTTTTCTCTTCTTTCTTTTTCTTGCTCGTGAATGACGAGGTGGAGAACTTGCGGTTGACCGATTTCAGGTAGGGCACGTAGTTATAGAGCTTCTCGAGATTGAAGCGCCCCGTCGTGTTGATAGTGCGTGAGTTTGAAATGGTGTTGCCAGTCGGGCAGCTGCCATCTTCCAGCTTGGCCCCGCGAGTCCAGTTGTAGGTGGCGTTATAGCTCGCGTCTGCCGTAATCCAGTCGAGAACGGGAATTTTGCTTAACGGTAGCCGCCAGGATAGGTCGAAGGTCTGCTGATAGTCGAGCGGAGTGCCGAGTCCTTTTATGCTGTTCCACACGGAATCTTTCCATGCGTGGTAGCGGTCCGGGTAAAGGTCTTTATTGACCGCTGTGTACGGTTGTTCAATTTCAGCGTCGGTAGCTGAATTGAAACTCATGTGGAGGTTCTTGGTCAAGTCCCAGCGTAAGACAAAACTGCGGTTCCACAGGAAGTCGCTGGCCCAGGTCAGAGGAAGTGAGTTGTTCGTCAGATCTTCGAGGTCGCGTTCTTGCAGTTCATAATAATTCCGGGTGATGTCAGAATTGAACCCGATGTTTTGCGGGAGGTAGTTGAGGTCTTGTTCTTTGAAGATTTTCAACCACTTGCTTTTGCTCTTGATCAGTTTCTTGAAGGGTTTGAGGGGCTCGTAGTTAGGGGTATAATTATAGTTGAAGCTCCACTTCCAGTTGTCGTCTTTCTCCCATACAGTTGTTTCGCCGGTTGTCTGTTGGTGGCTATGCGAGTAGCTGAACGAGAAGTTTGCCGGGTCGTAGGGCATGGGGTGACGTTTGGTCGAGATGTCAACACGGGCGTTGCTGATGCTGAAATTCTTATTGATGACGACTTTGTCCGTAATGTTACGTAGTGAGTCACGTTCTCTGTCGCTGCCGAGCGCGTCAAGTGCGTCATCCATTTTCATATCAGAGTCGAGCGGGTTGTATTTCGGAACAGTGCGTTCTTTGCTGTAACTGTAGTAGATGGGAATTTGTACTTTGGCTTTATCGGGAAAGAAGCGGCCCATCTCGACGTTTGTCGTGACGCTGTATTGATAGAGATTGTCTTGGCGGCGTTGGCTTACGCTTTCTTCGAGCCCTCCGAAGCCGGCAGTCTCGAGGTGGCCAGTCATGTTGACGCTGGCGAAGTCTGAAAGCTGGATATTCAGGTTGCCTTGTGCGGCCCATCCTCCTGAATTGGAAAACCCTTGGAGGCGGAGTTCGTTGGCCCATACCTCGGCGCTTTTTACCGCGCGGGAGTTGTTGCGCACACCAATCATAATGGTCCGCACTTCGCCGAGTGTCGGATTGCCCATAATGCTGATCTTGTTGTTGGGCTTGTCGCTGTCATATTCGGAATAGACGCGGCTGTATGAGGTGAGGCCTAACGCTTTTTGCTTGTTGCGATTCTTTTTTAGGTCTGTGAACTTGGTTAGATCGATGTCGAGCATGTTCTCTTCTGGCCATACGGCTCTCGCGCCAGTGGCCGATTGTGCGTAGTTCCCTGCGGGCGTGACGGTGAGTGGTATCTCATACTCGTAGAAGTTGCTCTTATAGTCGGATCCGAGACGGATAAACAGGCTCATTTGGCCGTTTTCCAGTGTGGGGTCTTCAGGCAATGCGTTGGCGTGGGCAAACATCTGGATGTGTTTGTAGCGGCGCAGGTCGAGCATGGTGTTTTTGTAGACAGCGCGGGCATCGCCCGAGGCAAGGTTCTCGACAGTGAGCGAAAGGGCCTGCTCGTTTTCTTGGAGAATCTGGCTTTGTCCGGGGTCGACCACACGACTGATGCCGGGGGGAATGACGTAGTTCACGGGAGTTTTTTCCGTATTTTCTTCAAAATTTACGGCTGCTACGCTGAGAGTTCCGCTTGTGGCAGGAGCTTCGCCCGTATACAATGCCTGTTCGTATGAGCGCCATTCGCCGCGTACGAGGTTGAGGGTTGCAAAACGGAGGACTACCGGATTGCGGAAATTGGTGAGGAACATGCGCATGAAGCGAATGCTTGTCAGGTCGTCGATGTTGCCGATGCGTTGAGCATACTGGTCGACAGGAATGCGGAAAAGATACCACGTGATCTCACGGGTGGAATCGTTGCGGAGCCTGACGTTGTTGGTCCGTTTGTCAACGATAAAATTTTCTCCGACGTTCATATGCTCCGGGGCCAGTTTGACATGATACTGGTAGTACTTTTCGTATTCGTTCAGAGTATAGTCCTGGTTGATATCCTCGACGTCAGGAGTTGTCTTGTAGGTCGTACTGTAAGATTCCGGTGAGTGGTCCGAGTCAACCGAGTTGCCGTTCGGATTATTGATGTACTTATAGCGGTCGAGGATGGAGCGTTCTTGTGCGTCGTAGTCGGAGCCGCGAAAATAATGGTACTTGTCGCCGGACGGATTGTCGTATATGGAATCGTAGACAGCCTGTCTGACTCTTCCTTGAATTTGTGCGAGATATTGTTGGTAGGCAGGATACCTGGTCTCCTCGTCGCTGCTGAGGCCGTTGTATCCCACGTCTTGTTTCTGGCGGGACCCGCTGGATGTATTGAAAGCGTATGTAACGGTACTTTGGTTCGGCACGCGTCCCCATACGGTTTCCGTGTAATAAGAAGGGTCGCCGTCAATGGGGAGTCCGCTTTCGTAAAACATTTTTCCGTCGCGCAGTACGTCCTCGCTAACCTCTCCAAGATTGAAATAAAGGTCTCCGGAGTTATCCGTTCCGTTTTCGCGAGAATGGATAAACGGATCCATCAGCCAGAATTCGATGTATTCGATATTGGCTGTCTCAAAGTCACTCGTCTCGATGCGTCGCATCATTCCGCCCCACCGGCTTTGCGGGTTTGAAAGGTGTCCGTCCGAATCAAGGTTGGGATCAAGGTTATACGGTCCGCGTTCTGTGGGGTAGAAAGCCACATTGAGCACTTCCATGGTGGAGGCTTCCTGATAGTTGAGGTCTTTGTTGGGATAGATTTCCCTTTTATAGACTTCGCGGACGTAAGGGTCTGACAGTTGGTTCAGGTCGCTTTTGATATGTGCCGGGGTGAGTGAAGATGAACGGCGTGTAAAGAGTGGATCGATATTGTACCATGCCATCAGGGCACGATTGTAGCCATAGCGGACGTCATTGGTATATTGCGATTCGGTGAAGAAAGAAGGGCAGGAGCTGAGAGTCCATTCGCGTGGGTCGGAGATGTCAATGTCATTACTTGTATTTTCGAAATCGTCGATATAAGAAGCGTTGCCTTGTGCACCTTTATTTTTTCCGGCGATGAGCTGGGCCACTTCGCCCGTGAAATTGATGGTTGAAGGAGCGGTACAATGTAGGAGCGGCAGTTTGTCAAGCATGTTTGTCAGCCATTGGCTTTGTTTTTTCCAGGACAGGTTGAATCCCCAAATTGTGTTATTGAGCGGTTCGCTGCCCATCGCCACTTTAGTGGTGAGAGGCTGTTCGCCAAGGTGCATAATCGTTCCTCCGATTTGGAAATTCTTCGAGAAGTCGTACTGCCAGTTGAGACCGAACATCGTTTTGCGAACCATGCCGTAGTCCGTGTTGCTTTCCGTGCTGACGTTGACCGCTGTCCCGGCGTCAATGATACTCTGGTTGATGATTTTGACGGTCCCCATACTGTAATCAACCGTGTAGTCAACGTTTTCCGTGAGGACAACGCCTCCGGCAGTGACCACCACAGACCCTTCGGGGATATTGGTTGCGCCAAGTTGGATTTCACCTGCCGATGAGGCTTGGTATTGCCCTGAAATCATGAATTTGTTCTTTTCGGCAATTTGTTTGGCTACGGTTTTGGTTGAATCATACAGTTCTTGGAATACGAACTTGTCTGCGACAGAATTGTTCCCAATAGCTTGACGCAAGCCTTCACCAAAAGGCTCGACGAGAGGGAAGTAGACGCGCCCTGTCGTGTCGTTGATGGTATAGCCCGGAACGTAGTCAAAATAACCGTTCGGGTTGGCTCGGTCGTTATTGTCTAAGCGGTCAAGGCCCACCAGCGAGAGTATTTTTTTGTTTTTCAGCGACGGATCAGGTAAATAGGAGAGATAGACTCCCGTGGTGTCGCTGAGGTACTTGATATCCAAGCGGAATTTGTCTTTTTTGATGGAGTAAGCGCCGAGCGAGTAAACGTTTTTCATCATCAAGTCCCAGTTTCCCATGCGTGGCGTATTGGCTGTGTTCTTTAACGCTTTGACAAAGAGGGCTTGCGTATTGTCTTTCAAGTTGCTTGATAGCTCGCCGACTTGGTACGTTTGGCCGCGGTATGTGTATTCAAAGGCGACAGCCAGGACTTGGTCCGGTTGGAGTGTTGTTTTGAGAGATATATATCCTAAGGAACGGTTGAGGGTGTATTCTGAACCTGACAGCAATCGTGCGTTCCCTAATTTCTCGTAATCGGTACCGCCTGCTAAGCCGGCACCATCAAGGGTCGCGTTGACTTGTGTGATGTCACGCGCCGCAGCCAGAGTGGTGGTGACTGTCGTATAAAGGTTGTTCGCCGAGTTGGACGGAAGGCCGGAACCCCCTGTGCCTGCCCACATCGGATTGCTGATTTTACTACCTTCACCCAAGTCCGTGAAAGCAACTACGTTTCGGGTGTTTGTTGAGGTTCCGCTCTTGTTTGTCACCCAGACTTCGATGCGATTGATGTTGATGCCCGACATGATGTTGGGCAAGCTTCTCATGTTCTCATCATAATGGTCGTGAAAGTATTGTGCAAGGAAGAAGTGACGGTTTTCTTCGTAGTCGTCAGCCGAGAATTCGTAATTCGTGACTTGCACGCCGCCTTTCGACGAAACACTTTGGCTACTGGATTTTTTTTGAGAAACAACGGTCTGTAATTTCAACTTGCCGAATTGCAGGTCCGTACGCACACCGAATAAAGATGAGGCACCTCGGATAAGTGACGAATTGGTGGGCATGGATACATTTCCGGCTTCCACGAGTTTAATGATTTCGTCTTCCTTGCCTTCGTAACGCAGTTTGAGGCTTTGTGCGTCAAAATCGAAAGTAGACTCGGTGTTGTAATTGAAATTGAGGTTTACTTTGTCGCCGACTTTACCCGTGACGTTCAGATTGACTTCTTCGTCGAAGTCAAAGCCAAAGACTTTGCGGTTCCGTTCTGCCAGTGAGGGGTTGTCTACTTTGCGCGTGTTGGCTCCGATTTTCAGTCCGGCAGATCCTTGTGTCTTGATTTGTACGCCGCCCGGCCCGAATATCTTCTCCGCCGGACCGAGATTGAATTTCATGTCGGTAAAATCGAACTTGTCTTTCCCTTCTGCGTTCTTGAATTCTTCTTCGTTCTTTTGTTTGTAGTAGGCTTGCATTGAACGGCGCATCGTCCAGTCGCGATATTCTTCGGCTGTCATGTAGAAGGGAGCTTCGAGAAAGGATTCCCCAAGTCTGGTGCCTACTTTGTAGGTGTTAGTTTGTTCGTCGTAGGTCGTTTCAGATTTGAGGTTGTCAGGATCTTTGAGATCTGTGGCTTTCTCGTCCAAATCCTTTTCCGTGCGGGCCACAGTGCGCTTCACTTTGACACGAGGGGTGGTGGCTGTGTCGGGGGGAGCGGCTGCGGCTTCTTCTGTGTTTATGCTGCTGTTTTCCCGGGCTTGATGGAGTAGAGACAAAAGGGGGGTGGCCGACAGGCAGGCGAAGAGGTACAGGCCTGCGACTATCAGTAGGATGTGGCGTAGAAATGAAGGCGTGCGGAGTTTCATTTGCGCAGAGACGGATCCTATAACATTTTGAGCGCTTGCTTGATGATTTGCTCCACAGGAAGGCTGGGCGACTCTTTAATGATGGACATGACTGTTTTCTGCACGGGAGCTTGTGGAAAACCTAACATCGTCAGTGCGGCTACGGCCTCTTCGACGACTTCTTTGTTCCCCATAACGTGTGAGGTGCCTGGTTCCGCATTCTCACCGCCCATGGTCAACGTTATTTTGTCTTTCAGCTCTACGATGATGCGTTGAGCCGCTTTGGGGCCTATCCCTTTCACGCTTTTCAGCAGGCGATCGTTTTCCGTGCGGATGGCGTTGCACAGTTCCGCCGGTGTAAAAGCCGAAAGTACGGTGCGGGCCGTTTGTCCGCCGATGCTGGACACGCCAATCAGCAATAGAAAAAGTTCGCGCTCTTGTTTCGTTGCGAAGCCATACAGCTGATGGGCGTCTTCGCGTATGGCCTCGTAAACATAAAGTCGGGTTTCCTTCTTCCCTTGAATGGCGGAATAGGTGTTGAGTGAGATGAACAGCCCGAACCCCATGCCATTGCAGTCTATGACGGCTTGTGTAGGAGTGAGTTCGGCCACTGTTCCCCGGATATATTCAATCATGTTCGGCTAAGTTCTGATTGTTGTAGCAGTCCTCTTTTCTTGTTCAAACGGTGAAAAAATTTTTTTATTGTGGTCTTTGTCTACTTTGAGGTGATGTTTTATTCTTTGCCTTTTTGTGTGGAGGTTTCTTCACCTTTCAGCGTCGGCAGGCTCAGCTTGTATTTGACCGCCAGGCAACGTATGAGAATGACCATTCCGCCGCTTACGCAAGAAGTGACAATTTCGTCGCATTTGTAGTGGTTGCAGAGGATGTAGGTCATACCGCCAATCACACAGGCGAGGGCATATATCTCCTTGCGGAAAATGAGCGGAACTTCGTTGATGAATACGTCGCGCAACATACCTCCGGCTGCACCTGTCATGGTTCCCATGATGATTGCGGTCCACCATGGCAGGCCGCATTGAAGCGTTTTCTCAATGCCGACTACTGTGAAAAGTGCTAAGCCGACGGTGTCGAAGAGAAACCACGTAACCTCTTGCCGGATGAGCTGTCGTCCGAAAGCCAGGACCCAGAGCAGTGCCAAGGCCGAGCATATAAGATAAAACGGATTAGTCATCCAGAAGGGGGTTAATCCGAGCATGACGTCGCGCATGGTTCCTCCGCCGACGGCTGTGGTCAGGCCGACGACGTATGCGCCGAAGAGATCAAAGTGTTTGGCCGAGGCCAATCGGATTCCTGAGATGGCGAACGCGAAAGTGCCGACAAAATCCATAATTTGAGTGAACGTCGGGAGTTCTAGCGTGGAAACAAGGTCGAAAGCCATAGTTGGCGAGAGTGGGTTTAGGGATTGACAACGTTTGTGGGATGACCGTCAAGAATGTGGCGGATATTGTCGGCGATGAGCTGTATGAGTCTTTGTCGGGATTCGAGCGAGGCCCACCCGAGGTGGGGCGTAATATAGCAGCGGGGGGCTGACAACAAAGGGTGTTTGGGCTGTGGTGGCTCTTCCGAGAGGACGTCGCCACAGTAAGCACCGAGGATTCCGTCGTGCAAGGCGTCGGCCACGGCTTTATCGTCAATGAGGCGGCCGCGTGCGGTGTTGAGCAGGATTAGTCCGGGGTGGCAGTCGTTCAGAAGTGTCTTGTTGACGAAGGCTTCATTCTGAGGGGTGAGCGGGCAGTTAAGGCTGACCACGTGACAGCGGCGGAACAGGGAACGAAGATCGGTTGGCGTGACGTAGTCCGGGAGGACAGAGGACGGCTTTGAGGTTGCCGCGAGGATGGACATGCCGAAAGCGTGGGCCAGCCGGGCCACGGCCTGACCTATGTGGCCGAATCCGACGATGCCCATCGTCTTTCCGTGAAGTTCGGTCAGGGGGTCGTTCCAACAACAAAAGTCTTTACTCTTGCTCCACCAGCCGCTGCGCGTGGCGTCCGCGTATTTGCCGACGTGATTGGTCGCTTCGAGCAGAAGGGCGATAGCCATTTGTGCGACAGACTCTGTGCCGTATCCTGCGGCGTTACAGACAGGGATGCCGTGTTCGCGGGCGGCGGCGACGTCGATGACGTCGTAACCTGTGGCCGCCACACAAACGGCGCGAAGGCGGGGCAACTGCCCGAAGTGGGCTTGGGTCAGTTGCGTTTTATTGACGATGAGAATGTCAGCCTCTTTGGCCCGTGTGATCACGTCGGCAGGAGCTGTGCGGTCGTAGACGGTGAAATGGCCCAGTTCTTCGAAAAGGGACCAGTCCGCATCACCGGGATTCAAGGTATAGCCGTCGAGAAATACGATGTTGATAGGGTGTTGAGGGCGTGTCATTGCGGTCTGAATTTGAATGTGATATGCCCTACGGGCTCTTCGTAGCGCGCTCCTTGGGCGCGATAGAAGGCGATAAGGGTATATTCGTTTTCGGTCTGGTAGAAGTCTCCCTCAGCCTGTGCGGTGTGTCCTACGCCGGGTGAATCGTGAGGGACGAACAGGTATTGATAGCTGTAATATCCGAGTTTCAGCAGGGGGGCTGCTACATAGCAGCCCGAGGCGTCGTCATACGTCATTTTCCATTCGTCGTCCAGACGGTCGTCGGTCCAATTCCCGTTCAGGTAGAAATCTCCGTCATCCCTGCGGGGAGTTTGCAGGGCAAAATGAACGAATACATAGTCGGCCTCTGTCGCAGAGTCATATCCGTCGGTTGTACGCACGATGCGCAGGCCGTCTTGGTCCTGGTCGTATAGATAGTTACGGCGGGGCTCGTCGACGAAGAGGGTGGCATGATAATAAGGTTCAAACCATCGTACGTTGTCTACGCCGAAGTTTCCGCGGCGCGTGCTGAGCAGTTCGAATTTCCGGTATTCGTTCCCTGCCTTGAAAATGAGGTCCTTGTCGTGTTCCCAAAGGAGGGCGGAAGGGGCCACCGACGTGGGCCTCGGTCTGACTACGGCGTTGTCGTAGCGTCGGTTTTGCATAACGACGATGCTCAGTTCCTTGCGTGGGTCGTGTACGTTGAGCTGGCCGTAGTTCAGGCGAATGGTGAGTTGCTGATGGGTATCGTTCCGGTCTATTTCTGTGTCGGTCGAGGCTGTCGCGGAGATTGAGACCTTGGGGTTGACCACGGTAAAATAGGCCTGTGCCACGGGGCGGGGACTGTCTTCCGTGTCGTCAATAAGTGTGAGCCGGTAGTTTCCCGCCAGCAGGAAATCTGTATTTTCATTGGGTAGACGCAACGAATAGTGGGTGTACTGTTGCATCGTGTTTCGGCTTTGTTCTTCTTGGCCGACAGGTTCGTCCCCGTTGTTCCCGGATAAGAAATCACTGTCGAAGAGGTCCTCGCTCACTTGCCAGTTTGCATCGCAATGCTCAATGCGGTAGAGAAAGCGGTGATACGTGTGCGAAAGGTAGTCGAAGTCTACGGTGATGTGTTCATCGCTCCCCAATTCGATGATGGGTGGAGCGGTCGGACGTTCGGTCACGTAGGTGCGCAAGGTGCGGATGTCGCTCGACAGGGGCGTGTTACGTTGGGCCGTAGCCGTGAGGCATATACATGCAGACAGAAGGATAAAGAGGACTTTCGTTTTCATCGTGCGCAAAGGTAAGGATAAAAACCGGAATGGCGAAGACACCGTCCTGCTCTCCGGCCGGAAGGACGAAAAAGGCCGGCGGATGGAGACGCCGGGCACTGCGTCAGACGCTTCTGTCGCCGGGACAGAAAAAACGGGCAGGGCGATTGTTTGGTGCGAAAAAGTCAAGAGATGTTCCCGCATTTGCGCGGAAGCATCTCTTGGAAGGGGAAAAAGGTCTTGGCCGCTATTCGTCGCGCGAACCGCCAACTAGGATGAGAAGGTAATAGACTAAGGTGGCTAATGAGCCAAGTGCGGCTACTACGTAAGTGTAGGCAGCGCTACGCAAGGCGCTGACGGCCATCGTGTGATTGCGTGAGGACGTGAGTCCGGAACTTTCTAACCAGGTGCAGGCTCTGCGGCTGGCGTCGATTTCGACGGGCAGCGTGACAAAGCTGAATAGCGTGGTCAGCGCAAAGAGGATGACGCCGAATAAGAGGATGCCCGGGAAAATGTTTACCGTGAAGATACCGATAAGGAGTATCCACTGCACCCAGTTGGACGCGAATGAGACTGCGGGAACCAGTGCTGACCGTAGCCGTAACGGAGCATAGGCATGCGCATGTTGGACGGCATGGCCGCATTCGTGAGCGGCCACGGCTGCGGCCGCAATGCTGTTGGATGAGAAGACAGATTCGCTCAGGTTGACCGTCTTGTTGACGGGATTGTAGTGGTCCGTCAGATGTCCGGGCGTAGAGGTCACGGTGACGTCATAAATGCCGTTGTCGCGAAGCATTTTTTCAGCGACTTCCCGCCCTGTGAGTCCAGTATCGAGCGGTATGGCCGAATAGCGTTTGAACTTGCGTTGGAGATTTGCCTGAACGGCGTAGCTCGCAATCGCGATGATAATGAATAGGATCCAATAAGAAATCATGTTTATGGGATGAGTGAAACAAAACAGCCGGCGGGCGCAGAGGCTCGTCCGGCTGTATGGCGTGCATGGGTGGGAAACCGGAATTAGTAGTTCTCTGCGCGAACTTGGAAGTAGCTTTGCGGATGGGCGCAGACGGGACATACGTCGGGGGCTTTCTTGCCGACGACGATATGGCCGCAGTTGCTGCATTGCCAAATGCAGTCACCATCTTTTGAGAATACAAGTCCCTGTTCCACGTTGGCCAAGAGCTTGCGGTAGCGTTCTTCGTGTTCTTTCTCAATGGCACCGACCATCTCGAAAAGTTTGGCGATGTGCTCGAAGCCTTCTTCGCGGGCGTCTTTGGCAAAGCGGGCATACATGTCGGTCCATTCGTAGTTTTCGCCTGCCGCTGCGTCTTTCAGGTTGGCGTCGGTGCTGCCGATGCCGTCGTGCAGGAGCTTGAACCATATTTTGGCATGTTCCTTTTCGTTGTTGGCCGTTTCCTCAAACAGGGCAGCAATCTGGACATACCCGTCTTTCTTGGCTTTCGACGCATAGTAAGTATACTTGTTGCGGGCCATCGATTCGCCTGCGAAAGCTTCCATGAGGTTCTTTTCGGTCTTGCTTCCTTTCAATTTGTCCATAGTTATATGTCTTTTTAGGAGTTACGATGGCAAATATAAAGATTATTTCTCGATTGGGCTCCCGGTGTGATGATTATTCGCTTTTTTTTGCTTTTGTATTCATTTGGCGCAAAAAGCCGGGTCCGGAGGCGGCCGGTCTGATTTTTTCTTCTTAAATTTACGGCTACAAACGAACCACATAAGAAAGACAGTGATATGGAGGGAAACAGGAGCTTAGTGACAATTGCCAATCTGTCGCGCAAAAAAATTGAGTATCTGATAGAAATGGCGGCGGAGTTTGAAAAATTTCCTAACCGGCGGCTGCTCGAGGGGAAAGTGGTGGCCACCCTTTTCTTTGAACCGTCGACGCGGACCCGCCTTTCTTTCGAAACGGCAGCCAACCGCCTGGGCGCTCGCGTGATCGGTTTTACCGATCCGAAGGTGACGAGCTCTTCGAAGGGGGAAACCCTGAAAGATACGTTGAAGATGGTGAGCAACTATGCTGACGTCATCGTGATGCGCCACTATCTGGAAGGCGCTGCGCGTTATGCCAGTGAAGTGACGCCGACTCCTGTGGTGAATGCGGGTGACGGTGCCAACCAGCACCCGTCGCAGACTCTGCTCGATTTATATTCTATCAAGAAAACGCAGGGCACACTGAGTAATCTTCACATTTTCCTTGTCGGCGACTTGAAGTACGGTCGCACGGTCCATTCGCTCCTGATGGCTATGCGCCATTTCAATCCGGTGTTCCATTTCGTGGCTCCTGCGGAGTTGGCCATGCCGGATGAGTATAAGTTGTATTGCCAGAAGCACGGCATTCGCTTTGTAGAGGAAAACCGTTTGGAGGAGGATAGCCTTGCCGAAGCCGATATCCTTTATATGACACGTGTCCAGCGTGAACGTTTCACGGACCTGATGGAGTATGAGCGTGTGAAAGACTCCTGTATCTTGCGCGCGTCCATGTTGGCGAAGGCAAAAGCGAACATGAAAATCCTGCACCCTTTGCCCCGTGTAAACGAAATAACTTATGATGTCGATGACAATCCGCATGCTTACTACTTTGAGCAGGCCCGTAACGGACTTTATGCGCGCGAGGCCATCATCTGTGATGTCTTGGGCATCAGCTTGGACGAAGTGAAAAACGATCAGTCTATCATCCGTTAGTCTAAAACACATGGAAAGCAAGAAAAAAGAAGAAATGTTAGTGGCCGCAATCAAGAATGGAACAGTCATAGACCATATCCCTTCGTCAAAGCTGTTTCAGGTCGTCAGTTTGCTCCATCTTGAAGACGTGAAAACTTCGATCATGCTGGGCCTGAATTTGCAAAGCCGGAAAATGGGGCAGAAGAGCATCATCAAAATAGCGGATAAATACTTCTCGGATGCTGAGCTCAATCAGCTTAGTGTGGTCGCTCCGAACGTGACGCTTTGCATAATCAGGGATTATGAGGTCGTCGAGAAAAAACAAGTGAGACTGCCTGACGAGATATGCGGCGTGATAAAGTGCGCAAATCCTAAGTGCATCACGAACAACGAGCCGATGAACACGGTCTTTCATGTCGTGGACAAAGAAAAAGGTATCGTTCAGTGTGCCTATTGTGAGAAAGAGCAAAATATCGATTACGTGAAACTAATATAATAATGTGTATGGAACGAGACAACAAAGTCTTTGACTTGATAGAGGAGGAGCATCAACGTCAGTTGCGGGGGATTGAGCTGATTGCCTCGGAGAACTTCGTGAGCGATGAAGTCATGGCTGCAATGGGCTCATGGCTTACGAACAAATATGCCGAGGGCTATCCCGGAAAACGCTATTACGGTGGATGCGAAGTGGTGGACAAGGTCGAGAGCCTAGCCATAGAGCGGGTGTGCCGATTGTTTGGGGCCGAGTATGCCAACGTGCAGCCTCACTCCGGCGCGCAGGCCAATGCGGCGGTTTTTCTGGCCTGTCTGAACCCCGGTGATACTTTCATGGGGCTGAATCTGGAGCAGGGAGGTCATTTGTCTCACGGTTCCCGTGTAAACACTTCCGGCATCTTGTATCATCCCGTCGGTTATAATTTGAACCGCGAGACGGGTCGCGTGGATTATGACGAAATGGAAAAACTCGCTCACGAACACCGCCCCAAGTTGATTATCGGTGGAGGCTCTGCTTACTGTCGCGAGTGGGATTATGCCCGTATGCGGCAGATTGCAGACAGCGTGGGCGCCTTGTTCATGGTTGACATGGCCCATCCGGCCGGCCTTATTGCTGCCGGATTGCTCGATAATCCGGTCCGTTACGCTCATATCGTCACTTCGACCACGCACAAGACTTTGCGCGGGCCGCGAGGCGGCATCATACTCATGGGCCGCGATTTTGAAAACCCTTGGGGCTTGACCACGAAGAAAGGGGAGATTAAAATGATGAGCCAGCTTTTGAACAGTGCCGTTTTCCCCGGAATCCAGGGTGGTCCTCTCGAACATGTGATCGCCGCGAAAGCCGTGGCCTTCGGCGAAGCGTTAAAACCCGAATTCAAGGCCTACGCGGCGCAGGTAAAGAAAAATGCCGCTGCGTTGGCGGACGAACTTCAAAAGAGAGGCTTTACACTGGTCAGCGGTGGAACGGACAACCATTGCGTGCTGGTTGATTTGCGTGACAAATACCCCGAACTGACCGGCAAAGTAGCGGAAAAGGCATTGGTTCAGGCTGACATAACGGTCAACAAGAATATGGTGCCGTTCGACACGCGGAGCGCATTCCAGACTTCGGGCATCCGTTTAGGTACACCTGCCATCACAACCCGCGGCGTGAAGGAAGACAAGATGGCGCTGATAGCTGAATTTATCGAGGAAGTGCTGGATGCACCCGAAGATGAGGCAGCAATAGCCTCGGTGCGTGCCCGTGTCAATGAGATGATGAGAGAGTATCCTCTCTTTGCCTGTTAAACAGGAGAGGGCATGCTTTGCACGAAACAGATTTGTCACAAAAATGTCTTCCGTGCTTGATAATATGGTTAATATATCTATATAAATCAGATGTAACAAGAATTAATAACTACCTTTGCGTCGAAAAACTCAATAAGACGACATAGTATAACTAAAATCACTATTATGTTACAAGAGAAAGCTGGCGAAGCAGCAGGTAAGATTTGGAATGCTCTCCATGACAACGGTGGTGAGCTGAGTGTGAAGGAACTGAAAAAGGCCACGAAGTACCGTTCGGACAAAGATCTGTATCTGGGACTTGGATGGTTGCTCCGTGAAGACAAGATTGCTACCGAGGAATTCACGGGCGATGTGCTCGTGAAGTTGAAGTAAAATCTTGGTGTATAAAAAAGCGCAGGGCGTTTCCGTGGGAAGCGCCCTGCGCTTTTTGTTATGCTCAACGGAGATAGGCGTTGAAGCGACGTTCGTAGCCTATGCTCGTAGAAGGTCCATGGCCGGGGTAGACTCTTGTTTCAGGCGGCAGTGTAAGAATTTTCCGGCATAGTGCCTCAACAAGTTGTGGCCCGTTTCCCCCGGGAAGGTCGGTACGTCCGATGCAGCTTTGGAAAAGGCTGTCCCCGCTGAACAGGATTTGTTCGCTTGGGCAGTAAAAGCAGACGCCGCCTTGGGTATGTCCCGGTGTGGCAATGACTTTCAGTTGATGCGTTCCGAACGTGATGACGTCGTTTTCCGTGAGTGAAATTTCATGAGGAGGTAATGTCCATTCCATCTCCTGGTGCATGATGGTTCTTGTCTGGACTGCGGCCTGAGCGTACAGCATGGCATCGTTTCCATGGATCTCCGGTTTGAGGCCATAGGTCCGGTAGATGAATTCCGCCCCGAAGATGTGGTCAAAGTGGGCGTGTGTACACAGCAAGTGAGTCAGCGTCAGCTTCTTCTCGGTTACATAAGATTGGAACGCCTCTTCCTCTTTCCGGGTGAGGACGCCGCAGTCTATCACGACCGCTTCACGTGTAGAGTCTGAAACCACGTAGCAGTTCTCCTCTACCATGTTGACGACGAAACATTGAATGTCTAACATATGTTTTAGCCACAGATTATTCCAACATCACGTAAACCACCTGTTTGGTCTCAAAGTAGTCCTCTTCAAAAAAGTCTTTCAGTTGCCATACCATTGCTCGTTTATGGAAAGGTTTGACCTCGTGGCTGAGATCTCCTCCTTTGAGGCAGAGAAGGCCGTTAGGCAGTGAATTGTGGTCTTCACGCCTGATGTTCTTTTGGACGAGCCGGCACATTTCTTCCAGGTTCATGACGGCACGATTGACCACGAAATCAAATTTCCGTTTCTCGTCTTTTACGTTCCCATGACAGAATGTCACGTTCCGCAGGCCGATGCTGTGGCTGATTTCCTGCGCGACGCGTATTTTCTTACCAATGCTGTCGATAAGGTGGAACGTCGACTCGGGAAACAGGATGGCGAGCGGAATGCCGGGGAAGCCTCCCCCCGTTCCCACATCCATAATGGTAGTTCCCGGCCGGAACGTGATAACCTTGGCCAGCCCCAAGGAGTGAAGCACATGGTGAAGGTACAGGTTGTCGATATCTTTGCGCGAAATCACGTTGATTTTCTGGTTCCAATCCGCGTAGAGCGCACCCAGTTGTCCGAACTGTTGTTTTTGCGTGTCTGTCAGGTTGGGAAAATACTTGGAGATGAGATCGGTTCCGTTGAGGAGGGTTGGCATTGACATACAGGTTGAAAGGTAATACTGACGGGCTTTTAGGCCTTGGCGACAAAGATACGGCTTTTTTCAGAAGTGTCATGCGACGGATGTCGGCTTTTTGGCTTTTCCATCGCTTTGTGAGTTTTTCTGGTCAAAGTGACCGTTCATCCTGCCGCTTTGACGGCATGACGTGTCAGCCTCGTCATGAGGTTCAAAGCTGGAAAAGCCTCTCAGTCCGGTATGGGGCGGGCTTCGGGCGAGGCGCGCAAAGGCCTGGCCATGCGGGAAGAATGTGTCATCGTCTGGTCAGAAAATGCAAAAATGCCATTTCAAACTGCGATTTGGTACGAAATTTGCTAAGTTCGGTTTGCTTATTCAAAACAATTACGCACTATGATTTCTCAAAAGTTACAAGACGCAATCAACCAGCAGATTTCCCGTGAGTTGTGGTCCGCCAATCTTTATCTGTCGATGGCCTTCTATTTCGACATGGAAGGTTTCAATGGTTTCGCAAAGTGGATGATGAAACAGTCGCAAGAAGAAACTGAACATGCACATACGATGGCCGGCTATCTCATCAAGCGGGGTGGGAAGGCCCGCGTGGGAAAGGTAGAGGCCGTGCCCGAGAAGTGGAACACGCCGTTGGAAGTGTTTGAGCAGGTCTATGACCACGAGTGCAAAGTTTCCCGTTGGATTGACGAGTTGCTCGATTTGGCCATAGCTGAAAACGACAAGGCGACGCAAGATTTCCTTTGGACATTCGTCCGCGAGCAAGTGGAAGAAGAGGCCACGGCTTCCGGCATCGTTGACCGCATCCGCAAGATGGGCGATACGGCCATCTTCAATCTCGACCAGCAGTATGGCGCACGTCAGTAATCGTGCATAGTCTCTATGGGGCGCACGGCACAGTGCCGTGCGCCTTGGGGCAGCCCGTTAAACGACAGAACGAAAGGCCTGCGGGGAGTGTGGAACCTCCTTGGCAGGCCTTTCGTTTTTTTATGTGTCCCGGCGGGAGAGGGCAGACGTGCGTTCCATGTCGGCCCGAGGGGGTCAGGAGACGTCGATCTCGTCTAAGTTGACCAGTTTGTGTACGATGGCGTAAATGGTCAGCCCAGCAACGGATCGGATTTGCAACTTGCGGGCAATGTTTTTCCGGTGAGTCAGGACGGTGTTCAGTGAGATGTAGAGCTGGTCCGCTGTCTCCTTATTGGTGAGCCCCTTGACCACACAGGCGACAACTTCTTTTTCCCTGTCGCTGAGTTCTTCCTGCCCCGGCGCTTGCGGGGGCGAAGTCGTTTTGGGCCGGCTTGAAGCTACTCTTTGTTCCAGCAGTTGCACGGCCGGCACGAAGAGCAGGTTCTCCACTTCGCAGTGGGCAAACAGGTCCTTTTCGCAGTTGAAGATGTCGAAAAGCACCGCGTTCAGCAGGTTCGGGTCGCCTTGCGGAACGTAGTATTTGATAATGATGTTTTTGAGTTCCTGTAATTTCTTGTTGATGTTCTCGTGATTGCGGGCGAATTGTGAGATTTCGTAGTTCTCAATCCTTTCGTCGGCAAGCAGATGCTCCACATACGTAAAGATCTTGCGGTTTTCAAACTCCATGTGCTTTCTCACCTCGTTCATGTAGGCATCATAGAATTTGAGGATGAGAAACGCCACTTCGTCGCGCTGCGAACAGTCGAGGGCTTCGAGCAGCTTGCGGCGTATGGCCGGAAGCTCAAACCCGAGAAAATAATCGTGAGCCCGGCGGAGGTAGGACATGAGCGAAGCTACCGAAACCCGTTCGGCCCTCAGCACGACGTTCGGGTCGCCGCTTCTGATATAGTCGGCTACGACGAGAAAAGTGTCGCAGTCCACCCCAGCTTCGTCGCAGACTTCCCTGATGGTCTTCTCGCCGAAGCCGAGCGAAATGCCGAAGCGGCTGAGCATTTGGAGCAGGTGGAATTCGTCGCTGATGACGTCGCTCATGCGGTCGGTTTCTTTATAGTTGCTTACAGTCATGGTGTCTGTGTTGTTTTTGTCGCACAAAGGAAGCAAATTCCCGCCACTTGGACAATCACTACAAGTGGGTATTCTGACTACGGTGGGTGCGGAGTGCACTTGTCGCGCTCACTTTCTTTACGTTGATTTCACACATTTTGGGTATTGTACCCGTGGGACATCTCCCGTACTTTTGCGGTCAGTTTTAACAGTGCAGACATGAAGCTAATTAAGATGACAATGAGCGGCGGCCTGCTCCTGGCCGTTTGGGGAGCAGCCCCGGTCCTGGCCCAGACGCAGGGCGAAGAGACGCGCGAAGTGAAGTCGCGTTTCCAAGTGGGTGGCTATGCAGAGATTGCCTATTCCCGCAATTTTTATAGCGACAATGTGTATAAGTATCAGCCTAACCGGGTGCAGGGTGACCAGAAGAGCCACGGGCGTTTCGACGTCCCTCATGCCGTAGTTTACCTTTCTTATGACTTCGGCAAAGGCTGGAAGATGGCCAGCGAGATTGAGTTTGAGCATGGCGGCTCCGGCGGTGCCTTTGAGAAGGAGACGGAAGAAGGTGGAGAGTGGGAGCAAGAAACAGAGAAGGGAGGTGAAGTCGAGTTGGAGCAACTCTGGATTCAGAAGACCTTCTGGCCGGAGCTGAACGTGAGGATAGGCCACATCGTGGTGCCCGTCGGCCTGACCAACGCCCACCATGAGCCGACGGAGTACTTCACCGTCTATCGCCCTGAGGGAGAGGCCACCATCTTCCCCTGCACGTGGCACCAGACGGGCGTCAGCCTTTGGGGCCGTCATGGCGGCTGGCGCTATGAGGCACAATTCCTTGCCGGTCTTGATGCTCTCCAATTCTCCACGACGGGCTGGATACAGAATGGCGCCCACTCGCCCTATGAGTTCGACGTAGCCAACAAGTATGCCGTTGCCGCCCGCGTCGACAACTATTCCGTGCCCGGCCTCCGCCTTGGCCTGAGTGCTTATTACGGCCACAGCATCAACAACACCTATGAGACGATGACCGGCACCCACTACCAGGCCAAAGGAGCTGTGGCCATCGGCTCGTTCGACTTTCACTATGACGCGCATAATTGGGTGGTGCGCGGAAGTCTCGACTATGGCCACCTGTCGGATGCCGAGCACATCAACGCCATCAACGTCAACCAGCCGACCAACTCGCCCAATGCCCGGTCGCATGTGGGCGACGAGGCCATGGCCTTCGGGGCCGAAGTGGGCTACGACTTCTTTTCGCAAATCAGGAAGCTCCGCGAGAAAGAGCAGCGCATGTACCTCTTTGCCCGCTACGAGTACTATGACAGCTACCACCCCGCCACCAGCGTGGCCATCGACTATCCCTACACCGAGAAGCACCGTGTGGCCGTCGGCTTGAACTACTACCCTCTGCCCGAAGTGGTCATCAAGGGTGAGTTCTCGCACCGCTTCCTCCACAGCCAGTACGACAATGAGCCTTCGGTCTCGCTCGGCGTGGCCTATGCGGGCTTCTTCACGAAATAAGTTAAACCTATCATTCATTCAAATACTTTTAACGTCATGAACAAGTTATTCAGCAAATCGTTGCTCGCTGTCATCGCAGGCGTTCTGAGCTTTGGCCTGGTTTCGTGCAGCGACGACGAAAACACGGCGGGACCCGCCCCGACCGAACTCACCGCGGACGAACAGGAAATCAAGGCATTCGCCCAGCAATTCCTGGACGGTACGCTTTATCCCACCTACCGCATGCTGGCCGACAGCACGGCCATCCTTGCCGACCAACTCACAGCCATGCGCGACAAGGTGCTGGCCGGAGGCTCTGTCACGCAGGACGAAATCGACGAGGTCTGTACCGTTTTCCTCCATGCCCGTGCCAACTACGAGACGAGCGAGGCCTTTCTCTTCGGTGCGGCCACCGACTTTGGCATCGACCCGCACATCGACACCTGGCCTCTCGACCTCGACATGCTCAAAACCGCGCTGACGAACAACAGCCAGATTGAAGCCATGGCCGGAGAGGACGGCGACGAATACGCCGGTGTGAACCTCGGCCCGGCTCTTCTCGGCTTCCACGGCATTGAGTACATCCTCTTCCGCGACGGGCAGCACCGCACGGCTGCCAGCCTGAACAGCCCCGATTCCGAACTGAACAACCTGACCGCCCGGGAGGAACTCATCTATGCCGCCGCCGTGGCAGGCGACCTGCGCAACAAGTGCTTCCAGATGGAGGTGGCATGGAACGTTGATGCCCCGGCCGACCACATCGCCAAAGTCGAGGCTCTCGAATGGCCTTACCAGATGACGAACGGCCTCTCTTACGGTGAAAACCTGATGCTCGCCGGTCAGGCCGGAAGTACATACAACTCGTGGAGACGCGTGAGCGACGCCATCATCCTGAGCGGCTGCATCAACATCTGCGACGAGGTGGGCGAGGTCAAGATGGGCACGCCCCACGGTGGCGTCGATGGTGTGGCGCAGGACCCCAACTACATAGAGTCGCCGTACAGTTGGAACTCCATCACAGACTTCTACGACAACCTGTGCAGTATCGAGAACAGCATCATGGGCGGGCGGCCTGAACTCCGTGACGCGTCGAAGTCCATCTACGCCTACGTCAACAAGCGCAACGCCGAACTGGCCGCCCGGCTCAGGGCCGACATCGACGACGCCAAGGCCAAGATACGCGCGATGAAGTACCCCTTCGTACACAACTATACCGATGCGTCGGTGGCCACGGCCATGCAGGCGTGCATGAAGCTGTCCGACACGCTCAATGAAGTGAACAATTACATACTGAACAACTGACGGGCGTAGGTGAGGCAGGCGCGGAGGTTGACTTCCGCGCTGGCCGCACTGCCTAAGTCCGCCGAAGCAGTTTCCCGTCGGGGCGACAAAGTCAAGACCACGGTGTGGAATGGAGCTGGCCGCACCGACCGGAAATCCTGTCGCCCTGACAGATTTTCCTGTCGCTCTGACCGGAAATCTTGTCGCCCTGACCGTTCTGCAACACGCTGTTGCGGGCAGCGGACAGGTCGGGTGGGGAGGACGCAAGACGAGTATACATCATAAAGGACACACTGATGAAGAACAGAAGATTTACATTCCCTGTGTGGGCCACGCTGGCCGCCATGGGGCTCGCCGCGTGCAGCGACGACAATGTGACACCCCAGCCGACTTCGACCGACGACTATGCCTACGTCGGCCAGGCTGTGGGCAATTTTTC
>USCX01000008.1 GCA_900553285.1 uncultured Prevotella sp.
CGTCCCCGGCTGGCTGTTCGAACCGCTGGCGTAGTCGTCGTAGGCCTGCTGGCTCTCCGCCGCCTGCGCGGGCGGCAGCATCGAGTCCTCCACGTCGGCGAAGCGGGCCTGCTCCTTCAGGAAGCGCAGGTTCACGTCGCACACCGCGCCGTTACGGTGCTTGGCAAGGATGATCTCGGCCATGCCCGCCGTGGGCATGCCGTTCTCGTCCTGGTTGATGCCGTAATACTCCGGACGGTGGATGAAGGCCACGATGTCGGCGTCCTGCTCGATGGCGCCCGACTCGCGGAGGTCGCTCAGTTGCGGCCGCTTTTCGTCGCCCTCACGGCCCTCTACGCCACGGTTCAGCTGGCTCAACGCGATGATGGGAATTTCCAGCTCCTTGGCCAGGCCTTTGAGCGAGCGGCTGATGGTAGACACCTCCTCCTGCCGGTTGCCGAAACGCATGCCCGAAGCGTTCATGAGTTGCAGGTAGTCAATCATGATGAGCTTGATGTCGTTTTCCTTTTTCAGCCTCCGGGCCTTTGAACGCAACTCGAACACGGATAGCGAGGGCGTGTCGTCCACGAAAAGCGGAGCGCCCATCAGGTCTTTGATTTTGTAGTCAAGCTGTCCCCACTCGTAAGGGGCGAGCTGCCCGCTCTTCAATTTCTCGCTCGGAATTTCGCACACGTTGGAGATAAGGCGGTTGACGAGCTGCACGTTCGACATTTCGAGCGAGAAGAAGGCCGTAGGGATTTTCTGGTCGATTGCGATGTTCTTGGCCATGCTGAGTGCGAAGGCCGTCTTTCCCATGGCCGGACGGGCGGCGAGGATGATGAGATCCGGCTGCTGCCACCCGCTGGTGATGGAGTCAAGTTCCTTGAAACCGCTGGCTATGCCGCTGAGGCCGTCGCTGCGGGCCGCAGCCTTTTGGAGCATGTCGTAGGCCTCGCTGACCACAGGGTCGATTTGCGTATAATCCTTTTTCAGATTGCGCTGCGAGAGTTCGAAGAGCCGCCCTTCGGCTTCTTCCATCAGCTCGTCGACATCTTGCGTCGTGTCGAAAGCCTTGGTCTGCACTTCGCTGCTGAAGCTGATCAGTTCCCGCGCCAGATATTTCTGGGCGATGATATTGGCGTGATACTGGATGTGTGCAGCCGTGGCGACGAGGCCGCTCAACTGCGTAATGTAGTAGGGACCGCCCACTTCTTCCAGATTGCCGTTTGCCCGCAGCTGTTCCGTCACGGTGAGGATGTCAACCGGCCTGTCGCTGATGCTGAGCTGCTGGATGGCTTCGTAAATAAGCTGATGCCGATGCTCATAAAAACTCTCGGGACGGAGAATCTCGCAGACGTTGGCATAGGCGTCTTTTTCAATCATGAGCGCACCCAGCACGGCCTTTTCGATGTCAGGGGCCTGCGGCTGCAAGTGGCCCAGGTCCTCAGGCATTAATTTTTTCTGCGGCGTCTTGCCCTTGTAGGTTGGTGATGGCATTAAGGTTCGTTGTGGTTAATGAATTGATAACAGCCGATGTCCGGTCGGCCGGCGCTGACACGGTCGTTTCCAAGCCTGTCGTAGGGATAATACTGCCTGCTGATTTCAAGGTCCGCATGGCGGCGGGCTTGCGAAAGGGAGTCGAGCGTGAAGGAAAAGAGCAGGCGGTCGAGGTCGAAAGCGGGCGAGAAGTTGTCCTCACGGCATACGTCGGCCTCGTCGTTGTCCCAATAGCACGACTGCACGCGTTCGTCCTCGAATTCAGGCGTGTCGAGCAGACAGTTTCGGAAGAGATAATTGAAGGCGACCGTCTCAGTCTCGTCTTTCGGTGAGCCCATGATCTCGTCGTCCGAATACCCCGTGATCAGACAGTTCAGGAATTCTGCCTGGTAGAGAGGATAGTCGGTTCCGCCTGACGTGTTGGTATATGCCAAGGCGACCCCGCGGCCACCGGTGAACGCATAGAAATTGGCAATTGTGCAATGAACGAAACGGCTGCGTCCGCCGACGAGTGTCACGCAGTTTCCGCCTGCGTTGGTGAGCTGCGAGTTGCCCACATACAGCTGGCACGACGTGGCAGACAGGACGTCGCCCTGCATGTTGTGCATCACACTGTTTTCAATGCGCACTTTCTCACGGTTGACATCCGACGAGTCACAACGTATGCCAAAGCTCCCGCTGTGAATATCGCAGTACTGGAACACATTCCCATAGCTTGTCTCTTTCAGCACGATGCCTCCCCACTGCCCGGGAATGAGGTCGTAGGGCTGGTTGGAGAACATGTTGCCCATGCGGTCGCCCCGTAGGATTACCTCGTTGCCCAAAGTTCCTTCGGCACGGACAGCACCGTACACGACAAGGTTGGCATCAGGATGGAAATAGAGACGGCTTCCCGCTGCTATCGTGAGCGTGACCCCTTCCGGCACCACCAGACTGTCGAGCATTTGATACGGACGCCGCGCATCCAGTGTCGTGTCAGACGAAAGGACCAGCCCACGCATCAAAATGACGTCCTGCCCATAGGCTTCAAGATGAACGGATTGCTGTCCGCCGCTTTCAAGCACAAAGTTCAGGTTGTCTTCGACTTCGACCGGTGCGTCACTGTCATTCACGGGCGCAGTCATTTCGAGAAACACCCGAATACTGTCGTGCCCCGAGACTTCAAAGTCGCTCGCCGTACCGTCTTCAAGGAATGTTCCGTCGACATTTACGCGGAACGCCGAACCAGCCCCAGCCCCGAGGTAGACACTACGGATGCGCAGGGCCTTGTCGTTGTGGTTGTAAACCATGAAAGTCCGTGTGTTGGTCGGTGCACCACTGATAACGGTATCGAACGAGACCGTATCCGTGGAAAACGTCAGCTTGTCTGTCGGAGAGGTACTGAAATCTTCTTCCGACCAACAGGACGCAAGCAGACAGCCGGCCAACAGGCCCACCAATATGCCAAAAGCATGTCTCATAGAAACGGATCAGGCGGCAGGTATGTTTTTCAGCACATCGAGCAGGTGCTCCCACACTTTCAGGACCGACGGAATATAGAGCCGCTCTTCCGGAGAGTGCACGCCCCGCAACGTCGGACCGATGCTGATCATGTCAAGGTGCGGATATTTCTCACTGAACAGGCCGCATTCCAATCCCGCGTGGATGGCCAGGATTTTCGGTCCGGCCGAGAACAGGCGCTTGTAACTGTCGACGGCCACTTTGAGCAGTTCACTGTCAGGATTCATCTTCCAACCGGGATAGCCTTCATTCGTGACGACATCGGCACCCGCCAACTCAAACACGGCCCGCACTGTGGCACACATATTTTCACGAGCGCTGGCCACACTGCTCCGCTGGCTGCTGTTGATGATGATTTTCCCTTCCTTTTTCTGCACGCTGGCTAAATTTGAAGAGGTCTCAACCAGCCAGTCCAAGTCCTGACTCATGGCAAACACCCCGTTGTCCATGGCTTGCAGGCTAAGCAACAAACGGCGCGTCGTGTCCTTGTCGATGGCGTCCGGGGTGGTCTGCACACTTTCGAGCGTGAATTTGATTTGGGGCTCGGTGCGGCTGTATTCCTCTTCCACCTCGGCAGCCAACAGGTTAAGGTCAACGCGGATTTGCTCCTTGTCAGCCATCGGAACGGCACACAGGGCATACCCCTCACGCGGGATAGCGTTGTGCAGGCCTCCGCTCTGAATATCTATCAGATAAAGATCGTATTTCCTGAAGGCATTGAGTAAGAAACGCACGAGAAGTTTGTTGGCATTAGCTCGCTTTTTGTTGATATCATCGCCTGAATGCCCGCCAGTCAGTCCTTTGACCTCCACGCGGAAAGTGAAGTAGTCCTCCGGAACAGGCACTTCGGTATAATCAAACGTGGCACTCGTCCGCGCCCCTCCGGCGCAACTGACAAAAATCTGGCCTTCATCCTCGGAGTCAAGGTTGATTAGGAAATCTCCCGTCATGAAATTCGGTTGCAAGGCCGAAGCGCCCGTAAGCCCCGTTTCCTCATCCCGCGTGAAAAGGCACTCAATAGGACCGTGCTCGATGTCCTTAGCTTGCAGGATGGCCATCTGCATGGCCACTCCTATGCCGTCATCAGCGCCCAGCGTGGTCCCTTTGGCTTTCAGCCAGTCACCGTCGACATACGTTTCGATAGCGTCATTCATGAAGTCGAATGCCGAATCTGCGTTCTTCTCGCAAACCATGTCCATATGGCTCTGCAAAACTACCGTCTTGAGGTTCTCATATCCCGGTGTGGCATGTTTGCTGATCAGCACGTTCCCGGCGTCGTCCACTTTGGTCGGCAACCCTAAACCTTCTCCGAATTTTTTCAGGAAGTCTATCATTTTCTCCTCCTTCTTCGAAGGGCGGGGGATGCGGTTCACCTGTGCAAAGCAGTCAAACACCGCTTTGGGCTGTAACTCTTGTGTTTCCATTTGTCGCTATGTTTGTTGTTTCTTAATAAATCGGAATAATAAGTTAAAATAGTGGCGAAAAAGCCAGCTACGTTGCCGAGATGCTGTATCTTTGCCGCACAAAATTAAGAAATAATGTGGCAAGCTCTTCTCTCTGCTTTGTTAATAATTGCAGTCGGGGTCATTCTCCTTTCCGTAAAGCTGTTTTTTCGCAAGAGTTTTGTGCATACCCACATCGACGGCAACAAAGCATTGAACGAAAAGGGCATTCATTGTGCCGTTTCGTACGATAGAGAACTCAGGCAGGCCAATCGGCATGCGGTTTCTGAGAAAAGCGTGAGCGACAACAACGAATAAGCCTAACACATATGAATAAATCTTACTCTATTACGAAACTCTTTTGTAGTGTGGCACTCGCCTTATCGCTGGCTGCCTGCGGGAACGGCAGCAAAGACGACGCTTCGAAAGTAAAGGAGCCGGGACTACCCAAAGCCGGAGCAAGCGCGTCAGGAGCGGCGAAAATAGCTTACATCGAGGTCGACACGCTGATGAGTCAGTACGAGTTCTGCAAAGAATACACCATCGAACTGACAAAGCGCAGTGAAAACTACAAAGCCACCATCAACAGCCGGATGCAGAAGTTCCAGAACGAAGTCGTCGAGTTCCAGCGGAAGGCACAGCAGGGAAGCTATACACCGGAGGAGGGACAAAAGGTTCAGGCCCGCTTGCAGAAAGAGCAGGAGAACATCCAGAAATTGCAGGAAGACTTGACCGTGAAATTCGACCAGGAACAGCAGAAGTATAACCAAATCATGCGCGACAGCATCCAGAGTTTCCTGCGCGATTACAACAAATCGAAAGGTTACAGCATCATCCTCAGTAAAGCCGGCGACAATATCCTTTTTGCCGACCCGTCGTTGGACATAACCAAAGACGTCGTTAACGGTTTAAACAAGCGCTATAAGAAAAAATAAAGAAAGTGGGCTGCAAATTTGGGACGTATGTAAAAAAGTCTTACCTTTGCACCCGGTTTAAGGAAAGTTGCCGGAGTGATCGATCGGGGCGGACTCGAAATCCGCTGTACGGTTTTACCGTACCGGGGGTTTGAATCCCTCACTTTCCGCAAAGCAAGCGCCGCGAGCACCAGAGTTCGCGGCGCTTGCTTTTGCTTTGCACGCTTACAGCCTATCCTAAAAGCGGTCACGGACCGGGGAACACGGCCAGACGGAATTCGTCTTTGCCCTTTCCGCCGTCAGTATCCCGGCGGCCACCGGGACTTATGAAACCCGGCACCCCCATCTCATAAAACCCCAAAGACAGACGGACACTTCCCCCGTCGCACGAGGCTGAACATGCGCAGTGAATGTATGTTCCGTCACTGCGACAGCTTCACCGGTCGCAGCGAATCGTTTTCATGCCTCACCATAAGAAAATAGCCGCCTTCTCGTTCATCACGAAAAGGCGGCTGCCACAAATGTCGGGGGGAAAGGATTCGAACCTTCGACCCCCTGGTCCCAAACCAGGTGCGCTAACCGGACTGCGCTACACCCCGTGGCTCAAATGCGGTGCAAAGATACGGAAAATGCACGATACCGACGAATAAAATCGAAAGAAAGCGTGAACATTTTAGCTGTATCTCCGCAAATTCAGCAGGAATGCCCTTTCCGACAATACGTGACACCATCCTGGATGCCGTTTTCTTCTACCTGACCGCCTCTTCTGAGACCATTAGCCGGACCATATCAATCAAAACGGATGGCTTTGGCCGGTTGTATGCGGGAAGCCAGATAACTCGGCGCGAGCAACGACAGGGTGGTCACAAACAGCGTAGCTGCATTTATGGCAAGGACATACCAACCATTGACAAGCACGGGAACACTGTCCACATAGTAAGTTTCAGCATCGAGGTGCACCCAACCGAACACGGCCTGCAAACCGACCAATCCAAGACCGATGACATTGCCTATGACCATACCGCGCAGAATGATCAACACCGAAAGATGGATGAATGTCATCCGAATTGTGGTGTTGTCAGCCCCAAGCGCTTTCAGCAATCCGATGGAAGAAGTTCGCTCCAATATGATAATGAGCAGTCCGCTCACCATCGTCACTCCTGCCACACATACCATCAGGATAAGGATGACCCACACATTCATGTCAAGCAGGCTGAGCCAGTCGAAAATGTTGGGATACAGTTCTTCGATAGTGAAGGACGAAAGCACGTCTCCGTTCGGTTCATCGCTTTTTCCGAGCAGGCTTATTATTCGATGGTTGGTTTCATTAAGCTGACTGTAATCGTTGACTTGCAGCTCGATACTTCCACATTCGTCCTTTCCCCATCCGTTCAGCTGGGTAACGGTTTTCATGTCCGTAAACACCAACGATTTGTCAAACTGCGATAAGTTGGTCTGATAGATCCCCGACACGCGGAAACGACGCATTTTGAGCGTCTGGTCAAAGAAATAAGCATAAACGCGGTCGCCCACGCTGAGCCCCAGAGCATCAGCCTGCTGTTTGGAGATGAGGATATCGTTCGAAGCCTTCTCCGCCGAAAAACGCGGAAGACGTCCTGCAAGCAGATAGGAGGAAAGAAACGTGGTGTCGTACTCTTCTGCCACACCTTTCAGACTGATGCCGCGAAAGTTGTCCGGCGTCTTCAGAAGCCCCGCAGTCATCGCAACCCGTTGCAGATGACTGACGTTTTCCGTCCGCCTTATTCGGTTGAGCAGGGTGTCGGACGGAGCTATCGGAAAGTACTGCGGCTGTCCGATAGCATTCATGTCGAGTACTTCGATGTGGGCGCCAAAACCAACCACCTTGGCGCGTATCTCGTTTTTGAACCCGAGGACGACGCACACCGAAATAATCATTACGGCGAGGCCTGCGGCCACTCCGGCGGTTGCTATATGCAGTGTGGTGCCCGAAATGCGTTTGCCTTTTCCGGGAGTCTTGAAAAAACGTCGGGCGAGGAAAAAGGATATATTCATGCGGCCTGCGGTTATACTGTATGTCCCGGATAGGCTTCCAGCGCCTTGCTCAGTACGATGAGAGCCTGTTCGAGGTCTTCTTTCTTCAAGACGTAAGCGATGCGCACCTGGTCAATTCCCGCACCGGGAGTGGTGTAAAATCCTGACGCCGGGGCCATCATGACAGTTTGACCTTCATAAGTGAATTCTTCCAAGCACCACGCGCAGAAACGCTCGGCGCTATCGACCGGCAGTTTGGCCACCGTATAGAATGCCCCCATGGGGATAGGGGAGTAGACGCCGGGAATGCGGTTGAGCCCGTCGATGAGACATTTGCGACGTTCCACATATTCGTCGTACACTTCACGCGAGTACTCGACGGGAGCATCGAGCGAAGCCTCGGCCACAATCTGACCGAGCAGAGGAGGACTGAGGCGCGCCTGGCAGAATTTCATCACAGCCTGACGCACCTCCCGATTCTTGGTGATGAGCGCACCGATTCGGATTCCGCATTCGCTGTAACGCTTTGAGAACGAGTCTATCAGAACCACGTTCTGATCTATTCCTTCAAGGTGGCAGGCCGAAATATACGGAGACCCGGTATAGATGAACTCCCTGTACACCTCGTCAGAAAAGAGATAGAGGTCATACTTACGTACGAGGTCGCGGATTTGGTGCATCTCACGCCGTGTATACAGGTAGCCGGTCGGGTTGTTGGGGTTGCAGATAAGAATGGCACGTGTGCGTTCGTTAATGAGTTCCTCGAACTTTTCGACTTTGGGCAGCGAGAAGCCTTCGTCGATCGTAGTGGCGATGGTCCGGATTTTGGCCCCGGCCGAAATGGCGAACGCCATATAATTGGCGTAAGCCGGTTCCGGAACGATGATTTCGTCTCCCGGGTTAAGGCAGGAAAGGAAGGCGAACAGCACGGCTTCCGACCCGCCCGCCGTCACGATGATGTCGTCCGGTTGAAGGTGGATATCGTAATGGGCGTAGTAGCCTACCATCTTTTCGCGAAGGCTACGGAAGCCCTGACTCGGACTGTATTCAAGTACGTGTCGGTCGATATGGCGCAAGGCATCGAGACCGACTTGCGGGGTGGGCAGATCGGGCTGTCCGATGTTCAAATGATAGACCTTGACGCCGCGTTCTTTTGCTTTGGCAGCCAAGGGGGCCAGCTTCCGGATAGGCGATTCGGGCATCTCGACGGCGCGCGCTGAAATATGTGGCATGTTTTGCGAAATTAGTAACACGTGGAGGCAAAGGTACAACTTTTCCGAAAATGAGCCTCAGGTCATAAGTATGGATTTCCGCCTTTGCCTGCCCCGCAAAGGGTCTAACCACTGCTATTCTGCCTGTCCCGGACGCGCGAAAACCAGCAGCCGGTCAGTCTTCCTACGACGTTTTTTAGAAATATATCCCGTTAATCATCAACTGAATACGAAAATAAGGAAAACAATCGCAGCGACTATTCACTCAAACGGCACGCCCGTTTTCCCGATCGCAGTGACAGTTCGGACGAAACAGGCGGACCGTCCGTCAGCCAACTGCGTGATTCTTTCATGGCACACCAATAAAAACTTTTTCTGATGAGCTGAAATCACCGAAAAGTTATGTAGCTTTGCATGTCTGAACGAGGCAGATAAGCAGAGCCGCATCGGCCTTCCGCCTGACATCCGCAGAAATTCAACAAGTAACTCACGAAAAGACACAGAAAGAACAATGATGTACGAATGGTTTGAATGCAAAATCAAATACGAGAAGACGATGGAGAACGGCCAGGTGAAGAAAGTGACCGAGCCATACTTGGTGGACGCCATTAACTTTACGGAAGCCGAAAAGCGTATTATCGAGGAAATGACGCCTTTCATGACGGGCGAGTTCCAGGTGTCGGACATCAAAAGGGCCCGTTTTGCCGAACTTTTTGAGACACCGGGTGACGAAGCCGACAAATGGTTCAAATGCAAACTGACATTCGTTCTGCTGGACGAGAAGTCGGGGAAAGAAAAGAGGACGTCACAAAACATACTGGTCCAGGCCAGCGACCTGCGTGGAGCGGTCAGACGCTTGGACGAAGGCATGAAAGGAACGATGTCGGACTACGTGATTTCGTCGGTGACGGAAACACCGATAATGGACGTGTACCATTATCAGGAAAGCGTTCCGGAACATTTGAAAAAAGCAGAAAACTGATATGTACACCCCTCTACAACAACGGCTTATGTCCGTACGCGCCTCGCTGCCGACGGGCGTAGAGTTGGTAGCCGTGTCGAAATATCATCCCGTCGAAGCCCTTCGCGAGGCCTACGACGCCGGGCAACGCATTTTCGGCGAAAGCCATGTGCAGGAGATGCAGGAAAAGCGAGGTATGCTGCCATCGGACATCGAATGGCACTTTATCGGGCATTTGCAAACGAACAAAGTGAAATACATTGTGCCCTACGTCTCACTCATTCATGCAGTCGATTCCCGAAAACTGCTTCTGGAAATCGAGAAGCAAGCAGCGCGTTGCGGGAGGGTGGTTTCATGCCTGCTCGAGCTGCATGTGGCGGCCGAGGCCACGAAGTATGGATTTACGATAGAAGAGGCACGTAATCTTTTGATGAGCAACGACTTGAAAGATTTAGCTCACGTAAAAATCAGAGGACTGATGTGCATGGCTACTTACACAGACAACACTGCGCAAATCCGCCATGAATTTGCGCAAGCCCATGCCTTGTTTCAGGAAGTCAAAGCCGCACGCTACGCCGACGACGAAACATTCGGCTTGCGCTCGTGGGGCATGAGCCATGACTATGAACTGGCTATCGAAGAAGGCAGCAACATGGTGCGCGTAGGCACAAAAATTTTTGGCGAACGCCAGTACATCTAAACTCGACAACGATGAGCGACGGAAACTATAACCGCAATTTGCTGCCTTACCACAACTATCAGAGCGGGGTGCGCGCCGGGAAAGCCGCACTCCGGCAACTTGCCGTCGACGAACTGCGCCGGCAGGTGAAGGAACTCCGTCCGGACCTTACCACAGACGAAGTGGAGCGGCGTGCGGCAATCATGCGCGAGAAATTAAAATGACATAAGACTTTGACGACCAAATGGAAAGATACATTCACTTACATGTTCACTCCCAATACTCCATCCTTGACGGTCAGGCCGCCATTCCGAAGCTCGTCGACAAAGCCATCAAGGATGGGATGCCCGGCATGGCGCTCACAGACCACGGCAACATGATGGGCATCAAGGAGTTTTACAACTATGTGTGCAAGATAAAGGGCAAGGCCAAAGACGCGCTGGCCGAAGCCGAAAAGCAAATGAGCGAAGCACAGCCCGAGGAACAGGAAAAACTCCGCAAAACCATCGAAGCGCAACAGCGCATTTTAGCCTTCAAGCCTTTGTTCGGCTGCGAGATGTATGTAGCGCGTAGAGGCATGGCGCGCAAGGAAGCCCGCGAAGACCAATCGGGCTGGCACTTGGTGGTTATTGCTAAAAACGAAAAGGGATACCACAACCTCGTCAAGCTCGTATCGCGGGCATGGACCGACGGTTTCTACATGAGGCCACGTACAGATCATGAGGAGCTCGAGCGTTATAAAGAGGGGCTCATCGTCAGTTCTGCTTGCCTGGGCGGTGAAATCCCTCGCAAGATATTGAATGGCCAGATAGAGGAAGCCGAAAAAGCGGTGCAGTGGTTCAAATCCGTGTTTGGTGACGACTACTATCTGGAACTCCAACGTCACCAGGTGACCGACCCATCCATACGGGCGAACAGGGAAACCTATCCGATGCAGCAGCAGGTGAACAAAGTGCTCGTCGAACTGGCGCGGAAATACGACGTGAAACTTGTCTGCACCAACGACTGCCACTTTGTGGATGAAGAGAACGCCGAAGCCCACGACCGCCTGATTTGCCTGGCCACTAACCGCGAGCTGAACGATCCGAAACGTATGCTGTATTCCAAGCAGGAGTGGTTCAAGACCCAAGCTGAGATGAACGCCATATTCAGCGACATACCTGATGCCCTGGCCAACACATGCGAGGTGTGCGACAAGGTGGAGCTTTACAGCATCGACCATGCTCCCATTATGCCTAACTTCGACATCCCCAAGGAGTTCGGAACAGAAGAAGAGTATCGCCAGAAATACACGGAGAAAGACCTTTTCGACGAGTTCACACGCGATGAAAACGGCAACGTCGTTCTCTCGCAAGAAGAAGCTGAAAAGAAAATCAAGAAACTCGGCGGATACGACAAACTGTACCGTATCAAGCTCGAAGCGGACTATCTGGCCAAACTGACTTACGAGCGAGCCGCCGAACGTTATCCGACGCCCTTTTCGGACGAAGTAAAGGAACGCTTGAATTTCGAGCTTCATATCATGAAGACAATGGGCTTCCCGGGCTACTTCCTCATTGTGCAGGACTACATATATGCCGCGCGCAACGAGCTTGGTGTCTCAGTCGGCCCGGGTCGTGGCTCAGCTGCAGGATCGGCCGTGGCCTATTGCTTAGGTATCACACAAATCGACCCGATCAAGTATGACCTGCTGTTCGAACGCTTTCTCAACCCGGACCGAATCTCTCTTCCGGATATCGATGTCGACTTCGATGACGACGGTCGCGGCAAGGTGCTCAACTGGGTAACCCAAAAGTATGGCGCAGAGAAAGTGGCGCACATCATCACCTACGGCACAATGGCCACAAAGCTCGCCATCAAGGACGTGGCCCGCGTTGAAAAATTGCCCATCGACGTCAGCAATCACTTGTGCAAACTCATCCCGGACAAACTGCCCGAAGGCCCGGACGGGAAGGTGCCCAAAATGAACCTGACGAATGCCATCGCCGCCATTCCGGAACTCCGCGCGGCAGAAGCATCGGACGACGTATTATTGCACGATACCATCCGATACGCCAAAATGCTGGAAGGAAATGTGCGCAACACGGGCGTTCACGCCTGCGGCACGATTATATGCCGTGACGACATTTCTGACTGGGTGCCCATTTCGACAGCCGAAGATAAGGAAACGGGAGAAAAACTGCGCTGCACGCAGTATGAGGGGAGCGTCATCGAAGAAACGGGACTCATTAAGATGGACTTCTTGGGCTTAAAGACGCTATCCATCATCAAAGAGGCCATCGAGAACATCAAAATGAGCCTTGGCATTGAGCTCGACATAGACAAAATCCCCATCGACGACCCGGCGACATACCAGCTATACTGTGAAGGCAGGACGATTGGCACGTTCCAGTTCGAGTCTGCCGGCATGCAGAAATACCTGCGTGAGCTTCAACCCTCGACCTTTGAGGACCTCATCGCGATGAATGCGCTCTACCGCCCCGGCCCTATGGCCTACATACCGCAGTTCATTGCCCGCAAGCATGGGAAGGAGCCCATCACGTACGACCTGCCCTGTATGGAGAAGTACCTGAAAGATACGTATGGCATTACCGTCTATCAAGAGCAGGTCATGCTTCTTTCGCGTGTCATCGCGAATTTCACACGAGGCGAGAGCGACACACTGCGCAAGGCCATGGGCAAAAAGCTCATCGAAAAGCTGAACCACATGTATCCCAAGTTTATCGCCGGCGGAAAAGCGAACGGATACGACGAAAAGGTGCTGGAAAAAATCTGGAACGACTGGCGGGCCTTCGCCTCGTATGCTTTCAACAAAAGCCACGCCACGTGCTACTCGTGGGTGGCCTACCAGACGGCCTACCTGAAAGCCAATTTCCCTGCCCAGTACATGGCGGCCACGATGAGCCGCAACCTGACAAACATTGTCGACATTACGAAATTCCTCGACGAATGTAAGGCCATGGATATCCAAGCTCTTGGTCCCGATGTCAATGAGAGCTATCTGAAATTCTCCGTCAACAACCACGGGGCCATACGTTTCGGACTTGGAGCAGTCAAAGGAGTAGGAGAGGCAGCCGTCGAAGCCATCGTCAAAGAGCGCACGGCCCACGGTCTCTTCCGTTCGGTCTACGATTTCATGCAACGCGTGAATCTGAACGCATGTAACCGTAAAAACATAGAAAACCTGATTTTAGCCGGCGCTTTCGACAGTTTTGCAGATATCCAGCGCGAACAATACTTCGAAGTCAACGACAGAGGGGAAACGTTTGTGGAAAGCCTCGTGCGCTACGGCAACCGTTACCAGCAGGAGAAGGCGATGAGCCAGAACTCTCTCTTTGCCGGGGAGGACGCCGTCGAAATCGCCCAACCAGAGCCACAAAGTCAGTTCACGAAGTGGAGCCCGGTAGAAAGACTGAACAAAGAGCGCGACTTGATAGGCATCTATATTTCCGGCCATCCGCTCGACGAATATGCCGTTTCGATGAAATTCCTCTGCACGACGCATTGCGACCAGCTGGCAGACCTCGAGGCTCTCGCCAACAAGGAAATCACATTCGGAGGAATACTGACGGAAGTCAGGGAGGGGCAAACCCGAAACGGGAAGCCGTATGGCCGCGTGAAAATCGAGGACTACGCAGGAGCGGGCGAAGTGGCGCTCTTTGGTGACGAGTGGACACGCTGGCGAAACTATCTGATTTCGGTGGGAAACATACTGTATCTCACAGCCCGTGTCGAACCACGCCGCTGGCGTGAGGACGCCTTTGACCTCCGCATAGGCCGCATAGAGTTTCTTTCGGACGTGAACAACAGCCGCATAGAGCGGCTGACCATTACCACACGGTTGGAAGACGTCGACGAGCAGTTTGTCAATGAATTGACCTCGCATATCAAATCATCTCCCGGACCGACTGAACTTTTCATCCAGGTCGTAGATTTGGAAAACAATATGCGCGTGGACCTGCAAGCGCAGAACCATCGCCTTGCCGTTAAAAAGTCCTTAATCGACTTCCTCGACGGCCAACCTAAGTTGGAATACAAAATTAATTAGTACTTTTGCCTTACTATTAACCTCACTCAAAATAATCATGGAAATAGAAATCAAGAACAACAACTTGGCCGAACTGACAGCGCAGGGACTTCCCGCAGTACTCGACTTCTACGCCACGTGGTGCGGACCCTGTAAAAAAATAGCCCCTATCCTTGAAGAACTCGCCGGCGAATATGATGGCAAAATCGTGGTGGGAAAATGTGATGTGGACGAGAACGACGAGCTTGCCGCACAGTATGGCATCCGCAACATACCGACCGTTCTTTTCATCAAAAACGGCGAAATCGTGGATAAGCACGTCGGAGCAGCCCCCAAATCCGCATTCGATGAAAAATTCAAAGCCCTACTTTGATGGCTTCAATTGACGACGAAATTCTGAAAGACGCCGAAGACGACGCCCGCGCTGTCGCCTTCATCCGCCAACAGTTACCCTTGGAACTGAAAGACAAGTTTTCAGAAGAACAGCTATACTATTTCTTGGACCTGATTGCCGAATACTATGCCAACAGCGGCGTGCTGGACGCTACGCCAGATGAAGACGGATACGTAGATATAGACATCGAGAAGATGGCCACCGAACTGGTGAAGAAGGCCGCAAGGGAAAATATAGGTACCTTTACGTCAGAAGAACTTGCCTTCGTTATCGAGGCGGAAATGGACTTTGCAGAAAGCGAATAGACGGCCGTCCGACCGCCAGCATCCAATCGGCCGCGTGTTTGTTGTCAGCATGAAGCAAACACGCGGCCGCCTTTTTCGGAAAGAAAATCCTATTTAGGGTTTGTTAAGCCGTAAGAGGTTAAACATTCGCCCACACAGAAAATCATATCACTAAACGATAAACCACGAAATATGCGCACGTACATTCAATCATTCCGCCGCTACGGCTTGGTGTTGACTTTGTTCTTTGCGGTCGCATTTTGCATGCAAGCCATGTCGTACAATGAAGCAAGAGACAGGGCATGGTTCCTGACAGACAAGATGGCTTACGAACTCAATTTGACACAAGAACAATATGACAGGGCATACGAAATCAACCTCGACTACCTTATGAGCATCCAGACGCCAGACGATTGTTCGGGACGCTACTGGACTTTCCGCAACGTGGATTTCGAATGCATCTTGCAGCCATGGCAATACGCGCTCTACGTCTCGCTCGACTATTTTTTCCGTCCCATAAGGTGGCTAAGCTCAGCTTGGTATCTTCCGGTCTTCGAACATTACCGCCGGGGCTTCTTCTATTTTTCCCGGCCGGCTGTCTACATCACCTATGTGGGGCATGACTGGCATCGTCGCCACCATAACACTCCCAGTCCGTACCGTCATTTTAAACCGGGACATGGTCCTGGATTGAGAGGGCCGGGGCATTCAGGGCATCCGTCCGCACCTCCCCGGCAAAAACCGGGAAGAAAATTCGGGAATCCCGGATACCATTTCACTCCGGTCGGGCCGGCACGTCCAAGTAAGCCCAATCAGCCGGGAACGAACCGTCCTTCACGCCCGAAACAGTCCCAGCCTGCGCAGCTTCCCCAACACAATAACCGGCCGCAGCGACCGAACAGACCGTCAGCGCGTCCGGAGCAACGGCCGCAGCGTCCCCACACACCAGCCGGACGTCCGGAGAACCGGCCGCAACAGCAAAACCGGCCGACCGTTCGGCCTAAGACGAACACAGGCCGTCCGAGCACCATAAGACAGGCCACAAACAGACGTGCGAATTCTTCACATAATGGCGCACAGCGAAAAATGCGTTAAGCTGATGCAGTTTCCTGACTGCCGGGCCTGTTGGGATACCGCGCCCGGCATGAAACTGTCCAGAAGCAGATAAGCCATTCCCCGTCTGGTAAATATCCAATCCCATCCCCTCCCTTGCGTGATAAGACATTTTGCGCAAGGGAGTTTTATCTATCCGTGCTTTACGACAGCCAAGCCGCACATGGTCTTCATGCTCCTCCGTCCACATTGGGGCTTCATGGACGGTTCCGCCGAACGCCCCGCACCACATACCATTCGCACCGCGAGTTCGCAACAGGCTCATTCTCCCCACGTTTGGACACACCATTCCATACTCTTTGCACGCACTCAGCGATAAATACGTGTGTCCACACGCAGGGAAGTATCATGTGAGGCTAAGTTATGTCTCCCCCCCAACACGATAGGTTCCTCCCGTGGAAAACAACTTAGGCTCAACCTTTGAGTTTAGGACTGTGACTTAAAAAAGCGGCCTATCCCACAAAGGGACGGGCCGCTCGTTGTTATTTTCTCCGTCAAGGAAGGGAGAGCTACATGTCAGCTGGATTGACCGGACGAACAATACCGTACTTGGAATCCTTGATGAAGTTGACGATATTCTCGATCTCCGAACTCATCGGGATTTGCTCCCCGATCTTGATCACAGCGTCTTGCAGACTGAAATTACCGGTGTATATCAGGCGGTAGGTGTTGGCAATATGCCGCAGAATGCGTTCGGACACGTTAAGATGACGCAGCACGTACGAATTGATGCCATGATAGCCGGCAGGATTACCTCCCAGGATGACATAAGGGGGAACATCTTTTTGCACACGGCAGCCGCTCTGAATGAGGGAGAACCGTCCCACGCGGACATGCTGCTGGATGACAGCAGCCGTGCTTTGGATGGAGCAATCCTCGATTTCACAGTCTCCGGCAATACATACGCTGATGCCGACTACGCACTCGTTGCCAATCTTAACGTCATGGCAAACATGCACTTTGTCCAAAAGGTAATTTCCATTGCCTATCTTTGTCGCTTGGTTCTCATGGATGCTCCGCGCGATAACCACGTTCTCACGGATATAGTTGCCATCACCGATAATGACCTCGGATTTGATGCCGGGTACATAGTGAAAATCTTGCGGCTCAGCTCCCAGCACGGCGTGCTGGTAAACCTTGTTGTTTTTTCCCATACGTGTCCCGTTCAGCACGCTGGCGTAAGGATGGATTTCGCAGTTATCGCCAATCACAACGTCTCCTTCGACATAAGCAAAAGGCATGATCTCGACGTTTTCGCCGATTTTTGCGTCAGGACTGACATAAGCTAATGGACTAATCATAGTTATAAAGTTTTATAAGGTTAGTTTCTTCCTCCACCCAAGGCCTGATATAGCGTTATAACGGCTTGCATGCGGTCGAACTGGTCCGATATCAAGTCGAGCTGCGCACTCAGAAGCGACTGTTGGGCCGTCAGGAGTTCGAGATAGGTCGTGCTGGGGTCGTGCAAGAAAAGCTCTTTCGTCTCCACGGCAGCTTTTTCCAACACAGCCACTTGTTTCTGTCGCGTCTCAGCCTGCTGAACAGCGGTCTGATAGGCTCCCAAAGCCGTACTTACTTCCTCGCCTGCATTCAACAGAGCCTGTTCGAAATCAAGCTGGGCCGACTCTTGTTGGGCCTTGGCTATTTTTAGCTGTGCCCGCAGCGCCCCGTTCTGGAACAAGGGCTGTACCAGCGAGGCTACGGCCGAAGCCAGAAACTTACCGGGGTTTACAATCCCCATGCCGCCGCTATTGGTCCACCCGGCGTTTCCGCTCAACGTAATGTTGGGGTAGAAAGCCGAATGCGCCAAGTTTACACCATAGAAAGCATACGTGAGGTTCATCTCGGCCGCTTTGACGTCAGGACGGTTCGCCAGCAATTGCAAGGGCACACCAACGGTCAGGTCTGCGGGGAACTGCTGTGCGGAGAATTGTCCGCGGACGATGGTATGAGGGGCTTCGTGAAGGATGGAGCAAAGGGAGTTCTCGGTCGAGCGGATACTTTGTTCCAAAGTCGGAATAGTGGCCAGGATGCCTTGGTAGTTCGCCTCACTCTGCGAGACGGCGGCCGAGTTTGTCATGGCCGCAACCTGCATCGCCTTCATCGTTTCTACGTTCTCTTTCCAGATGTCGGCCGTCGCTTTCGTCAGCTTCAGTTGCTCGTCGAGCATCATGAGCGTATAATACATGTTTGCGACAGACGATATCAGGCTCGTCTGGACCGCCTGTTCATTGGCCTTGGCTTGCAGCACGGTCGTTTCGGCCTGCTTCTTCGTGTTGCGGAGTGAACCTATCGAACCGAATTGCCAACTGGCCGCCACAGGAATGGAATAGGTCTTCGTAGCTTTCGCTCCATCGAACGAGCTTACCGTTCCTTGCGGGGTGAACGACAACGAGGGGAAGTAGGCCAGACGGGCAGGCTTTAACGAAGCCTCGGCCTGTTTAACCGTCAGTTGAGCCTGACGCAGGTCTGTATTTTTTTGCAAAGCGGTTTCAATCAAGGCTTGCAACTGCGGGTCGGTGAAAACCTCGCGCCAAGGACGGCTACCAAAGTTGATGGTGTCGCTCGTCGCAAGCGTTTGGCCATTTGCCGGGTCACGATAGAGGCTATCGGTCGGCAAGTTCGTCGGACGCTCGTAGGTGCGATATACCTTACATCCGCTCATGAGGGTGCAGACACCCAATATAATGATAACTGGACTTTTTTTCATTTCTCTTTCCAACTTATATGAATGAAGAAAGGCCGGCCCGCTTACAGGGTTTGGCTTTACCGCTTTCGCGGGCCGGTTTCTTATTCAATAGCTTACTTACTATACTGTTCGATGTCGGCTTTGGCGTCTGAATTGTCGAGATCCTTCCAAACTACCGGCTTGAACTTCTCTTGTATGTATTGGAATATCACGAACAGAGAGGGCACCACGAAAATCTGGCAAATCATACCGATTAACATACCACCGATTGCCGTGGTACCGAGTGAACGGTTACCATTGGCACCTACACCGAGGGCAAACATCAGCGGAAGCAGACCGACAATCATGGCGACAGACGTCATCAGAATCGGGCGGAGACGGGCGGCTGCACCCAAAACGGCGGCCCTTGTGATGCTCATACCCATCTTGCGGCGGTCGAGTGCAAACTCTACAATCAGGATGGCGTTCTTGGCCAGAAGACCTATCAACATGATCATAGCAATCTGCACGTATATGTTGTTGGACGCCGCTCCCAATATGGGTAGCACATTGTTAGCCAGACCCATCAGCTGGACGAAGATAAAGCTGCCGCACAGGCCGAACGGGATGGACAACATTACGGCCAAAGGCAGGATGTAGCTCTCGTACTGCGCACTCAGCAACAGGTAGATAAACACGAAACAGAGGATGAAAATAGTAGCAGTCGAACTGCCGCTCGTACTCTGCTCCTCGCGCGTCATACCCGAGAATTCGTAACCATATCCCGTCGGCAGGGTCTGGGCTGCCACCTCCTCGATGGCCTTAATTGCCTGACCAGAAGTGTAACCGTCGGCCGGGGTACCGTTTACCTGCATGGACGTATACATGTTGAAACGAGAGATGTTGTCAGGTCCGTACACGCGCTTAATGCTCATGAATTGCGTGATGGGGGCCATTTCGTTACCGTTGCGTACCTTAATCTTGTTGAGCGATTCAAGATTCGTACGTTCACTGCGCTCTGCCTGTACGTATACACGATAAAGCTTACCGAAGCTATTGAAGTTCGATGCGTAAAGACCTCCGTAGTAGCCTTGCAGCGTGGTCAGGATGTCGTTAGGCGTAAGCCCTGCCTTCTTACATGCTGCCGCATCTATGTCAATCATGTACTGCGGGAATGTCGGATTGAACGAAGTCTGCGCGGTAGAAATCTCAGGCCGCTTTTTCAACTCGGCGATAAAGTCTTTCACCACTCCGTAGAACTTATCCAAATCACCACCTGTCTTATCCTGCATATTAAGTTCAAAACCGTTCGTTACGCTGTATCCGGGAATCATAGGCGGAGCAAACACGAGAATTTGCGCGTCTTTGATCAGGTCACGAGCCTGCAAATACAACATGCCCGATACGACTGTTGAATTTTGTGCCAGCGAGCGCTCTTCCCACGGTTTCAGCTTCACGATAACAGAACCATAGCTGGCGCCTTGTCCACCAAGGAAGCTGAAACCTGAAATCACGGTACGGCTCTGTACGGCGGGGTTGGCAGCAATCAGGCTGTCGAGCTGGGACATCACTTCCTCGGTGCGGTCTTGTGAGGTGCCGGGAGGAAGGTCGACACTCGCCATCAACGTACCCGTATCTTCATTAGGAACGAAACCTGTCGGCGTAACGTTCATCAAGAACACCAAGAGCACAACGCTCACCACAACCATACCCAATGACAGCCATGGGCGATGGATAAAATGTACGACGTTTTTCTTATACTTTTGAAGCATGACGTCATACCAGGCGTTGAAGCTCTTATGGAATCGGTCGATGATAGTGACTTTCTTGCCCTTCTCCTCACCGTGGGGTTTCAGGAAGATGGCGCAAAGAGCCGGTGAAAGCGTCAAGGCGTTCAACGCCGAGATACCAATGGCGATGGCCATGGTCAGACCAAACTGGCGGTAGAACGTACCCGACGTTCCTGACATGAAGCTCACAGGGATGAACACGGCCATCATGACGAGCGTAATCGATACGATTGCGCCGCCCAATTCGCTCATGGCGTCGATGGAAGCTTTCTTCGAGGACTGATACCCCTGGTCCAACTTCGCGTGGACGCCTTCGACTACGACTATGGCATCATCGACGACTATGGCGATGGCCAGAATCAAGGCACAGAGTGTCAGCAGGTTCAAGCTGAATCCGATGATGTTCAACACGCAGAACGTACCTATCAAGGCCACGGGGATGGCGATGGCGGGAATCAACGTAGAACGGAGGTCCTGCAAGAAAATGTAGACCACGATAAACACGAGGATGAATGCCTCGATCAACGTTTTGATCACCTCATGGATTGAGGCAAAAAGGAAGTCGTTGGCGTTCTGTGCGATATTCACCTTCAAGCCGGGAGGCATCGTCTTCTCTGACTTTTGAAGGAGCTGCTCCAAGTCCTGGATAATCTGCGTGGCATTCGAGCCGGCGGTCTGATAAACGATGGCCGACACACCTTTATGACCGTTCACGCGGTTGGAGAAGGCATAAGTCTGCCGACCAAGTTCTACGCGGGCTATATCTTTCAGACGAAGCACTTCACCGTCCTCAGTGGCCCGGACCACGATGTTCTCGAACTCTTCGGGCGATTGAAGACGGCCTTTGTAGCGCAGGGTGTACTGGAATGTCTGATGTTCGCGCTCACCGATGGTTCCCGGCGACGCCTCGATGTTCTGCTCTGCCAAGGCTTGCGAAACGTCGCTCGGCATCAGCTTGTACTGCGCCATGACGTCAGGTTTGAGCCAGATACGCATCGAATAGTCACCACCCATCACCATGGCATCACCGACGCCCGGCACACGTTTTACCTCAGGGATGACATTGATTTGCGCATAGTTTTCTATAAACTCGTCGGTATACTGGTCTTCTTCATCCACCAACGAGAATATCATCAACATACTGTTCTGGCGTTTGTTGGTCTGCACGCCGACCTGCGTAACCTCGGCAGGCAACAGGCCCTGAGCGCGTGAAACGCGGTTCTGCACGTTCACGGCCGCCATGTCCGGGTCGGTACCCTGCTTGAAGGTAATGGTGATGCTGGCCTCACCGGTGTTCGTGGCGGAAGACGTCATGTAGTCCATGTTCTCCACACCATTGATTTGCTCCTCCAAAGGAGCGATCACGCTGTTCAACACCGTCTGCGCGCTGGCACCGCTGTAAGAGGTAGACACACGAACCGTAGGCGGCGCAATATCGGGATACTGCGTGATAGGCATGCTGATAAGGCCGATGACACCCAAAAGGACTATCAAGATGGAGATCACCGTTGATAGCACCGGCCTGTTGATAAATCTATCTAACTTCATTGTTCTTGTTATTCTTTTAGGAGACTACGTCTTACTTTTGAGCGGTATCCTCAGAGGTCACATTTTTGCGGTTAGCGGCAGACTGGGCCTCGCTGATGGGCTTGATGGCCATGCCGTCGCTCAATGTGTTGATGCCTTCCACAACAATGCGGTCGCCGACTTTCAGGCCACTGGTAACCACGAAGTTCGTTCCGTCGTTCTGGCTGAGCACCGTGATTTCCGTGTTCTTCACCTTGTTATCCTTGCCTACAACGTAAACGAAACGCTTGTCCTGAATCTCATAGGTAGCTTTCTGCGGAATCAAAATAGCGCTTTCTTCATGGATGGGGACGACTATCGAGCCCGAACCGCCGCTGCGGAGCACTTTGTCAGGATTGTCGAAAGTAGCACGCATGCTCACCGAGCCCGTCGTAATGTCGATTACACCGCTGGCGTTGGTCACTTTGCCCGTGTGGTCGTATATGGTCCCGTCGGCCAGTCGCAGATTGACGGCCGGCATGGCGTCGATAGCTCCCTGCACGCCTTTATGGCCCTTGCTGTATTCAAGGATTTGTTTCTCCGTCATCGAGAAATACACGTACATCTTCGATATGTTCGACACCGTCGTGAGGGGCTCCACCGTAGAGGCGCTTACCAGACTTCCGACACGGTAGGGAATCGAACCGACGATACCATCAGACGGACTCGTGATGGTGCAGAACGACAGGTTGTTTTTGGCGTCGATGAGCTGGGCACGGGACTGCGAAAGCTGCGCCTTTGCCGTGGCCAGATCGTTTTCAGCCATCTCCATATCATAGTCGCTGATGATTTTCTTCTCGTGCAGAATCCGGCGGTTCTTGACCGTAAGCTCCTGGGTATTGACGGTCGTGCGGGCCACGCGTACGGCGGCTTCGGCCGATTTCACTGCGGCCTCATACTGCACGCGGTCAATGGTGAAAAGCACCTGCCCCTTGCGGACAAAGTCGCCCTCGTCCACATTAACGGTCGTGATGAAACCTGACACTTTCGGACGGATTTCGATGTCTTGTATACCCTTGATCGTGGCGGGGTAAGACGTGCTTAGCTCGCACGCTGCCGTTTTGATTTCCTTCACGGCATACTCGTTACTCGCTTGCGGGATCTGCGAATTCTTACCACACCCCACAAGGGCGAGGCAAAGCATCAAATAAGCAATTCTACTCTTCATAAAATTAAAAATTGTCTGTTTGAAATTTTATTGTTTCACTTTCTCTTTCTACGTCCCATATCGCGTTGTATGTACGCTTCAAACGGTGCAAAGTTACGTCAAAACTCAAAGAACGGAAAAAGTTTTTATAAATAAAAGTCGTTCTCTTAGTTATTGTTAACAAGAGAAAAGTAAAATTGAACGTTGACAGGTTACAAATCAGGAGCGGGAAGGCGGCACACAAACGCTGCGACCGGTTTCCCAATCGCCTTGAATGAAAAACCGGTCGCAGTGCCCGGAACGACATCCGCCGGACGGAACCGGCCGTTAATGCTGAGCACGGTTCTTGCGGTCGTGCTGTAACTTGCGGAGATAGAATTTCACTTTCTGACAGGCCTCATCAAACTTGGCGCGGGCCGTATCCTTTCCTATCGAAGTGGCTGTCTCGGGGAGCGAACGCAAACTGCTGTCGGCCCGATGTAACTCTTCCTGGGCTTCTGCCAGATTGATGGAATCCATAAGGATGATGCCGGCTTCACGGGCATTGAGTGCCAAAGGAACCTTCTCACGCAAATCCTTGATCTGTTGCCGTGCGGCCTCATATTCGCCCGCCGCCAGCTGCACACGTGCACGCGAAAGGTAGTCATTGCCTGCCACTTCGGGCGAAACCTCTTCCTTGCAGGCCGTAACGATAAGCCCCACGGCCAGGGCGATTAGGAGCTTTTTCATATTGTGCATTTCGTCTCTTTGGGCTGTAAAAGTACGAATAATTCGGATAAGTTTGCTAATTTTGCCAGCCGAATATGCCTGAAATGATTGAATTGACCCGAAAACAAATCCTACGATACCTCGACGCCCCATTGTTCCACCTGTTGACCGAAACGGCCGACGGTCTTGGCCTTGCCTGCTATTTGGTGGGAGGATATGTGCGCGACCTTTTTCTCGAACGGCCCACAAACGACATTGACATTGTGGTCGTGGGAAGCGGCATTCAGATGGCCGAGGCTTTTGCGGGAAAACTCGGGAAGGGGGCCTGCCTGTCCGTGTTCAAGCACTTCGGTACGGCGCAGGTGAAGTTCCGTCAGCAGGAAATCGAGTTTGTCGGTGCACGCCGTGAAAGTTACAGCCACGATTCGCGCAAACCCATTGTTGAGGACGGGACTCTCGAAGATGATCAGAACCGCCGCGATTTCACCATCAACGCCATGGCCATCAGCCTGAACCAATCCAGTTTAGGCGAGTTGGTCGATCCTTTCGATGGGGTAGGCGACCTGAAACGCCGGCTCATCCGAACCCCGCTCGATCCCGACATCACATTCAGCGACGACCCCCTGCGCATGATGCGGTGTGTGCGTTTTGCCACGCAGTTGGATTTCCAAATCGACGGGGTCACGTTCTCAGCCCTCTCACGCAACCGGGAACGTATCCGAATCATCAGTGCCGAACGCATAATCGAAGAACTGAACAAAATCATGCTGTCGCCTCATCCTTCAATCGGTTTCACAGCTCTTCGAGAATGTGGCTTACTGGAACTCATACTCCCGGAACTGGTGGCGCTCGATTGCGTGGAGACACGCAACGGCCGCTCGCATAAAAACAACTTTTACCATACGCTTGAAGTGCTCGACAACGTGTCGCGCCGCAGCGACAACCTATGGCTCCGCTGGGCTGCGCTGCTCCATGACATAGGCAAACCGCGCAGCAAGCGGTGGGAACCGGCCCTCGGGTGGACGTTCCATAACCACAATTACTTGGGCGAAAAAATGGTGCCGGGCATTTTCCGCCGACTGAAACTGCCCCTCGACGAACGCATGAAATACGTAAAAAAACTTGTCGGACTGCACATGCGCCCCATCGCCATCGCGGATGACATCGTGACCGACAGCGCCGTGCGTCGCCTTCTGTTCGAAGCCGGCAACGCCATTGACGACCTCATGCTGCTCTGCGAAGCCGACATCACCAGCAAGAACGAGCGACGGAAAAAGAACTTCCTGAACAACTTCCAACTTGTCCGGAAAAAACTTATCGATATCGAAGAAAAGGACCGCATACGCAACTTCCAGCCTCCGGTGGACGGACAGGAAATCATGACGCTGTTCGGACTGACGCCTTGCCGCGAAGTCGGATTGCTCAAAACCGCACTGAAAGACGCTATCCTTGATGGCAAAGTGCCCAACGAACACGATGCAGCCCTTCGCTTCGTCATCCAACATGCTGCCAGCCACGGTCTTACGCCTATACCACAAGCACAATAAATCATCACTCCCATGCCCTTTCACAAGACCAAGCACCGCACCTTTACCGTCAAGGAGGAAACCACGCTACTCCCTTTCATCATGAAAGCCTTCGACGGCATCAGCCGCAACAAGGCCAAAGCCATCCTGGCTGGCAGCGTGAAAGTCGACCGGCGCAACGTCTCCCAGTTCGACTATCGCCTCCGTCCCGGCCAGGTGGTCGAGATCAGTTCGCGCCGCGACCCTGCGGAACTGCGGAACCACTTTGTGAAAATCATATACGAAGACGCGCACCTCGTCGTCATCGACAAGGCCAACGGCATCCTCTCCATGGCTTCCGGAACGAACAGCTACTGCGTCAAAAAAGTGCTCGACGAGTATTTCCGGGCCCATCACTACCGCTGCACGGCACATGTCGTCCACCGGCTTGACCGCGAGACGTCGGGCCTGATGATATATGCCAAGACGATGGAGGCCGAGCAAATCCTCGAACACAACTGGCACGACATCGTGACCGACCGCCGCTACGTTGCCCTCGTCGATGGCACACCCGACCCGCCAGAAGGCGAAATCGAGAGCTGGCTGAAAGACAACAAAGCCTACGTCACCTATTCCTCCCCGGTCGATAACGGCGGGAAATATGCCTGCACCCGCTATCAAACCGTCAAGACGGGCAAACGCTACTCGCTCGTCGAACTGAAACTCCTCACCGGTCGTAAGAACCAGATACGTGTCCACATGAAGGAGCTTGGGCATCCGGTTTGCGGCGATGTGAAGTACGGCAATGGAGCAGACCCCATCCACAGGCTGGCGCTTCATGCTTTCCGGCTGAACTTCTACCACCCCATCACGGGAGAGCTGATGAAATTCGAGACACCTTATCCGGCGCCGTTCGTCGAGGCGCTTAAATATGAGCAGTAACTCCGCGCATTTTCCCGCATGACCCTATCCGATACGGGAGGGGCGACACCATAAAGATGCCGCCCCTCCGTAATGTCGTTCGCTCCGGACAATCTTTTTCAATCCAGTTTCAACACAGCCAAAAACGCTTTTTGCGGCACCTGCACGTTGCCGATTTCTTTCATGCGCTTCTTTCCGCGTTTCTGTTTTTCGAGCAGTTTCCGCTTACGGCTGATGTCACCGCCGTAACACTTCGCCGTCACGTCCTTGCGCACTTGTTTTACGGTTTCACGGGCTATGATTTTAGCCCCTATGGCGGCCTGGATGGCGATGTCGAACTGCTGGCGGGGCAGAAGTTCTTTCAGTTTCTCGCACATCCGGCGACCGAACGTCACCGCATTATCCACGTGGGTTAAGGTCGACAGGGCGTCGACGGGCTCACCGTTGAGCAAAATGTCAAGCTTGACGAGTTTAGAGGGGCGGAACTCCAACGGATGATAGTCAAACGACGCGTAACCCTTTGAAATGGATTTCAGTTTGTCATAGAAGTCTATCACGATTTCCGCCAGAGGCATGTCATAATAAATCTCGACGCGGCCGCCCGAAACATATTCCTGTTTGACAAGCTCGCCACGCTTTCCGAGACAAAGGGTCATGATGGGGCCGATGTAGTCGGTCAGGGTGATGATTGAGGCCCGGATATAAGGTTCTTCGATGTGGTCAATCTCCGTGGTGTCGGGCATTCCGGCAGGATTATGCACCTCTTTCATGTTCCCGTGTTTGTCATAGACATGGTAACTCACGTTCGGCACGGTCGTAATGACGTTCATGTTGAACTCGCGGTCAAGACGCTCCTGGATAATTTCCATATGGAGCAGACCGAGGAAGCCGCAGCGGAAACCGAAGCCCAAGGCCACCGACGATTCGGGCTGGAACGTCAGCGAAGCGTCGTTGAGCTGGAGCTTTTCGAGGCTGGTGCGCAGGTTCTCGAAGTCCTCCGTCTCGATGGGATAGACGCCCGCGAAAACCATCGGCTTCACCTCTTCGAACCCGGCTATCGCCTCGCTGCACGGGTTGGCCACGGCGGTAATGGTGTCGCCCACCTTGACCTCCGTGGCGGTCTTGATGCCGCTCACGATATAGCCCACATCGCCACAGTGCAGCACCTTGCGCGGCGAGAGTTCCATTTTGAGCACGCCGATCTCGTCGGCCGTATATTTCTTCTTGGTGTTGATGAACTCCACTTGCTCACCCTGATGAATCGAGCCGTTCACGATTTTGAAATAGGCAATGATGCCGCGGAACGAGTTGAACACGCTGTCGAAGATGAGGGCTTGCAGCGGGGCGCCCTCGTCGCCCTTGGGGCAGGGGATGCGCTCTACCACGGCGCGGAGCACGTCGTCCACGCCCATGCCCGTCTTTCCAGAGGCACGGATGATTTCCTCGCGCTTGCAACCGAGCAGTTCGATGATTTCGTCCTCCACTTCCTCGGGCATGGCGTTGGCCATGTCGCACTTGTTGAGGACGGGGATGATTTCGAGGTCGTGTTCGATGGCCATGTAGAGGTTCGAGATGGTCTGCGCCTGTACGCCCTGCGTGGCGTCGACCACAAGCAGACAGCCCTCGCAGGCGGCGATGCTGCGGCTCACTTCGTAGGCGAAGTCCACGTGGCCCGGCGTGTCGATGAGGTTCAGAACATAGTCCTGCCCGTCGTCTGCACGATAATCGAGCCGGACGGCGCGCGCCTTGATGGTGATGCCGCGCTCGCGCTCGAGGTCCATGTTGTCGAGGATCTGGTCCTCCATCTCGCGCGCAGAAACGGCGTTGCAC